>NZ_JBQQCA010000037.1:0-71175 GCF_052246635.1 Streptomyces sp. 6N223 | reverse complement strand
CCCGAACCCCGGGCCCGCCACCACTGTCAGTCCCCGCCGTTAGTCTCACTCGCGTGCCAGGACCCCTCACCCGCCCCGAGGAGCTCGCGGAACTCCTCGGGATCCCGTTCACCCCGGAGCAGTTGGCGTGCATCACCGCACCCCCCGCCCCGCAGGCGATCGTCGCGGGCGCCGGGTCCGGCAAGACCACCGTCATGGCCGCCCGCGTCGTGTGGCTCACCGGCACCGGCCAGCTCGCCCCCGAGCAGGTCCTCGGACTCACCTTCACCAACAAGGCCGCCGCCGAGCTCGCCGAGCGCGTCCGCAAGGCGCTCGCCGAGGCGGGCATCGTCTCCGCCGAGGGCGGCGAGCCGCAGATCTCCACCTACCACGCCTTCGCCGGGCGCCTGATCACCGAACACGGCCTGCGCCTCGGCGTGGAGCCCTCCTCCCGGCTGCTCGCCGACGCCGGCCGCTTCCAGCTCGCCGCCGAGGTGCTGCGCGCCGCCCCCGCCGACTTCGAACCCCCCGGCAGGGGCGGCTTCACCAGCATCGTCGCCGACCTCATCGCCCTGGACGCCGAGTTGGCCGAGCACCTGGTCGAGCCGGAGACGCTGCGCGCCTTCGACGAACGCCTCCTCGCCGAGCTCGCGCACGCCGAGCTGACCAACGAGGCGCTGCGCCAGATCCCCCAGGCGGCGCGAGGCCGCGGCCAGCTCCTCGGCCTCGTCGAGGAGTACCGCGCCCGCAAGCGCGCCCGCGACCTGCTCGACTTCGGCGACCAGATCGCCCACGCCGCCCGGCTCGCCCGCGACGTGCCGGAGGTCGGGCGGGCGCTGCGCGAGGAGTTCGCCGTCGTGCTGCTCGACGAGTACCAGGACACCTCCGTCGCCCAGCGCATCATGCTCGCCGGGCTCTTCGGCGGCGGCACCGGGCACCCGGTCACCGCCGTGGGCGACCCCTGCCAGGCCATCTACGGCTGGCGCGGCGCCTCCGTCGCCAACCTCGACGACTTCCCCGACCACTTCCCGCAGCGCGACGGCGACCCCGCCGCCCGCTACAGCCTCAGCGAGAACCGCCGCAGCGGCGGCCGCCTCCTCTCCCTCGCCAACGACCTGGCCGCCCCGCTGCGCGAACGCCACCCGGCGGTGCGCCCGTTGCGCCCGGCCGACGGCGCCGAGCTCGCCGGGCGGGTGCGGTGCGCGCTGCTGCCCACCCACGCCGAGGAGCTGACCTGGCTGGCGGACTCCCTCGCGCATCTGGTCCGCACCGGCACCGCGCCCGGCGAGATCGCCGTGCTGTGCCGCACCGCGGGCGACTTCCCCGCCATCCAGCGGGAGCTGGTCGCGCGCGACGTGCCGGTCGAGGTCGTCGGCCTGACCGGGCTGCTGCATCTCCCGGAGGTCGCCGACCTGGTGGCGGTCTGCCAGGTGCTGGCCGACCCGACGGCCAACGCCCCGCTGGTGCGGCTGCTCACCGGCCCGAGGTGGCGCGTCGGGCCGCGCGACCTGGCGCTGCTGGGCCGCCGCGCCCGGCTGCTGGTGCGCAAGCCGGAGGTGGACGGCTCAGACACGGCGCGGCTGGCCGCCGCCGTCGAGGGCACCGACCCGGCCGAGCTCACCTCCCTCGCCGACGCCCTCGACACCTTCGTCGGGGAGGAGGAGGGAGGGGAGAACGCCGACGACGGGCTGCCGTTCTCCGCCGAGGCCCGCATCCGGTTCGCCCATCTCGCCGCCGAGATACGCGAGCTGCGGCGTTCGCTCGGCGACCCGCTGATGGACGTGCTGCACCGGGTGCTGGCCGTCACCGGCCTGGAGGTGGAGCTGTCGGCCTCCCCGCAGGCGCTCGCCGCACGGCGGCGGGAGACCCTGAGCGCCTTCCTCGACATCGCCGCGGGATTCGCCTCCGGGCAGCGCGGCACCGCGATCGACGGCGAGGTCACCCTGCCGGCGTTCCTCGCCTTCCTGCGCGCCGCCGAGCAGTACGACAAGGGGCTCGACGGCTCACTCCCGGCCGGGGAGAACGCCGTGCAGGTGCTGACGGCCCACAAGGCCAAGGGCCTCGAGTGGGACGTGGTGGCGCTGCCTGGCCTGACCGCCGACGGCTTCCCCGCCAAGCCGTCGCGCGACTCCTGGCTGCGGCACGCCCGCGCCCTGCCGCAGCCGCTGCGCGGCGACGCCCGTACCCTCCCGGCCGTCGAGGAGTGGACGGCCGCCGCCCACAAGGAGCACCTGGCCGAGGTCGCCGAGCACCTGGGCCTGGAGGAGCTGCGCCTGGGGTACGTGGCGTTCACGCGGGCGCGTTCCCTGCTGCTGGGCTCCGGGCACTGGTGGGGGCCCAGCCAGAAGCGGCCGCGCGGCCCCTCGGAGTACCTGACGGCGCTGCGGCGGCACTGCGAGGACGACCCGGCCCACGGGGAGGTGGAGGCGTGGGCCGAGCCGCCGGAGGAGGACGAGGAGAACCCGGCGCTGGCCGCGCGCGGGCGGGACCCGGAGTGGCCGCTGCCGCTGGACCCGGAGGCGCTGGCCCGCCGCCGCGAGGCCGCCGACCAGGTGCTGGCGTTCCTGCGCGACGGCCCCGCCTTCGAGGACGACGAGGACGACGAGGACGACCAGGACGACCAGGACGACGAGGCGGACGACCGGGCGGACGACGAGGAGCTGACGCCGGAGGAGCGGCGCACCCTCGCCTCCTGGGACCGCGACCTCGCCGCGCTCGCCGGGGAGCTGCGCCGCTCCCGCCAGGCCGTGCGGGAGGTGCCGCTGCCGATGTCGCTGTCCGCGACGCAGGTGCAGCGGCTGGCCGCCGACCCCGAGGGCTTCGCCCGCGACCTGGCCCGGCCCATGCCGCGCCCGCCGCAGCCCGCCGCCCGGCGCGGCACCCGGTTCCACGCCTGGGTCGAGTCGCGCTTCGAGGACCTGGCGCTGCCCATGCTCGGCCCCGACGAGCTGCCCGGCGGGCTCGCCGACGAGGACCCGGAGGAGTACGCCGAGATCCGGGACGAGCGCGAGCTGGCGGCGTTGAAGGAGGCCTTCGCGCGCACGCCGTTCGCCAGCCGCACGCCCTACCGGATCGAGGCGCCCTTCCAGCTCGAACTCGCCGGCCGGGTCATCCGGGGCCGCATCGACGCCGTCTACCGCAGGCGGGGCCCGGCCGGGCCCGGCAGCGACACGTACGAGATCGTGGACTGGAAGACCGCGCGCCGCCAGGACGCCGACCCGCTGCAGCTCGCGATCTACCGGCTGGCGTGGGCCGAGCGGCACGGCCTGCCGCTGGCGGCCGTCTCCGCGGCGTTCCTCTACGTGCGCAGCGGCGAGCTGGTGCGCCCGCCCATCCTGCCCGGCCGGGCCATGCTGGAGCGGATCCTGCTGGGGGAGGACTCATGGGAGTGGAACGAGCCCGGTTAGGCTTTTGTCCATGCGTACCACCCCGGCTCAGGACAGCGCGGTCCGGCCTCCCGTCCCCCTCACCGGCACCGGCGGCATCGACCGCGGCTCCGGCCACCGCCTCGACGAGGCGTGGCTGGCGGCGGCCTGGAGCCACCCCACGACCCGGGTGTTCGTCGTCTCCGGCGGCCAGGCGCTGGTGGAGGAGACCGGCGAGGGGCGGACCGAGCTGGTGATGATGCCGTCCTTCGACGCCCCCCTCACCGAGGCCCACCGGTACTTTCTGGGCACCGACCCCGAGGGCGTGCGGTACTTCGCGCTGCAGAAGGACTCGCTGCCGGGGCGGATGGACGACCTGGCGCGGCCGGCGGGGCTGCGCGAGGCCGCCGCGCTGCTGTCGGAGCGGCACAACGAGCTGCTGGTGCACGCCGTCGCGCTGGAGAACTGGCAGCGGATGCACCGGTTCTGCTCGCGCTGCGGGGAGCGGACCGTGATCGCCGCGGCCGGGCACATCCGCCGCTGCCCGGCGTGCGGGGCGGAGCACTACCCGCGCACCGACCCGGCCGTGATCATGCTGGTGACGGACGAGGAGGACCGCGCGCTGCTGGGCCGGCAGCTGCACTGGCCCAAGGGCCGCTTCTCGACGCTGGCCGGGTTCGTGGAGCCGGGCGAGTCGGTGGAGCAGGCGGTGGTGCGGGAGGTCTTCGAGGAGGTCGGCGTCACCATCGGCGAGACCGAGTACGTCGCCAGCCAGCCGTGGCCGTTCCCCTCCAGCCTGATGCTGGGTTTTGTGGCGCGCGCCACATCAACCGAGCTGCGGGTGGACGGTGAGGAGATCGACGAGGCCCGCTGGTTCTCGCGGGACGACCTGCGGGCCGCGCTGGAGTCGGGCGAGGTGCTGCCGCCGTACACGGTGTCCATCGCGGCGCGGCTGATGGAGATGTGGTACGGCAAGCCGCTGGCCTGAGCAGCGGCGTTACGCCGCCAGGGCCTGCTTGACCTCCTTCAGGGACGGGTTGGTCATGGTGACCTCGGCCGCGCCGCTGGCGGGCGCGATGACCACGGTGGGCACCGTCTGGTTGCCGTTGTTGGCCTTCTCCACGAGGGCGGCGGCCTCGGGGTTCAGCTCGATGTCGATCTCGGTGTACGCGATGCCCTCGCGGTCCAGCTGGCTCTTCAGCCGACGGCAGTAGCCGCACCACGTGGTGCTGTACATCGTCACGGTGCCCATCGTCGCTCGCGCTCCTTTACATCTCCGGTGCATCTCGCGTGCGCCACCAGGCCAACGCCTCGCCGGGTATGAATAATTCCGCCCGGCTGTGGACAACGCCCCCGCCGTGTCCGACCCACCTGGCAGCATGGCGTGCGTGACAGCAGCAGCCCCACTTTCCCCTTATGGCTCAGCCGATGCCCATGGCGACGCCGACGCCGTGCTGGAAGGGCTCGACCCCGAGCAGCGCGCCGTGGCGACGACCCTGCACGGCCCGGTCTGCGTGCTGGCCGGGGCCGGCACCGGCAAGACGCGGGCGATCACCCACCGGATCGCGTACGGGGTGCGGGCCGGAGTCTTCCAGCCGGCGACCGTGCTCGCCGTCACCTTCACGCAGCGGGCGGCGGGGGAGATGCGCGGGCGGCTGCGGCAGCTCGGCGCGGGCGGCGTGCAGGCCCGGACCTTCCACGCCGCGGCCCTGCGCCAGCTTCACTACTTCTGGCCCAAGGCGGTCGGCGGCGAGCCGCCCCGGCTGCTGGAGCGGAAGTTCGCCCTGGTGGCCGAGGCCGCGTCCCGCGCGCTGCGCATGCGTCTTGAGCGGGCCGATCTGCGCGACGTCCTGAGCGAGATCGAGTGGGCCAAGGTGACGCAGACCACACCCGAGGACTATCCGGCGGCGCTGGCCAAGGCCGGGCGGGACGCGCCGCGCGACCCGGCCGAGACGGCGCGGGTCTACGCCACGTACGAGCAGCTCAAGCAGGAGCGCGGCTCCATCGACTTCGAGGACGTGCTGCTGCTCACGGTGGGCATCCTCACCGACCGGCACGACATCGCCGAGACCGTCCGCCGGCAGTACCAGCACTTCGTGGTCGACGAGTACCAGGACGTCAGCCCCCTGCAGCAGCGGCTGCTGCGGCTGTGGCTGGGGGAGCGGGACAGCCTGTGCGTGGTCGGTGACGCCAGCCAGACCATCTACTCCTTCGCCGGCGCCACCCCCGACCACCTGCTGAACTTCCGCACCCTGCACCCGGACGCCACCGTCGTGAAGCTGGTGCGCGACTACCGCTCCACCCCGCAGGTGGTGCACCTGGCCAACGGGCTGCTCGCCCAGGCGAGGGGACGGGCCGCCGAGCACCGGCTCGAACTGGTCTCGCAGCGGCCCCCCGGGCCCGAGCCGGTCTACGCCGAGCACCCGGACGAGCCCGCCGAGGCGGAGGCCACGGCCCGCCGCATCCGGGACCTCCTCGGCGAGGGCGTCCCGGCCAGCGAGATCGCCGTGCTCTACCGCGTCAACGCCCAGTCGGAGATCTACGAGCAGGCCCTCGCCGACGCCGGCGTGCCGTACCAGATGCGCGACGCCGAGCGGTTCTTCGACCGGCCCGAGATCCGGCAGGCCGTCCTCGCGCTGCGCGGCGCCGCCCGCGCGGGGGGCAACGACGCGGCCCTCGACGGCGCGGACGACCTCGCCGGGCAGGTGGGCGCGGTGCTGGCCACCACCGGCTGGACGCCGCAGCCGCCGGCCGGCTCCGGCGCCGTCCGGGACCGCTGGGAGTCGCTGCACTCCCTGGTGCGGCTGGCCGAGGACTTCCAGCGGGCCCGTCCGGACGGCGCGACGCTGGCCGCCTTCGTCGAGGAGCTGATGCAGCGGGCCGCCGCCCAGCACGCCCCGACGGTGGAGGGCGTCACGCTCGCCTCGCTGCACGCCGCCAAGGGCCTGGAGTGGGACGCCGTCTTCCTGGTGGGCCTCACCGACGGCACGATGCCCATCACCCACGCCAAGACGGCCGAGCAGGTCGAGGAGGAACGCCGCCTGCTGTACGTGGGCGTGACCCGGGCACGGCGGCATCTCTCGCTGTCCTGGGCGCTGTCGCGTTCGCCCGGCGGCCGCGGCGGGCGGCGCCCCAGCCGCTTCCTGGACGGGCTGCGGCCCGGCTCCTCGCCGGGCGGCGGGCCGGGCAGCGGCGCCCGGGGCGGCGTGGAGCGGGGGGCCGGGCGGGCCCGCAAGCCCCGCGGCCCGGTCAGGTGCCGCGTCTGCGGCAAGACCCTCACCGAGGCCGTCGAGGTCAAGCTGCGGCGCTGCGAGGACTGCCCCTCCACCATGGACGAGGGGCTGTACGAGCGGCTGCGCGAGTGGCGCCTGGAGCGGGCCCGCGACCTGTCCCGGCCGGCGTACGCCGTCTTCACGGACGTCACTCTGATGGCGATCGCCGAGGACGTGCCCGGGAGGGAGGAGGAGCTGGCCCGGATCTCGGGCGTAGGGCCGCACAAGCTGCGGCAGTTCGGGCCCGAGGTGCTGGCGTTGTGCGCGGGCGAGGAGCTGCCGGGCGCGGACCAGGGGGGTGAGGAGCCGCCGGGCGGTGAGCCGTCGGGCAACGCCGCGGAAGCGGAAGGAAGTCCGCCGGAAAAAACCTCTGAGAATCACCCGGAAAATGGTTTGCGCGCGCCGGAGAGCTCCGCATAGCGTGCTGCACACGACAGCGGAGGAGTCTTCCGTCTCCTTCGAGGTCCATGTTGTACTGAAGTGATCCCGCCGGGCCGGGGAGATTCCCGCCCGCACGAGACGCCGCGAAGGAGGCGAGCCCGATGGCCAGCATCACCAAACTGACCGGTCACCCGGCCGTCTTCGGCTGCGTGCCCGGCGGTGCCCGCCTGCGCGACATCGGCGTGTCCGATGTCGTGGTCGCGCGTCCGGCTGTCGCGGTGCCTGAGGCCCGTGTCGCCGTCGAGCGACCGACCCAGGCACCTGCGGTAGCGGCGGCGGCGCGGATCGGCGCGTATGAAGCGTCGGCGGCCAATGCGACCAGCGCGACCAACGGTGCCGGCACCGGAAACCAGATCTTTGGACAGCAGAAGACGCAGCTTCACCCCATGTGGGCCCTCCGCGGGCTCGATCCCTGGAGTGATCCAGCCTGATCGGCGAGATCAGGTCGGCTCCAGGGCCGCGGAACCCACACAGGGATCCGCGGCCCTTCTGTTTTCCCTCGCCACCTCCGGCCACCAGCCGGAGGTCAACCGACGACCGAACGACACGAGGACACGACATGCCACTCGCGCCGTACGCCCGCCCCGACCTGAACTCACCACCCGATCCGGAGACTTCTGTGACCCCCCTGTTCACGCTGAACGAGCTCGACGAGGCGATCGAGCAGCTCAACGACGGCGTGCCCTGCCGCACCGGCGACCCGGAGGTGTTCTTCGCCGAGTCCCCCGAGGACGTCGAGTACGCGAAGTCGCTCTGCCGCGCCTGCCCGCTGCGTGAGGCGTGCCTGGCCGGCGCCAAGGACCGCCGCGAGCCCTGGGGCGTCTGGGGCGGCGAGCTGTTCGTCCAGGGCGTTGTCGTGCCCAGGAAGCGGCCGCGTGGC
Source organism: Streptomyces sp. 6N223 (assembly GCF_052246635.1). Taxonomy (NCBI): domain Bacteria; kingdom Bacillati; phylum Actinomycetota; class Actinomycetes; order Kitasatosporales; family Streptomycetaceae; genus Streptomyces; species Streptomyces sp. 6N223. Next base: position 63,238 of record NZ_JBQQCA010000037.1, on the reverse strand, counting down.
CGCCCGCGCAAGAACCCGGTCACGGCATGAGCACCCCCGGCACCATCGGACGGCCGGCTCCTCATGGCCCCGTCACCACGCAGATGACCCTCACCGACACGCTCACCGATCAGGCCGGCGCCGTCATCGGCGCCGAGCCCGACGCGGCCCTGCCGCGCCGCAAGCAGAACAGGAACAGGACCTTGCATCTCATTCAAGAAGCCCTGGCCCGATCCCAAATGGAGGACCGGATCCGGGAAGCCGCGAACCAGCGGAAGGCGCACCGGCTGATCCTCGCCCACCGCCTCCAGCGGCGCTCCCGCCGGCTCCACCGGCGCGCCGAGCTCGCCTCACAGCGGGCCCGCCGTGCCCTGGCCCAGGCGCTGACCACGTAGCGACCCGAACCCGGCAACCGACGCCACACCGAGCGCGCCCCGCCCGCCTAGGCCGGGGCGCGCTCGCCTTCCCCCGCGCCCTGCTCCGCCGGCCCCTCGTCGCCCGCCCCGGCCTCATGCGCTCCGGCCCCATTCGCTCCGGCCTCGTCCGCGTCGGCGAACCCGGGCAGCCCCGCCACCAGTTCGTCCCGCAGCCGCACCCGGGCCCCGAGCTGGCACAGCACGCCGATGGTGCTGAGCGTGACGCGGTGAATCAGCAGGTACGACGGCGGCAGGTTCAGCTGGCGCCCCAACTGGTGGGCCGCCGACCGGGGATCGGCGATGCGGCCCGCCTGCTGCCGCAGCCACTCCCGGCTGAAGGCGAACTCCTCCACCCGGGCCGGCTCGATGATCGGCAGCAGGTAGTCCAGCACCGCCTCGGGATCCAGCTCGATGTCCGGCTTGACGAACCCCTCGGCGCACAACTCCTCGTAGACCTGCTCCGCCTCCCCGTCGAGCGTCATCCGCAACGCCATGCCGATCGCCGGCGGCAGCCCGCCCGGCAGCCGGTTCACCGCGCCGAAGTCCATCACGCCCAGCCGCCAGGACGTCACCGGCTCCCCCTCCCCGGAGGGCACCAGGCGGAAGTTGCCCGGATGCGCGTCGGCATGGAGCAGCCGCGTCCTGGCCGTGCCGGTGAACAGGAAGCGGGCCAGCAGCTGACCTGCCCGGTCGCGCTCCTCCTGGCTGCCGTCGCTGATCACCTTGGACAGCGGCACCCCCGGCAGCCACTCGGTGACCAGCACCTGATCCCGCTGGCACACCACGTCCGGCACCAGCATCCCCGGATCGTCCCGGAACTCCCGCGCGTACGCCCGCTGCGCCTCCGCCTCCAGCGCGTAGTCCAGCTCCTCGGCGACCCGCTCGCGCAGCTCGGCGATGAGCGGCTTGATGTCCATCCCGGGCACGAGAGGGCTCAGCAGCCGGGCGAACCGGCCCAGCTGCGTCAGGTCCGACAGCAGCGCCTCACCCGCCCCCGGGTACTGGATCTTGACGGCCACCTCGCGGCCGTCGTGCCACACCGCCCGGTGCACCTGCCCGATCGAGGCGGCCGCCGCCGGTCGCTCGTCGAACTCCTCGAACAGCTCGCGCCAGTCCTCGCCGAGCCGCTCGGCCAGCGCCGCGCGCACCGAGGCCGCCGGCAACGGCGGCGCCGCCTCCTGCAGCTTCGTCAGCGCCGCCCGGTAGGGCGAGGCCACCGTCTCCGGCAGCGCGGACTCGAAGACCGACAGCGCCTGGCCCACCTTCATGGCGCCGCCCTTCAGCTCGCCGAGCACGCTGAACAGCTGCTCGGCCGTCCGCTGCTGCAACTCGTTGCCGACGAGCTCGGCCGAACGCCCGCCGATGCGCTTGCCCAGGCTCCAGGTGGCCCGACCGGCGAAGCTCAGCGGCAGCGTGGCGAGCTTCGCGGTTCTGGTCACCGCCTTGCGGGGCAGATCAGACACTGTCATCCCCTCCAACTCCCATGCGTCCCCCGAGGCCGCCCGAGTCCGCCGAGCCACACTTCCACCTGAGACCGATGGGAGCACCACCTTAGGCACCGCCGGACGATGGAGTCCTACCCGTTTATCGCCCGCCCGCCCAGCTCGGGCCGCTCCCGATCCAGTTCCCGGCCGTCCGTCCGCGCCGCGCCGCAGGGGCACTCCGGGTGCGGCTCGATCGTATGGCTGGCCACTGACAGCTCCGGCAGCGCCACCTCCGTGCGGGTGCTGGGCGCCGGGGGCGCGGAGCCGTCGAGATGGCCGAGCGCCACGCAGGCCGCCAGCCCGGCCACGGCCGAGGCGAGCGCGGCGTCGCAGGACGGCACCCCGCGCGGCCGGGCGTTGCGCCACTGGCTCACCAGCAGCGGCCAGCCGGGCTCCCGCCGCGCCCGGCCCCGCAGCAGGCACCCTGCACAGCCCGTCACGCCTGGCAGCACCAGCGGGCCGACGAATCCCGTCGCCTCCACCACCCCCGCGTACAGATGTGCGGTGCCCGCGCTCAGCACCGGCTCGGCCGGCGCCGGGTCGGGGGCGTAGGCCGCGATGCCGTCGCGTGGGGCGTAGACCACCAGCCGGGCCCCGCCGGGCCGTCCCCGCTCGGGCCCCTGCCCCTGACCAGGCCCCTGCTCCCGCAAGGGACCGCGGGCCGGGCCGCGCCGCCACGGCATCGCGGCCCGCACCACGCGCCGGGCGGCGGCGGCCCGCCGCTCGCCGACGTGCTCCGCCCGGACGCCGCCGGCGCCGGCGTCGGTCGCCTCCACCCGCCCGCCGTCCACCACCTCCACCGTGCCGACGCCCGCGTGGGCCAGCGTCGCCGCGATCGCCGCCCCCACGCGCCCCGCGCCGCGCACCTGCACCCAGGCGTCACGCCGGGCCGCCAGCCGCCGCAGCCCTTCTCCCGGCGCGGGATGCAGCAGGGACAGCGAGGCCAGGTCCGGCCGCAGCGCCTCCGGCACCTGGGCGGCGGCCTCGCGGTCGGCGGTGGCGTCGTCCAGCACCCCCGCTGCCGCGAGCTGCCCGGCCAGCCGGTCCGCCGCGTTCCGGCCGAGCCCGAGCCGCGCCGCCGCCTCGCGCAGCGCTGGCAGCCCGCGGGTGCCGTCGAGGAGGGCGAGGAAGCTCTCGGTCGCGCTGTCCAGGGGCCCGAAGAGCACGGCGTGCGCGGGCGTCACCCCGAACCGCACGGTCTGCCTGTCACGCCAGCCGCGTCGCAGCGAGGGCTTGATCAGCGGGTGCATGATGTCTCCAATCGCCGAGCTGGAGCCCATCATGCGGCGGGACGGACCAGGCGTGAGTCACGTTATCCACAAGAAGCGGAGATAATAGGATAAAAGGTGTGCGAGGTGGCGGGGTTCACGTTTCCGCAGTTCGGGCGGGGGGACATTTCCGGCTCCCAGCGGGTAACGTCGAAGTGTGCCCGCCGATCCGCTGAACAGCGCCGGCCCGCCGCAGCGCATCGCCTCGGCGGGCCCGGCGGCGCTGGACGGCGGATCCCTCCGCGACGAGCACGGCCCCGTCGAGGTGCGCAGGAGCGCCCGCCGCAGGCGCACCGTCTCCGCCTACCGCGAGGGCGACCGCACCGTGGTCCTCATCCCGGCCCGGATGAGCGCCGACGAGGAGCGCCGCTGGGTCTCGGTGATGCTCGACAAGCTCGCCGCCCAGGAGCACCGCCGGATGCTCGACGACGACGAGCTGGAGCGCCGGGCCACCTCCCTCTCCGAGCGCTACCTCCGGGGGCGCGCGCGTCCCGACAGCGTGCGCTGGGTCACAAACCAGAACTCCCGCTGGGGCTCCTGCACGCCCGCCCTGGGCAGCATCCGGCTCTCCCACCGCCTCCAGGGCATGCCGGAGTACGTCATCGACTACGTGCTGCTTCACGAGCTGGCCCACCTGCTGGTGCCGGGCCACGGCCCCGAGTTCTGGGCGCTGCTCGACGACTACCCCAGGACCGAGCGGGCCCGCGGCTTCCTGGAGGGGGTGGCCGCCGCCGAGCGGCTGCCGTATGTGCCGTGGACCCGCGGGGAGTAGGCGCGGCCCGGACGCGGCGGGGCGAACGCCTCGGAACCGACCGGAGAGCAATCGACGTCAGCGGTAGGGACTAGTCTGGCGCCGAAAGTTTGTCTTACCGGGATGGGGGACGGTCCGTACGTATGTCGAAGCAATTCAAGCGCGGCCAGAAGGCCCGGCTCAGCGACCTGACACTGGGCACCGACCTGTACGTGGGGGTGCAGATCTCCGGCCCCGGGCTGAGCTTTGACATCAGCTGTTTCGGTCTGGACGCGGACGAACGCCTCTCCGACGACCGGTACTTCATCTTCTACAACCAGCCGAAGTCTCCCGAGGAGTCGCTCCAGCAGCTCGGCGCCCAGGCGGGCGACACCGAGTCCTTCCGGGTCACGCTCGACCAGGTGCCCGCCTCGATCGACCGGCTCGCCTTCACCGCCACCATCGACGGCACCGGCACGATGTCGCAGTGCACCCCCGGGTACCTGCGGATCGTCGCGGGCGGCGAAGAGGTGGCGCGGTACGCCTTCCAGGGCTCGGAGTTCAGCTCCGAGCGGGCCGTGATGATCGCCGACTTCTACCGCAAGGACGGCTGGCGCTTCGCCGCCGTCGGCCAGGGCTTCGACGGCGGCCTCGAGGCGTTGCTGAAGCACTTCGGCGGCGAGGTCGAGGAGGAGCAGCAGCAGGCGCAGCCACAGCCGCAGCCGCAGGCGGCGCCGGGCGGCGGCGCTCCCGGCTTCGCCCCGCCCGGCGGCGGCGCGGCCCCCCAGCCCGCGGCTCCACCCGGCTTCGCGGCGCCCGGCGGCGGGGCCGCTCCCCAGCCCGCCGCGCCGCCCGCCTTCGGCGCGCCCGGCGGCCAGCCCGCCGCTCCCGCCCCGGCCATGCCCGCGCCCGCCGCGGCCTCGCCGATGCCCGCACCGGCGCCGGCGCCGGCACCCGCGCCCGCGGCTCCGGCGCCGCCCGGCCCCGGCCAGCCCACCCCGGCCCCCTTCCCGCCCCCGGGCCAGCCGGGCCCGCAGGCCGCCCCGCCCGGCGGAGGCTTCGGCGCGCCCCCGCCCGCCGCGCCCAACCCCTACGCCCCCGCGCCGCCCGCGCCCGCGCCGTACGGCCAGGCGCCTCCGCAACAGCCCATGCCGCAGCAGGGGTTCCCGCCCCCCGGCCAGCCGGGCCAGCCGGGCCAGCCGCAGCCCCAGCTCCAGCCGGGCGCCGGCATGCACGCCGCCCTCGCCCAGTTCCAGGGCGCGGCCGAGCAGCGCCGCTGGAGCACGCCCAACCGCCAGCTCGTCCGCGCCGATCTCAGCCTGGACCGGCAGCCGTTCCTCGCCCGCCAGGGCAGCATGGTGCTCTACCAGGGCAACGTGGAGTTCTCCTTCAAGGGCGGCGGCCTCAAACGCCGGTTGACCGCCGGGATGACCGGCGAGGGCTTCGGCTCCCTCATGCGCTGCAGCGGCAGCGGCCAGGTCTACCTCGCCGAGGAGGAGTCCCACCTCCACGTCGTCGAGCTCCAGGGCGACGCGATCTGCGTGGCCACGCAGCACGTGCTGGCGTTCGACGAGTCCCTCGACCAGGACGTGCGCCGGATCGACGGCCACGGCATACCCGGCGGCTCGCTCTTCGCGCTGCAGCTCAGCGGCCAGGGCTCGGTGATCATCACCACGCGCGGCGAGCCCGTGGTGCTGCCCGTCACGCCCATGACCTTCTGCGACGCCAACTCGGTGGTCGCCTGGTCCTCGGCAGCCCAGGTCCTCGTGGCCAACCAGGTGCGCCTGCGCCGCAGCGCCTTCCCTGGCCACAGCGGCGAGACCACCCAACTCCAGTTCCGCGGTGCCCCGGGGAACTTCGCCATCGTCCAGCCCTACGAGATCTGACGGGAGCGCCTCATGGACCAGCAGATGATGGCGGGATACGCCCCGAGCGCGCCCACCGCCCGGATGGAGAACCACGGGCCGTCCATCGCCAAGATCGCCATGCAGAGCGGGAACGACCTCTTCGCCCGCTCCGGCTCGATGATCGCCTACGAGGGCTACATCCAGTACGAGTCGAACCACAGCAGCCTGCGCCAGTCCGCGGCCGGCAGGATCACCGGTGAGAGCGTGCCGCTGATGAGGTGCACGGGCGACGGCGTTCTCTACCTCGCGGACTACGGCGCCAACGTGGTCTGTGTCCCCCTGCAGAACGAGAACATCTCGGTCAACGCCACCAACGTGCTCGCCTTCGACGCCCAGCTCACCTGGGGCGTGCAGCGCGTCAAGGGCGTCGCCAAGTTCGCGGGCCAGGGCCTGTTCAACTTCGGCATATCCGGCACCGGCTGGGTCGCCGTCACCTCGCGCGGCATGCCCATCGTCGTGGACTGCGCCCAGACGGACGAGACCTGCGTCGACCCCGACGCCCTCGTCGCCTGGTCCACGAGCCTGCAGATGAAGGGCAAGCGCAGCTTCAAGGCGTCCTCGCTCATCGGCCGCGGCAGCGGCGAGGCGTACCAGATCGCCTTCTCCGGCCGGGGCTTCGTCATCGTGCAGCCGAGCGAGGACAGCACCGACCGGCTCAACGGACAGCAGCACTGAGGGGGACGGCACCATGCAGGGCACGATCTTCAACTACGCGGTCAACCCGGCCGCGGGCCAGCCGGGGCAGGCGCAGGAGCGGTTCACGCTCCAGAACCCCCAGATGCTGCGGGCCAACCTCACCGGGGGCGCCGACGTGGTCGCCAGGACCGGCACCATGGTCGCCTTCGAGGGGATGGTCGAGTTCGACGGCGAGTACCAGTCGCACCGCCAGCAGCACGCCCAGCGCGCCACCGGCGAGATGCTGCCGCTGATGCGCTGCTCCGGGCAGGGCACGGTCTACCTCGCCAACCTCGCGCAGCACATCCACATCCTCGACGTCGGCCACGAGGGCCTGACCGTGGACAGCTCCTACGTGCTGGCGCTCGACTCCCACCTGCACTGGGACGTCGTCGCGGTCGAGAGCCAGTACGGCATCGCCGGGGCGGGGGCGTACAACCTCGTCATCAGCGGCCAGGGCAAGGTCGCCATCACCACCTCCGGCGGCCCGCTGTCGCTGCGCGTCACCCCCGATCGGTACGTCAGCGCCGACGCGGACGCCGTCGTGGCCTGGTCCTCCGGCCTGCGGGTGCAGATGCAGGCCCAGACGTCCAGCGGGTCGGTGTGGCGGCGGCGCGGGCAGACCGGCGAGGGCTGGGAGATGAGCTTCATGGGGGACGGCTTCGTGCTGGTGCAGCCCAGCGAGCTGCTGCCCCCGCAGCACACGTCCTACGGAGAGCAGCTCCGCTTCCAGCAGGGCCAGGGCCCCGGCCTCGGCCAGGGCGGCGCCTGGGGACGCTGACACCGACGCTCACGGGCCGGGCCGGGCCGACGCGGCCCGGCCACCGGCTCCTACAGCAGGGCGCGGGTCCGGTCGAGCAGGCGGACGACCGAGGGGTCGGCGACGCCGGCCACCTCGTCGAACCCGAACCAGCGCAGGTCGAGCGACTCCTCGCTCACCACCGCCCGCGCGCCCGGCGGCGCGATCACGGCGTACTGCACGTCCAGGTGCGTGGCGCACGGCGTGTCGTGCCGGTCCAGGCCCACCGGCGCCGGGCCCAGCAGCCGCAGCCCGCCGATGCCCGACTCCTCGCCGGCCTCGCGCAACGCCGCCGCCGCCAGCGTCGGGTCGGACGGCTCGCAGTGCCCGCCCGTCTGGAGCCACCTGCGGATCCTGTGGTGCAGGGTCAGCAGCACCCGCCCGCCGTCCGGGTCCACCACCAGCGCGCTGGCCGTGATGTGCCCGGCCTCGCACGCCCGCCACACGCCGTCCGGGTGGGCCGACAGGTGGGCGGCGTACACCCGGCGCAGCGCGTCCTGCTCCGCGTCCGGCGCCTCCCAGCCCGCCAGCACCCGCGAGGCGTCACCGTGAAGGGTCCGTGCGTCGCCGAGTGTGCTCACGCCTCGCCCCGGCCGCCCGCGCCGCCCTCGCCAGGCTCGTCACCGGGCTTCTCATCCGGCTTGCCCCGCTCGTCCCGCTCGTCCTGCTTCTCGCCGGGCTCCGCGGGCCCCTCGCGGCCGAGCATGCGGTCCAGCTCGTCGAAGTCGACCTGCTCGCGGTGGACGAAGCCGTCGGGGTCGTTCAGGTCGTCGGCGGTCGGCAGCATGTCCGGGTGTGCCCACAGCGCGTCGCGCCCCTGCATGCCCCGCGCGTCGGCCAGCGAGGCCCACAGCCGGGCCGCGTCCCGCAGCCGCCGCGGCCGCAGCTCAAGACCGATCAGCGTGGCGAACGTCTGCTCCGCCGGCCCGCCCGAGGCCCGGCGCCGCCGCAGCGTCTCGCGCAGCGCCGACGCCGAGGGCAGCCGCTCGGCCGCCGCCGCGTACACCACCGCGTCGACCCAGCCCTCGACCAGCGCCAGCGCCGTCTCCAGCCGGGCCAGCGCCGTCTTCTGCTGCGGCGTGTCCTCCGGCTGGAACAGCCCCTGCCGCAGCTTCTCCTGCAGCTCCTCCGGGCGGGTCGGGTCGAGCTGCCCGACCATGTCCTCCAGCTTCGCGGTGTCCACCTGGATGCCGCGCGCGTACCCGTCCACGGTGCCGAAGAGGTGCGAGCGCAGCCACGGCACGTGCGCGAAGAGCCGCTGGTGGGCCGCCTCCCGCAGCGCCAGGTACAGCCGCACCTCGCCCTGCGGCACGCCGAGGCCCTCGCCGAAGGCCGCCACGTTCTGCGGCAGCAGCGCGGCCTTGCCCGCCGGGCCCAGCGGCAGCCCGACGTCGCTGGAGCCGACCACCTCGCCGGCCAGCACGCCCACGGCCTGCCCGATCTGCGTGCCGAACATGGCCCCGCCCATCTGCCGCATCATCCCCAGCAGCGGGCCGGCCATCGACCGCATCTCCTCGGGCAGCACGCTGCCCATCGCCGCGCCGACGCGCTCCGCGACCGGGTCCACCAGCTCCCGCCACACCGGCAGCGTCGCCTCGACCCACTCCGCGCGGCTCCAGGCCACCGCCGAGCCGGTGCCGGACGGCAGCGCGGTCGCCCCGTCCAGCCACACGTCGGCCAGCCGGATGGCCTCCTCCACCTCGGAGCGCTCGTGCGGCCGCACGCTCGCGTCCCGCGAGCCGTCCGGCGCGCCCTGCGCCACGGTCTGCCGGGCCACGCTCCTGGCCAGGTCCCAGTTGACCGGGCCGCCCTCGTACGACAGCATCTGGCCGAGCTGCTGGAACGCCGCGCCCAGGTCCTGCGGGTTCATCGCCCCGCCCGCGCCCAGCGGGCCGAACATCGCGGCCAGCGGGTTGTCGGGCACCGGCCCCTGACCGCCGCCGCCGCTCTTGTCGCTCCTGTCGCCCTTGTCCTTGCCGGACCTTTCGCCGGATTCGCCGTCCTCGGGCTCCTCCGGGAGGCCGAATCCGAATGGCTTGTCACTCACGGGAATCCTCGGCTCTGCTGGGTCGGGCCCGGCGTGTCGGGCTGCGTCTGCGTGTCGTCGGGCTGTTCGGGCTGTGTCGTGCGGTGTGTGCAGGGGGCGAATGTGTGAATCGCCGCTCCTTGCCTCCAGCCTAGACACCTCTCAGGCAGGATGGGCCTGCGCACCTCGTTACCGGATCAACCGCTGGAGAAGCCTCGTGAGTTCCCCCGAGCCCGCCGTTCGCGCACCGCGAAACGGCCCCGCCACCCCGTTGACCATCGCGGTGACCGGGGCAGCGGGCGGCGTCGGCGCGCTGCTCACCGAACGCCTGGTGGCGGCCGAGGGGGTCAAGCGGGTGCTGGCGCTGGACGACAGGCTCGGGGAGGCCGAGGGCGCCGACTGGCACACGCTCGACATCCGCGACCCGGCCATCGCCGAGCTCCTGCGCACCGCGGGCGCCAGCCGCGGCCCGGCCGCCGCCCGCGACGGCTCCGGGCCGGTCGACGTCGTGGTCCACCTCGCCCTCGATCTGGAGCTGAGCTCCGACCCCGCCGCCCGCACCGCGCTCAACGTGCGGGGCACCCAGACCGTGCTCACCGCGGCCGCCGCGGCCGGCGTACGCCGGGTGGTGCTGTGCACCTCCGCCATGGTCTACGGCGCGCTGCCCGACAACGACGTGCCCCTGGCCGAGGACGCCGAGCTGCGGGCGACCCCCGACGCCTCCTGCGTCGGCGACCTGCTGGAGATCGAACGCCTCGCCGAGCGCGCCCCGCGCGCTCACCCCGGGCTGAACGTCACGGTCCTGCGCCCCGCCGTGCTGGTCGGCGGCACGGACACCGCGCTCACCCGCTACTTCGAGTCGCCCCGCCTGCTGGTGGTCGCCGGATCCCGCCCCCGCTGGCAGTTCTGCCACATGGAGGACCTGGTCAGCGCGCTGGAGCTCGCCGCGCTCGAAAGGGTCGAGGGCGAGCTGGCCGTGGGCTGCGACGGCTGGCTGGAGCAGGAGGAGGTGGAGGAGCTCGCCGGCATCCGCCGCATGGAGCTGCCCTTCGCGCTGGCCCTGGGCGCCGCCGCCCGCCTGCACCGGTTCGGGCTCACCCCGTCCCCGGCGGGCGACCTCGCCTACACCATGTACCCGTGGGTGGTCAGCGGCAGCCGCCTGTACGAGGCGGGCTGGCGTCCGAAGTGGAGCAACGAGGAGGTCCTCGCCGAGCTGCTGACCGAGGTCGCCGGGCGGCACACGGTGGCCGGGCGGAGGCTGGGCCGCAAGGACGCGGCCACCACGCTCGGCGCGGCGGGTGCCACGGTCGCTCTCGTCGGCACCGCGGCTCTGGTCCGCCGGGCGCGCCGGGCCCGGCGGCGTTAGGGAGGGGCGTATGGGAGAGCATGGGGCCATGACGCGATCCGACGCCGTCCGGCTGCTGGCGATCCGCGACACGCCGCTGTCCGTGGACGAGGTGTTCGCGGCCGTGGGCGACGACGCCGCGGGCGGCACGGCGCTCTTCGTCGGCACGGTGCGCGACCACGACGGGCACGCCGAGGGCGCGGCCGTCACCGCACTGGCGTACTCGGCGCATCCGAGTGCCGAGGCCGAGCTGCGCCGCGTCGCCGAACGGGTGACCGCGGACTTCCCCGTGCGGGCGCTGGCCGCCGTCCACCGCGTGGGCGACCTGAAGGTGGGCGACCTGGCCGTGGTGGTGGCGGTCTCCTGCCCCCACCGCGCGGAGGCGTTCGCCGCCTGCCACCGCCTCATCGACGACCTGAAGCGCGAGGTCCCGATCTGGAAGCACCAGGCCTTCGCGGATGGGTCCCAAGAATGGGTCGGCGCGTAGCGCCGTCTTCTGGGGGTGGTGGTCGGGTGACGGGTGGGCGGGTCGGCGCGTAGCGCCGTCTTCTGGGGGTGGTGGTCGGGTGACGGGTGGGCGGGTCGGCGCGTAGCGCCGTCTTCTGGGGACGGTTTGGTGGCTGTGAGGAACCGCGCGTAACGAGTGCGTAAATGTGCAGGCATGACCGGCACTACTCCGGTTGCGCAACTCGTTCCCACGACTGAGCGTTGAATGTACGTCGCTGAGGTGGGAGGTCGGTCATGGCGGCTTTGGTGTGGCTGCTGATTCCCGTGGCCGGTGCGGTGGTGGCCGCTGTGTGGAGCGCGTGGGCCACGCGCCGCAGCAGTGGTGCGGGTGGTGTTCGAGACTCCGCGGGGGTGCGGGGATACGAGGCGTTTCGCGCGGCCATGGAGCGGGCCGAGCGGGCCCCGGCGGACGGCTGACAGTGCCGTCGCTTAGTGTCAAGACATGCCACGCCGCACAGCGACGCTGCTGACGTCGATCCTGCTGCTGATAGGGGCGCTCTGCGCCGGGTTCCTGACCAGCGTGCCCTACTCGGAGCTGTCCCCCGGCCCCACGGTCAACACCCTGGGCCAGTACGACGGCGAGCCCGTGCTGACCATCGGCGGCCAGGAGACGTACGACACCTCCGGCCATCTCAACATGACGACCGTGCGCGTCACCGGCGTGGACTACGAGATGAACCTGCTGGAGGCGGTCTACGGCTGGTTCGCCGACGACGCGGCCGTGGTGCCCTACGAGACGATGTATCCCGACGACGTCACCGCCGACCAGGTCGAGGAGCAGAACGCCGAGGAGTTCAGCGCCTCGCAGGAGAGCGCCAAGGTGGCGGCCCTGGAGGAGCTGGGGTACGAGATACCGACGCAGACGATCGTCGCCTCCGTCATCCAGGACGCCCCCGCGCACGGCAAGCTGCACGCCGGGGACGCGATCGTGGCGGTCGACGGCACGCGGATCTCCGACCCCGAGGAGGTCGGCGAGGCGGTGCGGAAGCACGAGCCGGGCGAGGACGTCGTCTTCACGGTGGTGCCCGCCAAACAGGCGGAGGCCGCGCGGGAGGCCGGCGAGGAGCTGCCGGACGGCGCGGGCGACACGGAGGACGTCACCATCACCACCATGAAGTCGCCGGACGACGGCCGGGCCCTGGTGGGCATCGAGGCCGGGGTCGCCCACGTCTTCCCGTTCGAGATAGACATCCAGCTCGCCGACGTGGGCGGGCCCAGCGCCGGCCTGATGTTCGCCCTCGGGCTGATGGACCGCCTCACGCCCGAGAACCTGACCGGCGGCGAGTTCGTGGCGGGCACCGGCACGATCGACGACGACGGCGTGGTCGGCGCGATCGGCGGCGTGTCGATGAAGACGATCGCCGCCCGGAACGCCGGGGCGGAGTTCTTCCTCACGCCGGAGGACAACTGCGCCACCGCCGCCGAGAACCCGCCGGACGGGCTGACGCTGGTGTCGGTCGGCACGCTGGATGACGCCCTCGACGCGCTGACGCGGATACGCCAGGGCGACACCGACGGGCTGCCGCTGTGCGCCGCCCGGTAGGCGCCGGCTATTCCTCCAGGGTGGCCGCCAGCGCCTCCGCCAGGCCGGGGACGAGGTCGGGGCCGGTGAGCACCTCGGTGGCCGCGTCCTTCTCCCGGAGCCGCACGGCCGACTCGCGCTGCCCGTCGCGCAGCACCGCCACCGTCAGCCGCACCTCCTGGCGTTCAGGGTGGTCGGCGACCCAGCGTTCCAGGGCGGCGGGTTCGAGGTCGTCCGGCATGGCGGCCTCGGCGGACGGCGGCAGCATGAGGCGTTCGACGGCCATGGCGCAGCCGCTGACGGCCTCCGGCCAGGCGATGGTGGCGAGGAACTCGTCGAGCGGCACGCCGGTGGGCAGTTCCTCCTGCTCCACCGGGGTGAGGGAGCCCTGCCCTGCGTCGTCCGTCCCGTCGACGGGACCGTCGGCGCCCAGCCGCTCGGCCAGCTCCGGTTCCTCGGCGCGCAGCCGCGCGGTGTCGACGAGTGCGAACAGCATGGTGGGCCGGTCCCAGCCGAGCCCGGAGAGGTACTCGTCGATCTCCAGCACGGCACGGGTCAGCGGGCTGGCAGCCAGCGGGGTGTTGTCCATGGGCATATCGTGCCGTCTCAGACCCCGGAAACGGGAACCGAGTAAAGCGTGAGTAAGTTACTCAGGTGGGCCGCTCCCGTGGTCGGCCTGGCTTCCCAGCCTGATCAGTGCGAATAATCCTGCGATTCTTTGAGGTGCCACCTTGGCTTTCCAGATGCCGGACCGGGGCTCGGGCCGCTCGGGCGGCCGCGGACCCCGAGGTCCACGCGGTCCCCGAGGCGGGGGGCGCTTCAGCGTCGGACGCCCGTCCCGGGGCGCGAAGACGCTGCTGATCACGGCGGCGATCCTTGTCGGGCTGATGATCCTGTTCGCGATGTTCGCCGGTTTCTGGACGGACTGGCTCTGGTATCAGTCGGTCGGCTACACCAGCGTCTACCGGACGGAATTGCTCACGCGGTCGCTGATGTTCGTCATCTTCGGCTCGCTGATGGCGGCGGCGGTCGGCTTCAACATCTGGCTGGCTCACCGGCTGCGTCCGCCGCTGAGCGCCATGTCGATGGAGCAGCAGAACCTCGACCGCTACCGGATGTCGATCGCCCCGTACAAGCGGTGGATCCTCGTCGGCGTCGCCGTGCTGATCGGCCTGATCGCGGGCGGCTCGGCCTCCGGCGAGTGGCGTACGTGGCTGCAGTGGGTCAACGGCACGTCGTTCGGGCAGACCGACCCGCAGTTCCACATGGACGTGAAGTTCTACGCGTTCGACTACCCGTTCTACCGCTTCCTCCTCGGCTTCGGCTTCGCGCTGGTCGTGCTGTCGATCCTCGCCGCGGCGCTGACGCACTACCTGTACGGTGGGCTGCGGGTGACGACCCCGGGCAGCCGCATCACGCAGTCGGCCACGGCCCATCTGTCGGTGCTGCTGGGCCTGTTCGTGGCGTTGAAGGCGGTGGCGTACTGGCTCGACCGGTACGGCCTGGCGCTGAAGAGCGGCGACTTCCGCGACGCGGGCTGGACCGGCCTGCGGTACGTGGACGCCAACGCCTACCTTCCGGCCAAGACGATCCTGACGTTCATCGCGGCGATCTGCGCGCTGCTCTTCTTCGCCGCGGTGTGGCGGCGCGGCTGGCAGCTTCCGGTGATCGGGCTCGGCCTGATGGTGCTCTCGGCGGTGCTGATCGGCGGCGTCTACCCGGCGCTGGTGCAGCAGTTCCAGGTCAAGCCCAACGAGCAGGTCAAGGAACAGCCGTACATCGAGAAGCACATGAACGCGACGAAGGACGCGTACGACATCGCCGACGCGCAGATCGAGGACTACTCCGGGGTGAGCGACGCCGACGCGGAGACCCTGCGGAGCGCGGTGCCCAACACGGCGAGCATCCGTATCCTCGACCCGGACGTGGTCTCGCCCGCCTTCCAGCAGATCCAGCAGGTGCGCGGCTACTACCAGTTCCCGGCCACCCTCGACGTGGACCGGTACGCGACGGGCGACGGCGAGCAGGACACCGTTGTCGGCCTGCGCGAGATGAACGTCAACGCCGTGCCGGAGAGCAACTGGATCAACGACCACTTCCGGTACACCCACGGCTTCGGCATGGTGGCCGCCTCCGGCACGGAGGTGCGCGACGACGGCCAGCCGGACTTCACCGAGCAGGACCTGCCGCCCGAGGGCGAGATCAGCGATCTGACCCAGGACGGCTATCAGCCCCGGATCTACTTCGGCGAGTACACCACCCAGTACTCCATCGTCGGCGGCCCGCAGCAGGAGATCGACTACGCCGGCGAGGAAGGCGAGGTCGAGTACAGCTACGAGGGCGACGCGGGCGTCGAGCTGGACAACTACTTCAAGCGCGCGGCGTACGCCCTGACCATGGGCGAGCCGCAGATCCTCTACTCCGGCGCGATCGGCGAGGGCTCGCAGATCCTGTACAACCGCACGCCGAAGGAGCGCGTGGAGGCGGTGGCGCCCTGGCTGACCATCGACGGCGACCCGTACCCGGCGGTGGTCGGTGACGACATCCTGTGGATCGTCGACGCCTACACCACGACCAACGGCTATCCGTACTCCTCGCGCACCACGCTCGGCGAGGCGACCGAGACCTCGCTGACGGAGACGCAGGGCGAGGTGCTCGCCCAGGAGAACCAGGTCAACTACATCCGGAACTCCGTGAAGGCCACCGTGAACGCCTACACGGGTGAGGTGGTGCTCTACGAGTGGGACAAGCAGGACCCGGTCCTGCAGACCTGGATGAAGGCGTTCCCGGGCACGGTCGAGGACCGCAGCGAGATCAGCGACGGGCTGATGGACCACCTCAGGTACCCGCAGGATCTGTTCAAGGTCCAGCGCGACCTGCTCCAGCGGTACCACGTGACCGACCCGGTCCAGTTCTACAGCGGTTCCGAGCGCTGGCAGGTGCCGGACGATCCGACCCACGAGGGTCAGTCGGTCCCGCCGTACTACCTCAGCATGAAGATGCCGGACCAGGACAACCAGGTCTTCTCGCTGACCACGACCTTCACGCCGCTCGGCCGGGACACGCTGGCGAGTTACATGGCCGTCGAAGCCGACGCACGAAGTCCCGACTACGGCACGATGAGAATCCTCACCCTGCCCACGAACACCACCGTGTGGGGTCCGCCACAGGTGCAGAACGCGTTCAACGCCGACCCCGAGGTGGCCGAGCAGGTCAACATCTGGCAGCGCGGCGACTCCACGATCGAGTACGGCAATCTGCTGACCGTGCCGCTGGAGGGCGGGCTGATGTACGTCGAGCCGGTCTACATCCGGGGTGCCGGGCAGAACTATCCGCTGATGCAGAAGGTGTTGGTGGCCTACGGCCAGGAGGTCGCCTTCGAGGACACCCTCGACGCGGCGCTCGACGTCGTCTTCGGACTGGATACGGGCGAGGAGCCCCCACCGCCGGACGAGGGCGAGGAGCCCCCGCCGCCGGATGAGGAGGTCACCCTCGACGAGGCCGTCCAGGAGGCCCAGGACGCCTACCAGGACGCTCAGGACGCCTACGCCGAGGGCGACTGGCAGGCGTATGGCGACGCCCAGGAGCGGCTTGAGGCGGCGCTGGACCAACTCGCCGAGCTGCAGGGCCGCCGGGAGGAGGAGCCCGCCGACGGCGGTGGCGGCAGCTAGCCGACGACGTGCCGCCGACGGTGGTGGAACGCCCGACGGTCCCGGAGTCCGAGCTGGTCTCCGGGGCCGTCGCGTTCCGGGCAAACTCGTCAGCCCTGTGCATCAGTTCGGCAGCAGCACGCCGCCGGCGATGAGGCGCTGACGAGCGGCCGGGGACCATACTGCGTGTCGGCACCTGGACAACTCCCGACAACTCCCCGGCGGGCTTGGCGTTTGGGTGTATCCATATCGGGAAGTCGATAAACCGCTGAAGTGACTTCACTGGCTGCGGTATACGAGGTGTACGCAGGTTTCAGGTGGTGCGACTATGGACCTTATGGGGGACAAGGCCAGGTTCGAGAGCAGCCGTGCGGCGGCCCGTGAGGGCGCCCGGCTGCTGCGCCAGGGTGACCTGGACCGCGCCGAGCCGCCGCTGCGCGCCGCGGCCGCCGACGGCGAGCGCTCCGCGGCCAACAATCTGGGGGTGCTGCTCCACCAGTCCGGCCGGTACGACGAGGCCGCCGAGTGGTGGCGCATCGCCGCCGTCGCCGGCTCCGCCCCGGCGGCCCACGCCCTGGGCCGCCACTACCGCGAGCGCGGTGACGAGACCGCCGCCGAGTACTGGCTGCGCCAGTCCGCCGAGTCCGGCCACGCCTCCGGCGCCTACGCCCTGGCCGACCTGCTCGACCACCGGGGCTCGCCCGACGCCGAGCAGTGGTTCCGGGCCGCCGCCGAGCGCGGCCACCGCGAGGCGGCGTACCGCCACGCCTGCCTGGTCGGCAAGCGCGACCTGGCCGCCGCCGAGCCGTGGTTCCGGCAGGCCGCGGCCCGCGGCCACCGCCGCGCCGCGCTGCGCCTGGGTGCGCTGCTGGAGGAGCGCGGCCAGGTCGCCGAGGCGGGCCGCTGGTACCTCGACGCCGCCCAGGCGGGCGAGGCGCGCGCAGCCAGCGCCCTGGGCTTCCTGCTGCGCGACGCGGGCGACGAGGCCGGCGCCGAGCGCTGGTGGCGCCGCGCGGCGCGGGAGGGCGACGGCCCGGCCGCCAACGCCCTCGGCGCGCTCCACGCCGAGCGCGGCGAGCGGCAGGAGGCCCAGCGCTGGTACCGCGTGGCCGTCGAGGCCGGGGAGTTCAACGGCGCGTTCAACCTCGCGCTGCTGTGCGCGGGCCAGGGCAACATGGCCTCGGCCGAGCAGTGGTACCGCCGCGCCGCCTACGCCGGGCACCGCGAGGCCGCCAACGCGCTGGCCGTGCTGCTGCTCCAGCGCGGCGACGCCGCCGGCGCCGAGCCGTGGTTCTCCAAGGCGGCCGAGGCGGGCAGCGTCGACGCGGCGTTCAACCTCGGCATCCTGCACGCGGGCCGGGGCGAGGACGCCATGGCCCGCCGCTGGTACGAGCAGGCCGCTGCGGCCGGGCACGCCGAGGCGTCCCTGCAGATCGCCGTCGAGCTGCTGCGCGACGGCGAGGGCGAGGCGGACCAGCGCCGGGCCGAGCGGGAGCTGCGCCGGGCCGCCGAGGGCGGCAGCGTGGAGGGCGCCTTCCGGCTGGCCGTGGTGCTGGAGCGGGGTTCGGGCGCCGGCCCGCCCGTTCCCGGCGAGGTGGCGGACACCGGCACGGGCGTGGGCGCGAAGGCCCCGGCGGTCGTCGTCGCGGTCCCGGATGCGGGCGCGGGTGCTGGTGCGGGAACAAGCCCTGGTGCTGGTGCTGGTGCTGGTGCGGAGGCCGACGCCGGGGCCGAGGCGGAGGCCGGCGTCGGCGTCGGCACCGGCGTCGGTGCAGACGCCGTGCCGGAGCACGAGCGCTGGTACGCCCACGCCGCCCATCGCGGCCACCGCCGGGCGCAGGTCCGGCTCGGCATGTGCGCCGCCGCCCGCGGCGACGTGGTGGAGGCGGCCCGCTGGTACCGGGCCGCGGCCGAGGCGGGCAGCCGCAACGGCGCGTTCAACCTCGGGCTGCTGCTGGCGCGCGAGGGCAGCGAGCCGGAGGCGGCGCTGTGGTGGACCCGCGCCGCCGAGGCCGGGCACGGCCGCGCCGCGCTGAGGCTGGCGTTGCTGGCGTCGCGTCGCGGCGACCTTGCCGAGGGCGGCGACTGGTGCACCCGCGCCATCGAGCTGGGCCCGGCCGAGGTCGCCGACCGCGCCGCCCGCCTGCGCGACGCGCTCCGCCAGGAGCTGACGGCGTGACGGCGTGACGGCTGAGGCTGACGGCCGGTCAACGGGAGGAACGCCGTTGACCGGCCGTCACCCCGTCACGTCTCGCCACCCGCCCCGCCGAAGTCGCGCATCGCCTCGTCCACGATCCCGGCCAGCCGCGCGTGGTGCGCGCCGCGCCAGTACACCTGCCCGCACTCCGCGCACCGCGCGAAGACGTCGTACGTGCGCCGCGTCCCGTGCTCCAGGCGCGCCACCACCGTCTCCTTCTCCACCGGCCGCAGCCGCCCGTTGCAGGCCGTGCAGCGCGTCCACGGCGCGAGCGGGGGCGCGAAGCGGCCCAGGACGTCGCGCAGTTGCTCCGTCGCACGGTCGCTGTAGACGTACGCCCCGGCCCACAGCTCGCGGCGCCGCAGCAGCCCCCGGTCGCGGGAGAGCAGCACCCGCCGCTCCGCCGCCGAGCGCGCGGCCAGCGCCGCGTCGCCGATGTCGGCGTTGAAGTACGCCGCGTCGACCCCCAGCAGCCGCAGCCACCGGGCCAGCCTGCCCAGATGCACGTCGAGCAGGAAGCGCAGCGGCGCGCCCGGAACCCGCTGCGGGCGGGTGACGGCGGCGACCCGCACCGACTCGCCCGGCGAGGGCACGTGCGTGACCGGCACCTCGTGGCCGTCCGCCTCCAGACGCCCCACCTCGGTGAGCGGCACACCCAGCGACTCCACGACGTGCCCGAGCGTCGAGATCCCGTCCACCCGGGCCCGCCGCTCGGGTGCGGCGGCCAGCGGCCGCAGCTCGGGCGCGAAGCTCACGCTGATCTCCCGCGTCTCCCGCGTCTTCCGCGTCTCAGGCGTCTCCGGCACGGCTACGCCTCCTCCGCCGCCGCGAACGCGCCGCGCGCCAGGCGGTGGAGCAACGCCGCCGTGCGGTCCCGATCCGGCAGGGTGCCGGGCCTCGCCAGGTGCGGGGTTGAGTTCAGCAGGCCGAAGACGGCGTGGACGCAGGCGCGCGCCTCGTCCTCCACGAGCCCCGGGTACACGGCGAGGACCACCTCGACCCACAGCTCCACGTACTGCCGCTGGAGCTGCCTGACCCGCTTGCGGTCCGCGTCCGGCAGCCGGTTCAGCTCGCGGTCGTGCAGGGTGATCAGCGCCCGGTCGTCCAGGGCGAAGTCGATGTGCCCGGCGATCAGCGAGTCCAGCGCCGCCGCCGGCGGCAGCCCGCCGGTCCGCGCCTCCTCCACGCGGCGCAGCCCGCCGTCCCGCAGCCGGACGCTGATCCCGAGCAGCAGCTCGGCCAGCATGGCGTCCTTGCCCGCGAAGTGCCGGTAGAGCGCGGGCCCGCTGATGCCGACGGCGGCCCCTATCTCGTCGACGCCGACGCCGTGGAAGCCGCGCTCGGCGAAGAGCCGCGAGGCCTCCCGCAGGATCTGCGCCCGGCGCGGGGTGACGCCGCTCGCGCCGCTGGCGGCGGTGGCGGCCGTCGCATCGGTGGCATCGGTGGCCGGCGTGTGGGGGCGTGGGCTCATGGCCTCATTGTAGACAGCCAGGTTAGCGAGCGTTAACCTTGGGAGCATGCGGCAGGCACCGTTGCTGACCAGCACCGCCGATCCGGCGTCCGAGGCGTACCAGGCCAACGAGGCCGCCCACCGCGAGCTGGCCGCCCGGCTGCGCGAGCGGCTGGCGGCGGCCCGCCTCGGCGGTGGCGAGCGCGCCCGCGCCCGCCACACCGCGCGCGGCAAGCTGCTGCCCCGTGACCGGGTCGACGCCCTGCTCGACCCCGGCTCGCCCTTCCTGGAGATCGCCCCGCTCGCCGCCGAGGGCATGTACGACGGCCAGGCCCCGGCCGCCGGCGTCATCGCGGGCATCGGCCGCGTCCACGGCCGCCACGCCCTGATCCTCGCCAACGACGCCACCGTCAAGGGCGGCACCTACTACCCGATGACGGTCAAGAAGCACCTGCGCGCCCAGGAGATCGCCCTCGAGAACCGGCTGCCCTGCCTCTACCTGGTCGACTCCGGCGGCGCCTTCCTTCCGCTCCAGGACGAGGTCTTTCCCGACCGCGAGCACTTCGGCCGCATCTTCTACAACCAGGCCCGCCTCTCGGCCGCCGGCGTGCCGCAGATCGCCGCCGTGCTGGGCTCCTGCACCGCGGGCGGGGCGTACGTCCCGGCGATGAGCGACGAGGCGGTCATCGTGCGCGGCCAGGGCACGATCTTCCTGGGCGGCCCGCCGCTGGTGAAGGCCGCGACCGGTGAGGTGGTGACGGCCGAGGAGCTGGGCGGCGGCGAGCTGCACGCCCGCGTCTCCGGGGTCGCCGACCACCTCGCGGAGGACGACGCCCACGCGCTGCGGATCGTGCGGAACATCGTCGCCACCCTGCCCGCCTCCCCGGCCGCGAGCGGCGACGGCCTGCCCTGGCCGGTCGAGCCGGCCGAGGAGCCCGCCGTGGACCCCGCCGGGCTCTACGGGGTGGTGCCGGCCGACCCGCGCACGCCGTACGACGTCCGCGAGGTCATCGCGCGGATCGTGGACGGCTCCCGCTTCCAGGAGTTCAAGGCCGATTACGGGACGACGCTGGTCACCGGCTTCGCCCGCATCCACGGCCACCCGGTGGGCGTGGTCGCCAACAACGGCATCCTGTTCTCGGAATCGGCGCTCAAGGGGGCGCACTTCATCGAGCTGTGCGACCAGCGCGGGGTGCCGCTGCTCTTCCTGCAGAACATCTCCGGCTTCATGGTCGGCCGCGACTACGAGGCGGGCGGCATCGCCAAGCACGGCGCGAAGATGGTCACCGCCGTGTCCTGTGCCCGGGTGCCGAAGCTGACGGTGGTCATCGGCGGCTCGTACGGCGCGGGCAACTACTCGATGTGCGGCCGGGCGTACGGGCCGCGGTTCCTGTGGATGTGGCCGAACGCCAAGATCTCGGTGATGGGCGGCGAGCAGGCCGCGGCCGTGCTCGCCACCGTACGCCGCGACCAGCTCGGGGCCCGGGGCGAGCGGTGGAGCGCGGAGGAGGAAGAGGCGTTCAGGACTCCGATCCGTAATCAATACGAGACTCAGGGCAACGCAATCTACGCGACCGCACGTCTATGGGATGACGGGGTTATCGACCCGTTGGAGACACGCACCGTGCTCGGCCTCGCCCTCACGGTCTGCGGCAACGCGCCGCTGCCCGAGCGGGACCCGGCCGCGCCCCGGTTCGGCGTCTTCCGGATGTGAGACGTACGTGGCCCGATGCGAGGCCTGATGTGAGGGGAGCCGCAGGACGATGTTCGACACCGTGCTCGTCGCGAACCGGGGTGAGATCGCCGTCCGCGTCATCCGCACGCTGCGCCGCCTGGGGCTGGCCGCCGTCGCCGTCTTCACTGCGGCCGACGCCGCCGCCCGGCACGTGAGGGAGGCCGACGCCGCCGTCCGCGTCGAGGGGTATCTCTCGCCCGGCGCGCTGCTGGAGGCCGCCCGCCGCACCGGCGCCCAGGCCGTCCACCCCGGGTACGGCTTCCTGGCGGAGAACGCCGGCTTCGCCCGCGCCGTCGCCGACGCGGGGCTGGAGTTCGTCGGCCCGCCGGCGTCGGCGATCGAGCTGATGGGGGACAAGATCCGGGCCAAGGAGGCCGTCGGGGCCGCGGGCGTCCCGGTGGTGCCCGGGGCGCACGGAGAGAGGCTGGCGGAGGCCGCCCGTGCGCTGGGCCCCCCGCTGCTGCTCAAGCCCTCGGCGGGCGGCGGCGGCAAGGGCATGCGGCTGGTGCGCGAGCTGGGCCCGCCGGGCTCGCCGGGCTCGCTGGAGGAGCACATCGCCGCCGCCCGGCGCGAGGCGCGGGCCGCGTTCGGAGACGACACGCTGCTCGTCGAGCGCTGGATCGACCGCCCCCGCCACATCGAGGTGCAGATCCTCGCCGACGGGCACGGCTCGGTGCTTCACCTGGGGGAGCGCGAGTGCTCGCTCCAGCGCCGCCACCAGAAGATCGTCGAGGAGGCCCCGAGCCCGCTGCTGGATCCGGCCACGCGCGAGGCGATGGGGCGGGCGGCGGTGCGGGCGGCCCGCGCCTGCGGGTACCGGGGCGCCGGCACCGTGGAGTTCATCGTCCCGGGCGACGACCCCGCCGGGTTCTTCTTCATGGAGATGAACACCCGCCTCCAGGTCGAGCACCCCGTCACCGAGCTGATCACGGGCCTGGACCTGGTGGAGTGGCAGCTGCGCGTGGCGGCGGGGGAGCCGCTGCCCTTCGGCCAGCAGGAGATCACCTTCACCGGCCACGCCGTCGAGGCCCGGGTCTACGCCGAGGTCCCGCGAGCGGGCGACGGCGGCGCGGGCGGCGTCGACTTCCTCCCCGCCACCGGCACGGTCCGGCTGCTGCGCGAGCCGTCCGGCGAGGGCGTCCGCGTGGACTCGGGCCTCGCCGAGGGCACCGAGGTCGGCACGGCGTACGACCCGCTCCTGGCCAAGGTCGTCGCGCACGGCCCGGACCGCGCCACCGCGCTGCGGCGGCTGCGCGCGGCCCTGGCCCGCACCGCCGTCCTCGGCGTGGGCACCAACACCGGCTTCCTGCGCCGCCTGCTCGCCCACCCGGACGTGGCGGCCGGGCGGCTCGACACAGGACTGGTCGAGCGGGCCGCCGCCGCGCTGCTGCCGCCGCCGGTGCCGGACGAGGCGTACGCCGCCACCGCGCTGCTGCGGCACGCGGCGGCCGGTCCCGCTGGGCCAGGGGCGGGGGCGGGGGCGTGGACCGACCCGTTCGCCGCCGCCTCCGGCTGGCGGCTCGGCGGCGAGGCGGCCTGGACCCCGCACCACCTGCGGGCGGCGGGCGGGGAGCCGGTCACCGTGCGGGTGCGCGAGCGCGCCGGGGCCGCCGAGGTCCGCGTCGGCGACGGCGAGCCCGTCCCGGCCCGGCTGACCCGCTCCGGCCCCGCCGCCGTCGTCCTCGAGTACGCGGGCACCAGCCACGCCTTCCACCACGCCGCCGATCCGGGCGCCGCCGGGCGGTGGCTGGGTCGGGACGGCGAGGCGTGGCACCTGCGCGACCACGACCCGGTCGCCGCCGGCGCCCGCGGGCCGGCGGGCGTGGACAGCCTCACGGCGCCCATGCCCGGCACCGTCACCATCGTCAAGGCCTCGGTCGGCGAGCGGGTGACGGCCGGTCAGAGCCTGATGGTCGTCGAGGCGATGAAGATGGAGCACGTCATCGCGGCCCCGCACGCCGGGACCGTCACCGAGCTGGACGTGACGGCCGGATCCACCGTCGCCATGGACCAGCTCCTCGCGGTCGTCGCCCCGGACACCGGTGAGGAGGCCGCGCCATGACCCGCGAGCCCGAGCCCGAGCCCGCGCGTTCGCCCGCGCTGCCCATGACCGTTCCGGCCGAGGGCCTGCCCGTCCGCGTCCGCGTCCACGAGGTCGGCCCCCGCGACGGCCTGCAGAACGAGCGGGCCATCGTCCCGGTCGAGGTCAAGGCCGAGTTCATCCACCGGCTGGCCGCCGCCGGGCTCACCACGATCGAGGCCACCAGCTTCGTCCACCCGCGCCTGGTCCCCCAGCTCGCCGACGCCGACGCCCTCTTCCCGCTGCTGGCCGACCTCGGCGGCACCCACCGGCTGCCCGTGCTGGTTCCCAACGAGCGCGGCCTGGACCGGGCGCTGGAGCTGGGCGCCCGCGAGATCGCCGTGATCGCCAGCGTCACCGAGTCCTTCTCCCGGGCCAACCTCAACCGCTCGGTCGACGAGGCCCTGGCCATGTTCGAGCCGGTGGTGGCCCGCGCCGCCGCCTCCGGCGTTCCCTCCCGCGGCTATCTGTCGATGTGCTTCGGCGACCCCTGGGAGGGTCCGGTCCCCGTCGAGCGGGTCGTCGCCGTCGCCCGCCGCCTGCACGAGATGGGCTGCGCCGAGCTCAGCCTGGGCGACACCATCGGCGTCGCCACCCCCGGCCACGTCGCGGCCCTGCTCACCGCCCTCGACGAGGCGGGCATCCGCGCCTCCCGCCTCGCGGTCCACTTCCACGACACCTACGGCCAGGCCCTGTCCAACACCCTCACCGCCCTGCGGCACGGCGTCACCACCGTCGACGCCTCGGCCGGCGGCCTCGGCGGCTGCCCGTTCGCCAAGAGCGCTACGGGCAACCTCGCCACCGAGGACCTGCTGTGGATGCTGGCAGGCCTCGGCATCGACACCGGCGTCGACCTCGGCCGGCTCACCGCCACCAGCGAGTGGCTGGCCGGCCACCTCGGGCGGCCCAGCCCGTCCCGCACCGTCCGGGCGCTCACCCGCGACCCCGGCACCTCCCGGACCTCCCGGCACACCCGGACCTCCCACAAGGAGAGCTGACATGTCCCTGGACCACCGCCTCACCCCGGAACACGAGGAGCTGCGCCGCACCGTGGAGGCGTTCGCCCACGAGGTGATCGCCCCCGCCATCGGCGACTACTACGAGCGGCACGCCTTCCCGTACGAGATCGTCCGCGAGATGGGCAAGATGGGCCTGTTCGGCCTGCCCTTCCCCGAGGAGCACGGCGGCATGGGCGGCGACTTCCTGGCGCTGTGCCTGGCCATCGAGGAGATCGCCCGCGTCGACTCCTCCCTCGCCGTCACCCTGGAGGCCGGCGTCTCCCTCGGCGCCATGCCCATCCTCCGCTTCGGCACCGAGGAGCAGCGGCGCCAGTGGCTGCCCCGGCTGTGCGCGGGGGAGATGCTCGCCGCCTTCGGCCTGACCGAGCCCGACTGCGGCTCGGACGCGGGCGGCCTGCGCACCACGGCGGTCCGGGACGGCGAGGAGTGGGTGATCAACGGCACGAAGAGCTTCATCACCAACTCCGGCACCGACATCACCGGCCTGGTCACCGTCGCCGCCGTCACCGGCCGGGCCGAGGACGGCGCCCCCCGCATCTCCACCCTCCTCGTGCCCGTCCCCACCCCCGGCCTGACTATCGCCCCGCCCTACTCCAAGGTGGGGTGGAACTGCTCGGACACCCACGAGCTGTCCTTCTCCGACGTGCGCGTCCCCTCCGCCAACCTGCTCGGCGAGGAGGGCCGCGGGTACGCCCAGTTCCTGTCGCTGCTCGACGAGGGCCGCATCGCCATCTCGGCGCTGGCCACCGGCCTGGCCCAGGGCTGCCTGGACGAGTCGCTGCGGTACGCCGCGGCCCGCATCGCCTTCGGCCGCCCCATCGGGGCCAACCAGGCCATCCAGTTCAAGCTCGCCGACATGGATGCGCGCGCCCACACCGCCCGCCTCGCGTGGCGCGACGCCGCCAGCCGGATGCTGGCGGGGGAGCCGTTCAAGAAGCAGGCCGCCATCGCCAAGCTCCACTCCTCCGACGTGGCGGTCACCAACGCCCGCGAGGCCACCCAGATCCACGGGGGGTACGGCTTCATGAACGAGTATCCGGTCGCCCGCATGTGGCGCGACGCCAAGATCCTGGAGATCGGCGAGGGCACCAGCGAGGTGCAGCGCATGCTGATCGCCCGCGAGCTCGGCCTCGCCGCGCTGGGCTGACGCCGCCGGCGCCCCCCGCGCGGGGGCGTCCGTCGTCGCCGACCGTTATATGACGGTTGCCGCTCGTTGCCCACCTTTGCTTGCTCATGACACGGATACGCCATGGGTATGCGCACGTAACACTCCTGCCGGAGTCTCGTGTTGCTTGTTCATCCGGTCAACACCCTCACCACGAGGCACAACCGGATTGTTCACAACACGCGACTCCGGCCTGCCCGCGAGTCGCGGGCAAGGAGGGCATAGATGGTGGCGGACGCTACCCGCCGCGGTTTCCTGCGATCGGTAGGAGTCGCAGGCGGCGCCGGAATGTTGTACTCCGCGATGGGCGCCCTGGGGCTCGCCCCGGTCCCCGACGCGCGGGCCGAGGCGTACCGCCCGCCCCAGCGCGGCGACTTCACGCTCAGCGGGCGCGGCGGCAGGAAGGTCGTCATACTCGGCGCCGGCATAGCCGGCCTCGCGACGGCCTACGAACTCGGGAAGGCCGGATACGACTGCACGATCCTGGAGGCCAAGGACCGCCCCGGCGGCCGCAACTGGACCGTGCGCGGCGGCACCACCCTGACCGACCTCGACGGCCGCACCCAGACCGCCTCGTTCTCCCGGGGCCAGTACATGAACGCCGGGCCCGCCCGGCTGCCGCAGTCCCACGTGACCATGGAGTACTGCCGCGAGCTCGGCGTCCCCCTCGAGGTCTTCACCAACCAGAACGCCAACGCCTACATCTACCACCAGAACAGCCCCGGCTCCCTCGCCGGACAGCCCGTGCGGTGGCGCACCGCCAAGGCCGACGTCTACGGGTACGTCTCCGAGCTGCTGGCCAAGGCCACCGACCAGGGCGCGCTGGACGCCGAGCTCACCGCGGAGGACAAGGAGCGGCTGCTGGCGTTCCTCCAGAACTTCGGCGCCATCAAGGGCCGCGCCGACAGCTGGGCCTACGCCGGCACCGACCGGCGCGGGTACTCCGCCGAGCCCGGCGCCGCCTTCGAGGAGGGCACCGTCCTCGGCCCGCCGCCCTCCCTCTCCGACGTCATCGCCAGCGGGCTCGGGCAGCGCTTCTCCTTCGAGTTCGGCTACGACCAGGCGATGCTGATGTTCCAGCCGGTCGGCGGCATGGACGCCATCCCGTACGCCCTCGCCGAGGCCGTCGGCCGCCGCCGCATCACGTACGGCGCCGAGGTCACCGCCGTCACCAACCTCGACAACGGCGCCGAGGTCACCTGGAAGGACTCCCAGGGCCGCACCGCCACCGAGCGCGCCGACTTCGTCGTCGCCGCGATGCCGCCCATGGTCCTGTCCCGCCTCAACCACAACCTCGGCTCCGACGTCACCGCCGCGCTGCGCTACGCCGCGCCCCAGGCCGTCGGCAAGATCGGCCTGGAGTACAAGAGCCGCTGGTGGGAGAAGGACGAGCACATCTACGGCGGCATCACCCCGACCGACATGGACCTGTCCACCATCTGGTACCCGTCCTACGGCTACCACGGCCGCCGCGGCACCCTGATCGGCTACTACAACTTCGGGCCCAACGCCACCGCGTACAGCGACCTGCCGCACCCGCAGCGCGTCGAGCGCGCGATCAGCCGCGGCGTCGCGATCCACGGCGAGAAGTACCGCACCGAACTGGCCGCCGCCTTCTCCGTGGCCTGGCACCGCACCCCGTTCATCGAGGCGGGCTGGGTCGGCTGGCCGGACCAGAACGGCCCGGAGTACCGGCTGCTCAACGAGCCCGCCGGCCACGTCTACTTCGCCGGCGACTGGCTCAGCCACGTCATCGCCTGGCAGCACGGGGCGTTCACCTCCGCCCGCAAGGTCGTCACGGACATCCACGAAAGGGTGATGGCCGCATGAAGCTCCCGACGCTGACGCCGATGACACGCCTTACGCCGATGACACGCCTTACGCCGATGAGCCGCCGCGCCAAGGTGCTCGGCTCGCTCGCGGCGGCGTTCACCCTCTTGGCGGGCGGCGCGGCCGTCGCCGAGGGCCGCGACTGGTGGTCCCCCCGCGACCACGAGGTCAGGGTCATGCTGCCCGAGGGCAACAGCAACCCCGCCATCGCCAACGGCGTGGCGATGGGCGGCGAGGTCGCCATCTATCAGAGCAGCGGCCTCGGCCCCACCGCCCTCAACCCCGGCGCCCCGGCCGGCTCGCCCGAGAGCTACACCGACCCCGCCCTCACCGAGGGCAAGGAGGGCGTCACCATCACCGAGGCCCAGGCCCTGGTGGTGCTGCGCAACATCGTCAAC
This sequence comes from Streptomyces sp. 6N223, assembly GCF_052246635.1. Taxonomy (NCBI): domain Bacteria; kingdom Bacillati; phylum Actinomycetota; class Actinomycetes; order Kitasatosporales; family Streptomycetaceae; genus Streptomyces; species Streptomyces sp. 6N223. The sequence continues at coordinate 35,056 of NZ_JBQQCA010000037.1, read as the reverse complement.
AACCTCCAGGCGGCGGGCGTCAAGCCCGAGGACGTCATCACCATGAAGTGCTACCTCGTCGCCCCGCCCGGCGAGGAGACCGCCGACTACGCGGGCTGGAACCGCGCCTACCGGCAGTACTTCGCCAACATCGACCTGGCCAGCCACGAGGTCATCCCCGTCCCCATGGGCACCTCCGCACCCGAGGAGCCCCTCGTCCCCAACGACGCCCGCCCCGCCCGAGCCACCATCGAGATCCCCTCGCTGGCGGTTCCGGGCTGGCTCGTTGAGGTAGAAGTGACGGCGGCGTACCCCAACCGCCGCTGACCAGCAGGGGGCGGCAGCGCCGCACGGCCGTTCTGGCGCCGCCGCCCCCTGCTCCCCCCACTTCCACCACCCGCACGCCGGACCTTGGAGCCTCCGCTGAGCACCGAACTCTCCCGCCGCACCTTCCTCCAAGCCACCGCCGCCACCGCCGCGACCTCCGCCGCTGTCTCCGCCCTCGCGCCCGCCGCCACCGCGGACGCCGCGACCACCGGCACCCGCTCCCTCACTCTCTCCCCTGCCCACCTCCGGTTCACTGCAGCCACCAACGGCTCGGCCACGCTCTCCCCCTCCGGTGACCTCCTCGTCGCCGAGGTGCAGAACATCCTGTGGGCCATCCCCCGCGACGGCGGCGAGGCCACCCCCCTCACCCCGCCCGACCTCGAACCCACCCGCCCCGTCTTCTCCCCCGACGGCCGCACGCTCGCCGTCGCCGCCTACCAGGGCGGCGGCTTCCACATCTGGACGCTGCGCCCCGACGGCACCGGCCTGCGCCAGCTCACCGACGGCCCGTTCGACGCCCGCGGCCCCGCCTGGTCCCCGGACGGCACCCGCATCGCGTTCGCCTCAGAACGCGGCGGCGACACCGTCGCGGGCAGCCCCTACCGCATCTGGGTCGTCGACGTCCGCACCGGCGAACTCACCCGCGTCACCGGCGTCCCCGGCCAGGACGGCCCCCTCCAGGACGGCTGGCACGAGGACTTCGACCCCGCCTGGTCCCCGGACGGCCGACGCCTGCTGTTCGTCCGCGGCTCCCTCACCACCACCGGCACCCCGACCCTGGCCTCCCGCACCATCGCCTCGGCCCCCGCCGACGGCGCCGGCCCCGTCACCACCGAGCACACCGACGCCGGGCCCGCCACCGCCCAGCTGATGACCCCGGCCGTCTCGCCCGACGGCCGCCTCGCCTACCTCCGCACCACCGCCGCACCGGCTGCCAGCTGCACCCTCGTCGTCGACGGCGAGCCCGTCCCCGTGGACGGCGGCGTGCTGCCCGTCCCGCCCCGCTGGATCTCCCGCGACGAGCTCCTCCTCACCGCCGGCGGCCAGTTCCGCATCCTCCGCCCCAACGCCCCCAACGCCCCCAGCGACCCCGACGCCTCCGCCGAGATCCCCTTCACCGCGACCCTCCCCGTCGAACGCCCCCGCTACCGTGTCAAGCCCTACGACCTCGCCACCGGTGGCCGCCACGACGTGCGCGGCGTGCAGCAGCCCGTGCTCTCCCCGGACGGCCGCCGCGTGGCGTTCGTCGCCCTCAACGCCCTGTGGACCGCGCCCGTCTCCGGCCACGGCGCCCCGCGCAAGGTCCTCCAGGCCGCCGCCACCCGCTACGTCACCGCCCCCGCCTGGACCCCCGACGGCCGCGCCCTCCTCTACTCCCTCGACGACGGCACCGACGGCGACGGCCTCTTCGCCGTCCACCGACGCGACCTGGCCACCAACTCCGACACCGTGCTCGCCACCGGCGGCCGCATGTATCCCGCGCTCTCCCCGGACGGCACCCGCCTCGCCTGCCTCGACCTCTCCGGCAACCTCCTCCTCCGCGACCTCGCCACGGGCGAGGAACGCACCCTCGCCACGCCCGTCGGCGCCAACGGCCTGCCGGGCGCGCCGAGCTGGTCCCCCGACGGCCGCCACCTCGCCCTCGTCGACCGCAACCGCCTCAACCAGCGCTTCCGCGAGGGCTACAACCTCATCCGCGTCGTCAACGCCGACACCGGCTCCTACGCCCTCCACGCCCTCGAGCCCCACGCCTCCCTCTCCGACCGCTTCGCCTCCGGCCCCGCCTGGTCCCCCGACGGCCGCCACCTCGCCGTCATCGCCGACTCCGCGCTGTACCTCCTCCCCGTCCAGCCCGACGGAACGCCGGACGGCCCGCCCCGCCGCCTCACCACCGAGGCCGCCGACCACCCCACCTGGTCCGGCGACTCCCGCACCCTCCTCTACCTCTCCGCCGGCACGCTGCGCACGGTCTCCGTCGACGGCGGCGCCCCGCGCACCGTCCCGCTGCGCCTCACCTACCGCCGCCCGCCCGCGCCCGACACCACCGTGCTGCACGCCGGGCGCCTGTGGGACGGCACCGGCGACGCGGTCCTCGACGACGCCGACGTGATCATCCGCGGCGGCCGCGTCACCGCCGTCGAGCCCCACCGCCCCGGCCGCGCCGCCGCCCACCGCGTCGACGCCTCCGACAAGACCGTGATCCCGGGCCTGTGGGACTCCCACACCCACCCCTACCAGTACATGTACGGCGGCCGTCAGACCGCGCTCCAGCTCGCCTACGGCATCACCACAGCCGTCTCCCTCGGCGGCTTCGCCTACGAACAGGCCCGCATCCGCGAGGCCGTCGCCGCCGGCGACCTCGCCGGACCCCGCCTGCTGGCCACCGGCGAACTCCTCGACGGCTCCCGCGTGGCGTACAGCATGGGCCGCGCCCACCGCACGCCCGAGGGACTGCACCGCTCCCTCGACCGCGCGAAGGCCCTGGACTGGGACTTCGTCAAGACCTACGTCCGCGCCCCCGGCTGGCTGATGGCCGAGGCCGCGGCGTTCGCCCACGACGAGCTCGGCGTACGCAGCGGCAGCCACCTGTGCACCCCCGGCGTGCAGCTCGGCCAGGACCTGACCACCCACCTCCAGGCCACGCAGCGCCTGGAGTTCGGCCACGCCACCACCGCCACCGGGCAGGCGTACGCCGACCTCACCGAGATCTACACGGCCGCGGGCGCCGCGTTCCACCTCATCGCCACCCCGTTCACCGCGCTGGCCCTGCTCGGCGCCGACCCCGCGCTCGCCGACGACTCCCGCGTCACCACCCTCATGCCGCCGTGGGACGTCGCCAGCGTCCGCACCCGCGCAGGCACGCCGCCGACCGCCGCCGAGCTGGCCTCCCTCGACACCGAGACCGCGATCTACCGCCGCATCCTCGCCGGCGGCGGCCTGGTCGCCCTCGGTACCGACCAGCCCCTCGTCCCCGTCGGACTCCACCTCCACCTCGCCCTGCGCGCTCTCCACCGCGCGGGCCTGACCCCGGCCGAGACCCTGCGCACCGCGACGCTGCTGCCCGCCCGCGTCTTCGGCGCCGACGCCGACCTCGGCACCCTCACCGAGGGGAGGCTCGCCGACGCCACCATCGTCGACGGCGACCCCTTCACCGACTTCGACGCTCTCGTGCGCACCGAGTCCGTCCTGCGTGGCGGCACGCCCTTCCGGCAGTCCGAGCTGATCGCCTCCTTCGACGAGGCCGAGGTGACGGCCGAGGCCCTGCACGACTGGGAGGTGGTCGGTCACCGCATGCGCCGCGACAGCTGCTGCGACGGGGCACACTGAGACGCATGGCCAAGCTGATCTACACGGGGATCACGTCCCTCGACGGCTACATCGAGGACCCGTCCGGCAGGTTCGACTGGAGCATGCCGGACGAGGAGGTCCACGCCTTCGTCAACGACCTGACCCGGTCCGTCGGCACCCACGTCTACGGACGCCGCATGTACGAGGTGATGACCGGCTGGGAGACCGACCCCTCCCTCGCCGGACAGTCGCCCCTCATGCGCGACTTCGCCGAGCTGTGGCAGGCCGCCGACAAGATCGTCTACTCCACCACCCTTCAGGCGCCCTCCACCGCCCGCACCCGGATCGAGCGGCGCTTCGACCCCGAGGCGATCCGCCGCCTCAAGACCACGGCCACCCGCGACATCGCCATCGGCGGCCCTGCCCTCGCCGCTCGCGCCATCGCGGCGGGCCTCGTCGACGAGTACCACCTCTTCCTCAACCCGATCGTCGTCGGCGGCGGCAAGCCGTTCCTCCCCGACGGCGTGCGCGTCACCCTCGACCTGCTGGACGAACGCCGCTTCGCGGGCGGCGTCGTCCACCTCCGCTACCGCGCTCGGGGCACGAAGGCGACGCCTCTCCCGTAGCGGCTCTCCGTCATATCCGGTGCCCCAGCACGTTCACCACGCGCCCGTTCGGATCCCGCACGAAGAACCGGCGCACGCCCCACTCCTCGTCCCGCAGCTCGTGCACGATCTCCGCGCCGCTGTCGCGCATCGCCGCGTACGCCGCGTCCACGTCCGCCACCTCGACGCTCATGTCGGGCACGACGGGCGCGGTCGCGTCGTGGCGCATGAAGGTGACCTGCGCGGTGGGATTCGAGGGCGAGGCGAGCGTCATGACCCAGCCCAGGTTCATGACCTCCTCAAGACCGAGCAGGCCGTAGAAGTCCCGGCTCTCCGCGAACGCCTCGGAGCGGATGTCGGGCATGACGCGACGAACGGACATGGCTGGCTCCCTGCGACATCGGTGACTGGCCTTGATCCCCATGATGGCGCTCGCCACTGACACCCGGGCGACATCGTGTAACCCCGGCGGCGCGGGTGTGGCGACCTTACGCGGCCGCGTGCCGGTGAGGACCGGGCTCCAGAGCCCGCCGGTAGCGGACGAACTCCGCGACCTGCCGGAAGCCGGCGTCCTCGTACAGCTCGAACGCGCGCTGCGGGCCCTCGAGGTTGGTCCACAGCCTCACCTCGGCGGCGTTCCGCGCACGTGCCACGCTCAGGCCGTGCAGCAGCAGGGCCCGGCCGATGCCGCGGCGTCGGTGGGCGGGGTGAACGGACAGCTCCATGATCCGGGCGCGCGGCGCGGCGTCCTCGTCGACGGCGAGGCCGGTGCAGCCGACCGGTGCCGCCCCGTCCCACGCCGCCAGCCAGGTCATGGAGCGCGCGCGCTCGACGAAACGCCGCCGGTGGGCTTCGGTACCCAGCGGGATGCCGGGCCGTCCCCGGTAGCTGACCTCGATCAGCTCCCACAGCGCGGCGTACTCCTCGTCCGTCGTCGCGGCCCGCACGCCGGTGCCGTGCGGCTCCGCGACGGGCGCGCCGCCCGGCAGCCGGTACCGGTACTCGCCCAGGCGCAGCGCGGGCGCGTACCCGTGGTCGAGCAGCAGCGAGGTGGCGGCGGTCTCCCTTCGCGCCGCGTTGCCGCCCAGCACGTCGCGGCCGGGCGGCAGGCTCGCGGCCATCGCGCGGGCGCGCCGCTCGGCCCAGCCCAGCATGGCGGTGCCGATGCCCCGCCCCCGGAACTCCGGGAGCAGACAGCCGCGGTGCAGGAAGACCCGGGTGCCGTCCTCCTCGGGCCACCACACCACGTACACGTGGCCGACGAGCCGGCCGCCGGCCTCGACGACCCGCTGGTCGAGGCCGGGATCGGCGAGGGCGCCGGCGCGCTCGGCCACGTCCGCCGCGCTCGGCACCGGCTCCAGCGCGGAGCGCGGGTCGAGCCCGTCGTGCTCGGCGCCGCGGCGGTGCACCTCGGCGATGGCGGCGTACTCGCCCTCGGTGCCGCGTGCGGGCCGCAGCCGGGCGGCCGTCATGCCCCGGCCTTCATGCCCCGGCCGCCATCGCCGGGCCCTGCGAGCCCCGCAGCCCCAGGTGGAGGCCGCCGCTGACGTCGAGGACCTGGCCGGTGACCCAGCGGCCGTCGTCGGAGGCGAGGAACGCCACGGCGCCGGCCACGTCCTCCGCCCGCCCGAGCCGGTCGAGCGCGGTCATCCCCGCGAGGAACTCCTCCGTCCCCGGCGCCTCGAACAGCGCCGCGTTCGCCTCGGTCCTGGTGGCGCCCGGCGCCACGGCGTTCACCGTGATCCCGCGCACGCCCAGCGCGCTCGCCAGCGTCCGGCTCATCGTCTCCACCGCGCCCTTGGTCATGGCGAAGGAGGTCTGCCCCGGGTTGGCCGCGCGGGTGGCCACCGAGGACAGGGTGACGATGCGCCCGCCGTCGCGCATCAGCGGGAGCGCCCGCTGGATGATGAAGTACGGTGCCCTCACGTTCACGGCGAAGAGGCGGTCGAACGCGTCCGGGCTGTCCGTCTCGATCGGCCCGGCCGGCGCGGCGGCGGCGTTGTTGACCAGGATGTCCTCCAGCGCCCGCCCGCCCGGCCAGCCAGCCCTCCAGGCCCGCGAACAGGGCGTCCACGTCGCCCTCCACCCCCAGCTCGGCCCGCACGGCGAACGCCGACCCGCCGGCCCGCTCGATCCGCGCGACCGTCTCCCGCGCCGCCGCCTCGTCCCGCCGCTAGGTCACGGCGACGTCCGCGCCGTCGGCCGCGAGGCGTTCCGCGACGGCCCGCCCGATCCCGCGCGAGGCGCCGGTCACCACGGCGGTCCTGCCGCCCGTCATACCCACACCCACACCCATCCCACCCCTCCAATGTGTTAGTGACTACCACTGCGATAGTGTCTATCACATGAGGGACGAGGCGCCAAGCCTGCGCGAGCGCCGCCGCGCGGAGACCCAACGGGCCATCCAGTCGCACGCGATGCGGCTCTTCGCCGAGCGCGGCTACGACGCGACCACCGTCAACGAGGTCGCGGCGGCCGCCGGCGTGTCGCCCATGACCGTCTACCGGCACTTCCCGACCAAGGAAGACCTGGTCCTCCACGGCCGGTACGACCCCCTCATCGCCGCCCGCGTCGCCGCCCGGCCCGCCGGCGAGCCCCTGGTGCGCCGCATCGGCACGGCCCTGGTCGAGGCGGCCCGCATCGCCGCCGAGCCCCCCGGCAGGGACCTGCTGCTCGCCCGCCTCCGCCTGATGATCGACACGCCCGCCCTGCGCGCCCGCCACCTGGACAGCCAGTACGCCACCCAGAAGGCCGTCGCCGACGCCCTGCTGGGCGACGCCCCCGACCCCGAGGCAGAGTTCCGCACGTGGGTGGTGGCGAGCACCTGCCTCGCGGCGATGGAGGTCGCGATCACGCGCTGGGCGCAGGAGGACGGCGTCCCCGACCTCCCCGCCCTGGTCGCCACGGCCCTCGGCGCGGCGTTCGGCGACGACTTCGGCTGACCGCCGCGGCGCGCCCGGGCGCCAAACGACACGCGCGTGCCCGATATCGGGCACAATTCTTGCGAAACGCGCGGCCGATGAGCACTATCAGGGGGTGCTCTCGACGTCGAACGGTCATGACGACCTTGTGGACCACCTCGTGCGCAGCACGCCGCTCGGGCGCGGCGAGGCCGCGCGGGTGGTGCTCGACGTGCTGGCGTACTTCGACGAGACGGTCGAGGAGTTCGTGCGGCGGCGGCACCGGGAGCTGCGGGCACGGGGGATGGGCAACGAGGCGATCTTCGGCCGGATCGCCGACGAGCTGCCGCGCCGGGCGGTGTCGCCACCGCAGCTGTCGCTGCGGCAGCTTCGCCGGATCGTCTACGGCTAGCGCGGTCGGCGTCCGCCGTTCACCGACCGCCGGGAACAAGCAAGAGATCAGCAGCAGGAGAAGGAGCAGAGTCTTTATGTGCGGGATCGTCGGATATATCGGCAAACGTGATGTTGCGCCCCTGCTGCTGGAGGGCCTTCAACGGCTGGAGTACCGGGGCTACGACTCCGCCGGCATCGCCATCCACTCCAGCGGCCGGGCGGGCGGGATCAAGGCCGTGAAGTACAAGGGCCGGGTCCGCGAGCTCGAGGAGCGCGTCCCCGCCCGCTTCGCCGGGACCGCCGGGATCGCCCACACCCGCTGGGCCACCCACGGGGCGCCCAACGACGTCAACGCCCACCCGCACCTGGACGCCAAGGGCAAGGTCGCCGTCGTCCACAACGGCATCATCGACAACTGCTCCGAGCTGCGCGCCAAGCTCACCGCCGACGGCGTCGAGCTCGCCTCGGAGACCGACACCGAGGTGCTGGCCCACCTGATCGCCCGCGCCCAGCCGACCACCCTGGAGGAGAAGGTCCGCGAGGCGCTGCGACACGTCGAGGGCACCTACGGGATCGCCGTCCTCCACGCCGACTTCCCCGACCGGATCGTCGTCGCCCGCAACGGCTCCCCGGTCGTGCTCGGCATCGGCGAGAAGGAGATGTTCGTCGCCTCCGACGTCGCCGCGCTGGTCAGCCACACCCGCCAGGTCATCACCCTCGACGACGGCGAGATGGCCACCCTCAAGGCCGACGACTACCGCACCTACACCAACAACGGCTCCCGCACCGCCGCCTCGCCCACCACCGTGGAGTGGGAGGCGGAGAGCTACGACATGGGCGGCCACGACACGTACATGCACAAGGAGATCGCCGAGCAGCCCGACGCCGTGGACCGGGTGCTGCGCGGCCGGATCGACGACCGGTTCGCCACGGTCAAGCTCGGCGGCCTCAACCTCGACGCCCGCGGCGCTCGCGCCATGCGCCGGGTGAAGATCCTCGGCTGCGGCTCGGCGTACCACGCGGGCCTGATCGGCGCGCAGATGATCGAGGAGCTGGCCCGCGTCCCGGCCGACGCCGAGCCCGCCAGCGAGTTCCGCTACCGCAACGCCGTCGTCGACCCCGACACCCTCTACGTCGCGGTCAGCCAGTCCGGCGAGACCTACGACACCCTGGCCGCCGTGCAGGAGCTCAAGCGCAAGGGCGCGATGGTGCTCGGCGTGGTCAACGTCGTCGGCTCCGCGATCGCGCGCGAGACCGACGGCGGCGTCTACGTCCACGCCGGACCCGAGGTCTGCGTGGTCTCCACCAAGTGCTTCACCAACACCGCCGTCGCCTTCGCGCTCCTCGCCATCCACCTGGGCCGCATCCGTGACCTCTCGGTCGCCGACGGCAAGCGGCTCATCGAGGGGCTGCGCCGCCTGCCGGAGCAGATCGCGGAGATCCTGCGGCAGGAGGACCGCATCGCGGCGCTGGCCGCCGGGCTCGCCGAGTCCAGGAGCATGATGTTCGTCGGGCGGGTGCGCGGCTTCCCCGTCGCCAAGGAGGCGTCGCTGAAGCTCAAGGAGGTCTCCTACATCCACGCCGAGGCGTATCCGGCCTCGGAGCTGAAGCACGGGCCGCTCGCGCTCATCGAGCCCTCCGTCCCGACGGTCGCGATCATCCCCGGCGACGAGCTGCTGGAGAAGAACCGCGCCACGCTGGAGGAGATCAAGGCCCGCCAGGGGCGGATCCTGGCGGTGGCGCACCAGGAGCAGCCCAAGGCCGACGACACGATCGTGGTGCCGCGCAACGAGCCCGAGCTGGACCCGGTGCTGATGGGCATCCCGCTTCAGCTGCTGGCGTACCACACGGCGTTGGCGCTCGGCCGCGACATCGACAAGCCGCGCAATCTTGCCAAGTCGGTCACTGTGGAGTAAGTCGGACGAAGGATCGTGCAGAAGGGCAAAGGGACAAAAGGGAAGAAGGGAAGAAGGGCAAAGATACGGCGGCCCCCGCGGAGTGCGTGCCACCAAACGCACTCCCGGGGGCCGCCATCTGGTGCCGGCGTCGCCCATTACGCCGGCTGGAGAAGCCGCCGACGGGTCCGTCACCTCCCGCCGGGCGGCCATAGTCCCCGAGGTCAGCCCGAAGGCATCCCCAAGTCAAAGTCGCCTGTTCCCCTTTATGCCCATCACAAGCGCACAATCCACCCCTCACGGCTGGCTTATTTGGTGAATGACCGGTGAGTGTCTACCGACCGGTCACGGAATCACGACCACCGGGCGCTGCGCGCGCCGCGCCAGGCGGCCGGAGACCGAGCCGAAGAGGCGGCCGAGGATGCCATGGGTGGTGCCCACCACGATGGCGTCCGCCTCGTACTCCCGGCCGACTTCCTCCAGCTCGTGGCAGATGTCTCCGCCGCGCTCCAGGAGCACCCAGGGCACGTCGGCCAGGTGCTCGGCGCAGGCGAGCTCCAGACCCAGCACCTCGGTGCGGTGGTCGGGCACATCGACGAGGGCGGGCGGCTCGCAGCCGGCCCACACGGTGGTCGGCAGCCGGTTGGCCACGTGGACGATGATCAGGCCGGAGCCGGAGCGCTTGGCCATGCCCACGGCATACGCCAGCGCACGCTCGCTCGACGTGGAGCCGTCGAAGCCCACGACCACGCCGTGCCGGAACGCCGGGTCCTGCGTGGTGCGCTCCTCCGCCGCCGGATCGGCGCCGGAGTCGGCGTCGGGCGTGAAGGCCGCCGGATCGACGACGTGCCTGGGTCGCCTGCGATCCGCAGGTTCGGGGAACTCGTATCCAGCCATCGGAGCCTCAGCGGTGGGTCAGTGAGGACGCTTCCACTGGTGTGACCTCCAGAGCTTCCAGGGTACGGCGACGGCGGCGGGATGACATAACGCGTGAACCAGAGACTGCTTCAATCCCTGAAGCTATTGACCGTGCAGCATGCCGCATGGCCGCCGCGCGGCGCAATGCTTTCGTACACATTCAGGTACGTCTGCTGTCGGAGCGTGACCATCGGTGTCCGTGGCGCGTTCTGCACCTCTACGCACCGGCACGGGCGGGGGCACGAGGGGCGCACGGGGAGCACGGGGAGCGCGGGGAGCTCCCGGCCAGCGGCGGCGTCCGTGATGACCGGGGATGACCGACTCGGCGCCCGGACTGACAGGTTATATTTTCGGCCAACTTCCCCACACCCGCCACACCTTCCACATCCACCCCACCAACCCCTTGAGCATCACGAGAGGTAGACGGATCTTCAGGCCGCGCCCGGCCGTCCGGCCCTCCGGACACAGCGCCGGTGACCTGCGACTGAGACAGGCGCACTTCCCCCAACTGCTCCCACGTGTAACGCTTCCTGATCGAATGCTTCGCGCCACGTTGTCATGTCGATTAAGCGCCGAGTGATGAATGTGTCCCGCCGAGCTCATCCGACACAGTAGATTCGATCTTGGCCATCACGTCGGGGGAAACGTGCAGGACCGAGAGGATGCGACGAACCGAGGGAACTGAGGAGCATGAGCCAGGACCCAACGCACGGCCCCGAGCCCGCCGTCAAGCTCGCCGCCCGGCGCCGCCGAGAGATCGTCGCGGTGGTGCTGTTCAGCGGCAGCCCCATGTTCGAAAGCTCCATCCCCCTGTCCGTCTTCGGCGTCGACCGCCAGGATGCGGGGGTGCCGCGCTACCGGCTGCTCGCCTGCGCGGGCGAGGAGGGGCCGCTGCGCACCACCGGCGGCCTTGAGCTGCGGGCGCCCTACGGCCTGGGCGCGGTCTCGCGCGCCGGCACCGTCATCGTCCCCGCCTGGCGGTCCATCACCGGCCCGCCGCCGGCCGCCGCGCTGGCCGCGCTGCGCCGCGCGCACAGCGAGGGCGCGCGGATCATCGGGCTGAACACCGGCGCCTTCGCCCTCGGCGCCGCCGGGCTGCTGGACGGCCGCCCCGCCACCACCCACTGGATGTACGCCCCCACCCTCGCCAAGCGGTACCCGTCGGTCCACGTCGACCCCCGGGAGCTCTTCGTCGACGACGGCGACATCCTGACCTCCGCCGGCACCGCCGCCGGGATCGACCTGTGCCTGCACATCGTGCGCCAGGACCACGGCCCGGAGGCCGCCGCCGCCCTCGCCCGCCGCCTGGTGCTGCCGCCCCGCCGCGGCACCAACGGCACCGAGGCCGCGCCCCACCGCCATCTCGACAGGTCTTTACCAGAGGACATCGGCGCCGACCCGCTGGCCGAGGTCGTCGCCTGGGCGCTGGAGCACCTGCACGAGCAGTTCGACGTGGAGGCGCTCGCGGCCAGGGCGTACATGAGCCGCCGCACCTTCGACAGGCGTTTTCGTGCCCTGACTGGGAGCGCTCCCCTGCAGTGGCTGATCACGCAGCGGGTGCTCCAGGCGCAGCGGCTGCTGGAGGTCTCCGACTACTCGGTGGACGAGGTCGCCGGCCGCTGCGGCTTCCGCTCGCCGGTCGCGCTGCGCGGACACTTCCGCCGCCAGCTCGGCGCCTCGCCGGCCGCCTACCGGGCGGCGTACCGGGCGCGCCAGCAGGACGCCGCCACGGGCCGCGGCAAGCCGGCCACCGACGGCTTCTCGCCGCGCCTGCCCGGCCAGCGGGCGCGGCCGGACAGGGCATAGCCGGGTCCCGGCCAGGGCTTCGCCGGTACGCGGGCGTAAACGGTCGGACGCGAAAGGTCACCGAGGCGGGGCGCGGCGTAAGGTTGTTCGCATGAACGATCGCATGGTGTGGATCGACTGCGAGATGACCGGCCTCTCGCTCTCCGACGACGCGCTCATCGAGGTGGCCGCCCTCGTCACCGACTCCGAGCTCAACGTGCTCGGCGAGGGGGTGGACGTCGTCATCCGACCACCCGCCTCGGCCCTGGTGTCGATGCCCGAGGTGGTTCGCGCCATGCACACCTCCTCCGGCCTGCTGGAGGAGCTCGACGGGGGCGCGGAGATGGCCGACGCCGAGCAGCGGGTGCTGGAGTACGTGCGCGAGTACGCCCCCGAGCCGGGCCGCTCCCCCCTCTGCGGCAACTCCGTCGGCACCGACCGCGGTTTCCTCGCCCGCGACATGCCGAGCCTGGAGTCGCACCTGCACTACCGCGTGATCGACGTCTCCTCCGTCAAGGAGCTGGCCCGCCGCTGGTACCCGCGCGTCTACTTCAACAGCCCCGAGAAGAACGGGAACCACCGCGCCCTCGCCGACATCAAGGAGTCCATCGCCGAGCTGCGGTACTACCGCGAGGCGATCTTCGTGCCCCAGCCCGGCCCCGACTCCGACGAGGCCAAGCGCATCGCCGCGCACCACGTGATGCACCGACCGGCGGTGTGATAAACCCGGGCGCTGGCGGCCCCCGCGAGCATGTACCATCAGTACCGGCCGATCGAGGCATTCGATGCCGGTCATGGTGGGCGTAGCTCAGTTGGTAGAGCACCTGGTTGTGGTCCAGGTGGCCGCGGGTTCGAGTCCCGTCGCTCACCCCATGGACATTGTGGACGCCGCCGATCTCGGTGAGCTGTGGGACCGCGTCACGGGGACCCAGCCGGAGCCGGAGCGTTGGCTGGTGCTGCTCGCCGCGGGCGTCGCGCTCGTGGCCGTCGCGGGGCCATACGGCATATGGCGGCTGGCCCGCAACACCATCACCATCGCCCACGAGGGCGGCCACGGCCTGGTGGCGTTGCTCACCGGCCGCAGCCTGCAGGGCATACGCCTTCACTCCGACACCTCGGGCCTGACCGTCTCCCGGGGCAAGCCCACCGGCTTCGGCATGGTCCTCACCGCCGCCGCCGGATACACCGCCCCCTCCCTCCTCGGCCTCGGCGGCGCCGCGCTGCTGGCCGCCGGCCGCATCACCGCCCTGCTGTGGGGCGCCATCGCGCTGTTGCTGGCCATGCTGGTGATGATCCGCAACGCCTACGGCGTGCTGTCCGTCCTGGTCACCGGCGCCGCGTTCTTCCTCGTCTCCTGGCTGACCGAGCCCGACGTGCAGGCGGCGTTCGCCTACGTCGTCGTGTGGTTCCTGCTGCTGGGCGGCGTGCGCCCGGTCATCGAGCTCCAGCGCAAACGCCGCGGGGGCGCCGCCCGCGACTCCGACGCCGACCAGCTCGCCCGCCTCACCCGGCTCCCCGGCCTGCTGTGGGTGCTGTTCTTCCTCGTCGTGTCCCTCACCTGCCTCGCCATCGGCGCCGGCTGGCTGGTCGAGCGCTGATTTCTCGCGGTTAACTCAGCGTCACGCACTACAGTGAGTCGTATGACGGAGCAACGCGCTGCACTCGGCGACAACCCCGCCCTCTGGCCCGCGCCGCTCGCCTCCGGCGGGGTGGACGCGACCGTGACCGTGCCCGGCTCGAAGTCGGTGACCAACCGGGCTCTGATCCTGGCCGCGCTCGCCGCCGACCCCGGCTGGCTGCGCCGCCCGCTGCGCTCCCGCGACACCCTGCTGATGGCCGAGGCGCTGCGTTCCCTCGGCATCGGCATCGAGGAGACCGCGGCCTCCTCAACCGCCGTCACCGGCCTGCCCGAGGCGCGCGGCGAGGCGTGGCGCGTCATCCCCGGCACCCCGCAGGCCCCGGCCCGCGTGGAGGTGGGGAACGCCGGGACCGTGATGCGTTTCCTGCCGCCGCTGGCGGCGCTCGCCGAGGGGCCGGTCTCCTTCGACGGCGACCCGCGCGCCCGGCAGCGCCCGCTGCGCGGCCTGCTCGACGCGCTGCGCTCCCTCGGCGCCCGCATCGACGACGACGGCCGCGGCTGCCTGCCCCTCACGGTGCACGGCATCGGCTCGCTCGACGGCGGCCCGGTCGAGGTCGACGCCTCCTCGTCCTCGCAGTTCATCAGCGCGCTGCTGCTGTCCGCCCCCCGCTTCAACCAGGGCGTCGAGGTGCGCCACGTCGGCCGCACCCTGCCCTCGCTGCCGCACATCCGCATGACCGTGGACATGCTGCGCGCGGCCGGCGCGCAGGTGGACTCCCCCGACTCCGGCGGCGAGCCGAACGTCTGGCGCGTCACGCCCGGCGCGCTGCTCGGGCGCGACATCGTGGTCGAGCCCGACCTGTCCAACGCCCAGCCGTTCCTGGCCGCGACCCTGGTCACCGGCGGCCGGGTCACCATCCCCGACTGGCCCGCCCACACCACCCAGCCCGGCGACGCGCTGCGCCAGATCTTCACCGAGATGGGCGGCGACTGCACCCTCGACGAGCAGGGCCTGACCTTCACCGGCAGCGGCCGCGTCCACGGCATCGACGCCGACCTGAGCGAGGTCGGGGAGCTCACCCCGGGCATCGCGGCGGTCGCCGCGCTCGCCGAGGGCGAGAGCGTGCTGCGCGGCGTCGCCCACCTGCGGATGCACGAGACCGACCGGCTGGCGGCGTTGACGAGGGAGATCAACGCCCTGGGCGGCGACGTCACCGAGACCGAGGACGGGCTGCGGATCCGCCCGCGCCAGCTGCACGGCGGCGTCTTCCACACCTACGACGACCACCGGCTGGCCACGGCCGCGGCCGTGCTCGGCCTGGTCGTGAAGGACGTGGAGGTGGAGAACATCGCCACCACCGGCAAGACCATGCCCGGCTTCCCCGAGCTGTGGCACGGCATGCTCGCGGGCGACGGAGCCAGAGCGTAGAGGCCGCCCCCTCATGCGCCGGTACGGGAAGCACACCGACGAGGACGACGTCAGGGTCAGGCCCAGCCGCCACGGGAGCAGGCCGCGCACCCACCGGCGTCCGGCGCACGCGGACGCGGCCGAGGGCTTCGTCACCACCGTGGACCGGGGGCGCATCACCTGCCTCGTCGAGGGCCGTACCGTGCTGGCGATGAAGGCCAGGGAGCTGGGGCGCAAGGGCGTCGTGGTCGGCGACCGGGTGGCGGTCGTCGGCGACCTGTCGGGGCGCAAGGACACCCTGGCGCGGGTGGTGCGGGTCGAGGAGCGCTCCTCGGTGCTGCGGCGGACCGCCGACGACACCGACCCGTTCGAGCGGGTGGTGGTCGCCAACGCCGACCAGCTCGCCATCGTCACCGCGCTCGCCGACCCCGAGCCCCGGCCGCGGCTGATCGACCGCTGCCTGGTGGCCGCGTTCGACGCCGGGCTCGACCCGCTGCTGATCCTCACCAAGGCCGACCTGGCCTCGCCCGGGCCGCTGCTGGCGGCGTACTCACCGCTGGGGGTGCGGCACGTGGTGACCAGCGCGGAGGCGTTCGGGCCCGACAGCGAGGCGGTGGAGAGGGCGCGGGAGATGCTGGCCGGGCGGATCACGGCGTTCGTCGGGCACAGCGGCGTCGGGAAGACCACGCTGGTCAACGCGCTGGTTCCGGAGCGCGAGCGGGCGGTCGGAGAGGTCAACCCCGTGACCGGGCGCGGCCGTCACACCACCGTGGCCGCGCTCGCGCTGCCGCTGCCCGGCGACGCGGGCTGGGTCGTGGACACCCCGGGCGTGCGCTCCTTCGGCCTGCACCACGTCGACCCGGGGCGCGTCATCCAGGCCTTCCCCGACCTGGAGCCGGGCGCGGAGGGCTGCCCGCGCTCCTGCGGGCACGACGAGCCGGAC
The DNA here is from genome assembly GCF_052246635.1 of Streptomyces sp. 6N223. NCBI lineage: Bacteria > Bacillati > Actinomycetota > Actinomycetes > Kitasatosporales > Streptomycetaceae > Streptomyces > Streptomyces sp. 6N223. The sequence continues at coordinate 19,036 of NZ_JBQQCA010000037.1, read as the reverse complement.
TGCGCGCTCGACGACTGGGTGGCCGAGGGGCACGCCGAACCGGCGCGCCTCGCCTCGCTGCGGCGGCTGCTGGCTACTCGGGAGCGCCGCGAGGGCGACTGAGCGCGGCGCGCTGACTCGGCTGCATGGCGGCGTTCCCGCCCGTCCCGGCGTTGGCGGTGGAGTCGAGGCGCCAGCCGGTGCGCGGGAGAGGCACGTGCCCCGGCGCGGCCGAGCCCGGTGCCGGCGCGACGAGGTGGGAGAGCGCCAGCCGGATGGCGGTCTCGCAGCGGCCCGCCAACTCCCCCCGGTCCGTGGCCTCCTCGTCGCGCCGCGCGAGCACGCCGAGCGCGCGGTCCCGCAGCTCCGCCACGAGCTGGCCCGGCTGGCCGACCTGCCCGGCGCTCGGGGGCAGTTCGGAGCTCTGGCAGCCCGTGAGGGTCGCGCGCACCATGCGGTCGCGCCGGGCGGCCCACAGCATCCAGTCGGCGGCGCGTGCCAGCGCCTCGTCCGAGGTGATCTCCGGCGGGTCGCTGAGGGATTCGGTGAGGCCGCTGGAGAAGCCGTCGAGAAACCGGCGGACCTGCCGGTCCACCAGGGCGATGCCGAGCCCGGCCTTGTCGCCGAACTCGTTGTAGAGCGTCTGCCGGGAAACTCCGGCCGCGGCGGCCACCTCCACCATCCGCACCACCGGCCACGGGCGGCGCTCAACGGCGTTGCGGGCGGCCTCCAGAAGGGATTCACGCGCGGTGGGCATCGTTGCCTCCTCGCCTCCAGGTACGGCTCTGCCTGGTGCGGGACAGGATTGACGCGGTCAGAGGGGGTGTCAAGACGGCCTGCGCGCGGATTACTGTTTCGGGCATGCCCGACTACCACGATGATCTGCGTCTCGCGCACGTGCTGGCCGACGCGGCGGACGCCGCGACGATGGCACGGTTCAAGGCGCTCGATCTGAAGATCGAGACCAAGCCGGACATGACTCCGGTGAGCGAGGCGGACAAGGCCGCGGAGGACCTGATCAGGTCGTCGCTGCAGCGGGCCCGCCCCCGGGACGCCGTGCTGGGGGAGGAGTTCGGCAGCGAGGGGCACGGCCCGCGCCGCTGGGTGATCGACCCGATCGACGGCACCTCGAACTACGTGCGCGGCGTGCCGGTCTGGGCGACGCTGATCGCGCTGACGGAGCGCGCCGAGCGCGGCGACCAGCCCGTCGTCGGCGTCGTGTCCGCGCCCGCGCTCGGCCGCCGCTGGTGGGCGTTGAAGGGCGGCGGGGCGTACACCGGCCGCAGCCTGTACTCGGCGACCCGGCTCAAGGTCTCGGACGTGGCGCGGCTGGAGGACTCCTCCTTCTCCTACTCCTCGCTCTCGGGCTGGGAGGAGCGTGGCCTGCTCAGCGGCTTCCTCGACCTGGCGCGCGCCTGCTGGCGCACCCGTGCGTACGGCGACTTCTGGTCGTACATGATGGTCGCCGAGGGGGTGGTGGACGTCTGTGCCGAGCCGGAGTTGTCGCTGTGGGACATGGCGGCGCCGGCGGTCGTCGTGGAGGAGGCGGGAGGCCGTTTCACCAGCCTGGACGGGCGGGACGGGCCGCACGGCGGCAACGCGGCGGCGTCCAACGGGCTGCTCCACGAGGATCTGCTCGGATACCTCGGCACCTACGGCTCGTTCGCCTGACCCCGTGGCCTGATCCCTTCACCTGACCATTCGTCCGACTAGTCGCGTCCGGAATATGCCGCCCACCCCCTTGTTGGGTGGGGGAGCTCATGTGAGCATGAGAGTTCCTCTGCTTGTGACCTTGTGAATTCTCTCTCAATCGGGAGTGTTTCACCTCAGGAGGTGACGGTCCCCGTGCTCGTACGCGACGCCATGACCAGCGTTATCCTCACCATCGGCCCCGATCACACACTCCGCCAGGCCGCACGGCTCATGTCCGCCCGGAAGGTCGGCGCCGCGGTCGTCTACGATCCCGACACCAGTGGGATCGGCATCCTCACCGAACGCGACGTGCTCACCTCGGTGGGCCTCGGCCAGGACCCCGACCAGGAGCGGGCCGGGTCGCACACCACCTCGGACGTGGTCTTCGCCGCGCCCCAGTGGACGCTCGCCGACGCCGCCTACGCGATGACGCAGGGCGGCTTCCGCCATCTGATCGTGCTGGAGGGCCAGGAGGCGGTCGGCATCGTCTCGGTCCGCGACATCATCAGCTGCTGGACCCCGGTCCTCAGCAGCGCGTAACGCCACCGACCCGCGCACGGCGGCGTGCGCACGTGCCGGAGCGGCCGGCGCCTGAAGGGGAGGCGACCGGTCGCTCCGGCGGAACGGCGAGTGGCTGGATGGGGCGCGGAGGGCCTGGACCGCGTCCCGCGGCCGCTCGCCGTGCTCCTGTGCTTGATGCGATCCTATCTTGGACTATGTCTAAGTCAAGATTGCGCTCGGAGATGTATGAATCTGTTCGAAATGAGGGCTCGCCACTACAGTGGAAGCCATGAGTGACCTGCTCCATCGACTCCGTGACCGCGGCTGGCGGCTCACTGCACAGCGGCGAGTCATCGCCGAGGTGCTGGACGGTGAGCACGTGCACTACACGGCCGACGAGATCCACGCCCTGGCCGTGGAGCGCCTGCCGGAGATCTCCCGGGCCTCCGTGTACAACACGCTGGGCGAGTTGGTCGCCCTCGGCGAGGTCATCGAGGTCACCACCGACGGCCGTGCCAAGCGATACGACCCGAACGCCCACCACCCCCACCAGCACCTGGTCTGCTCCGGCTGCGGCGCCATCCGCGACGTCCGGCTCAGCGGCGACCCGATGGCCGTGCTGCCCGAGGCCGAGCGTTTCGGCTTCACCGTCTCCGAGGTCACGGTGACGTACTACGGGCGGTGTCCCGAGTGCGCCGCCCTCGGCTGACGGCTCGCCGGCTCGTGCGGGTGCGGTAGCTGAGGGTCATCGACCTGGCGCTTGGTGATTTGCAACGACGGTGGGTAGGGGTCTAGAGTTAAGGAACACGACGCGGGGTGGAGCAGCTCGGTAGCTCGCTGGGCTCATAACCCAGAGGTCGCAGGTTCAAATCCTGTCCCCGCTACTGCGAGCCGAGGCCCCGGATCCGAAGTGACGGATCCGGGGCCTCGGCGCGTTGACGGCGTTTACGCGCGCGTGCCGTGGTGGTAACTCGTCGGTAGCTTTGCGTGGGGCAGGGCGAGGGAGGGAGGCACCGTGCGTCGCACCGTGTTCGGTCCGGACCATGAGGCGTTCCGGCGGGTGATCCGCGAGTTCATCGCGGACGAGGTCGTCCCCGTCTACCACGAGTGGGAGGAGCGGGGTCACGTCCCGCGGGCGTTCTACAAGCGGCTCGGCGAGCTCGGCGTCTTCGGCATGGAGGTCCCCGAGGAGTACGGCGGCGCGGGCCAGGCCAGCTTCCGGTTCCACGCCGTCCTCACCGAGGAGCTGTGCCGCGCCGGCGTGAGCGTCGGCGGCGCCAGCGTCCACGCCACGCTCTGCCTGCCCTACCTGCTGGCGTACGGCACCGAGGAGCAGAAGCGGCGCTGGCTGCCGCCGGCCGTCGCCGGCGAGCTGATGACCGCCATCGCCATGACCGAACCCGGCACCGGCTCCGACCTCGCCGGGATGACCACCAACGCGCGCCTGAGCGAGGACGGCGGGCACTACGTGCTCAACGGCGCCAAGACCTTCATCACCGGCGGCGTGCAGGCGGACCGGGTGCTGGTGTGCGCCCGCACCGCACCCCCGTCGGGCGAGGACCGGCGCGGCGGCATCACCATCCTCGTCGTGGACGCGCGCAGCGAGGGCTTCGCCGTCGGCCGCGCCCTGCACAAGCTCGGCCTGCACGCCTCCGACACGGCCGAGCTGTCCTTCACCGACGTGCGGGTGCCGGTGGCCGACCGGCTGGGGGAGGAGGGCCGGGCGTTTCGGTACCTCACGGAGAACCTCCCCAGGGAGCGGCTGAGCATCGCGCTCCTCGCCCACGCCCAGGCCGCCGCGGCCGTCCGCTTCGCGACCGCGTACGTCAAGGAGCGCACGGCCTTCGGCCGGCCGGTGGCGGCGTTCCAGAACACGAAGTTCTCGCTCGCCGACTGCGCGTCCGAGGTGAGCGCCATGCGGGCGCTCGTCGACCAGGCGCTCGACGCCCACGACGCGGGCGAGCTCAGCGCGGCGGACGCGGCCTCCGTCAAGCTCTTCACGACGGAACGCTCGGGCCGGGTGATCGACCGCTGCCTGCAACTCCACGGCGGCTACGGATACATGCGGGAGTACCCGATCGCACGGCTCTACGCCGACAACCGGGTCACGCGGATATACGGCGGCACCAGCGAGGTGATGCGCACGATCCTGGCCAAGTCCCTCGGCCTGTGAGGGAGAATCGGGCCATGGACGCTACTCTCCAGTATCTTCTCGGGCTGCTCGACCTCGAGCGCATCGAGGAGGACATCTTCCGGGGCGCGAGCCACGCCTGGGTCACGCCCCGCGTCTTTGGCGGGCAGGTCGCCGCCCAGGCGCTCGTCGCCGCATGCCGCACCGTGCCCGGGGACAGGCCGCCGCACTCGCTCCACTCCTACTTCCTCCGGCCCGGCGACCCGGGCGCGCCGATCGTCTACACCGTCGACCGCATCCGCGACGGCCACTCCTTCACCACCCGCCGCGCCGTCGCCGTCCAGCACGGCCAGGCGATCTTCCACCTCTCGGCCTCCTTCCAGCGCACGGAGGAGGGCCTGGAGCACCAGGAGCCCATGCCCGAGGCCCCCGACCCCGAGACGCTTCCCACCGCCGAGGAGATGCTGCCCCGCTACCGCCACCTCTTCGCCGACCCGGCCGCGGCCGAACTCCTGCTGGAGGCCCGCAGGATGATCGACATGCGGTACGTCGCAGAACCCCCCTTCGCCACGGCGGGCCAGCGGCGCGAGCCCCACAATCAGGTGTGGTTCCGCATCAACGGCAAGCTCGACGGCGAGCACGACAACCCGCTGGTCCACACCTGCCTGGGGACGTATGTCTCCGACATGACGCTGCTGGACTCGATCCTCCTGGCCCACGGCCGGGGCGGCTGGGTCGTCGGCGACATCGTCGGCGCCAGCCTCGACCACGCCATGTGGTTCCACCGGCCGTTCCGGGCGGACGAGTGGCTGCTGTACGACACCGCCTCGCCCACCTCGCAGGCCGGCCGGGGCCTGGCCCACGGCCGCATCTTCACGCGGGACGGGAGGCTGGCGGTCTCGGTGGTGCAGGAAGGGCTGATGCGGGTGCCGCGCGCCGAGCGGCGGAAGGTGAAGCGACAGGAAGGCGGGGGCTCGGACGGATGAACGTGACGCAGCGGACAATGCGGCGGATGGTGACCGTACAGCATCCGTGCTGTACAGTCCTCGGCATGTCGAAGCACGTCACGATCCGGCTGGACGAGGAGTTCCACCGGCAGCTGAAACGGCGGGCGGAGGAGCAGGGCACCACCGTGACCGCGCTGATCACCGAGGCGGCCCGGCGTGAGCTCGACCCGGAGCGGCAGCGGTTCCTGGCTGCCGCCGCCGAGTTCAACACGCCGGAGAACTGGGCCTACGTCCAGGAGAGGTTCGGACCCGCGAAGTGAAGGTCACGCTCACCTGGGCCTGGAACGTGCTGGCCCACCACCTGCCCTCGGATCCGATGGTGTGGGATCCCTCGGGGATCGAGGCCGCCATAGCCAGGCACGCCTCCGACCTGGTCATGGCGCCGGACGCCGAGCCGCACGACTCGGCGTGGCGGGCCGCGGCGTTGCTGCACACCCTCACCGTGTGCCCGCCGCTGGACTCGCCGATGAACGAGTTCTACGCCATGGCGATGACGCGCTCCTACTGCGCGGCCGACGGCTGGCCGAAGCCGCCGGAGCCCGAGCCGCTGGGCGATCTCGTCGAGCGCGCGAAGTCGGGGGAGGCGGACATTCAGCAGATAGCCACCGCGCTGCGGGCGTTGATGAACTGAGTTGATGAGCTGAGTTGATGAACTGAGCTGATGAACTGGCGAAGCGCTAGAGCCTCCGGTGCCAGGTGGTCCACAGGGGGCGGTAGGCGTGGCGGTGCCAGAAGGGGCCGGAGAGCGGGTTCAGCGCGGCGTAGTGCAGCAGCGTGAGGGTGCAGCCCGCCTCGGACAGGGCGGTGTGGGCCGTGTGGGCGAGGGCCGTGCCGACGCCGGCGCCGCGGTGGGCGGCGGTCACCACCATGTGCGTGATGTAGCCCGGCCGGCGGGCCGAGGTCAGGGCCCTCGCCCACACGGCCGCCGGCTCCGGGGGCTCGACCGCGATCATGCCCGACGCCGCCCTTCCCGGCTCTCCCGCCAGCCAGACCCACGGCCGGTCGCGCGCCAGGGCCTCGGCCAGCCGCTGGCGGATGTTGCGCTCTGCGGCCTCCCGCACCCAGGCGCTGCCGAACTGGGCCTCCCAGCGCAGCTCCTCCAGCCACAGCCGGGCGGCGGCGCCGGCGTCGGCCAGGGTCAGCGGCCGGATCGGCACGGCGTGCCGAGGGCTCGGCCCGTGCGCCGTCGCCGGACGGGCGGCGGCGATGGTCTTCGGCGTCAGGCCGTGGGCCAGGAGCACCCGCACCGCGGCGGTGTCGCGGCTCGGCCAGGTGATCACGGCCTCGGCGTCGCCCGTGCCGCCGCCCGCGCCGCCGGGCGGGGCGGCGGCGATCCGGCGTTCCCAGGCGGTCAGCAGCGCGTCGAGCGCGTCGAGCGCGGCGGGGTGGTCGGCGTCGGCGTCGGGGGCGACGCGGGCATGGAGCTGATGCTGGTCCAGGGCGTTCCAGCAGGCCTCGAACGCCTCCGGGTCCGGCCGGTGGCGGCGGTAGACCGCTTCCCCGCCCGGGGCGCGCAGCCGCACGTCGCCGGGCAGCGGCTCCGGCAGCGGGTGAGAGGCGGGCAGCAGCGGATCGAACGCCCGCAGCCGCCGCATCACGCGCCCGCGGCGGATCCGGCCGGTCCGATCGGCCCGGCCAGCCCGGCCGCGTTCAGCAGATAGGCCGTGAGCGGCTCGTAGAACTGCGGGTTCACCACGTGGTCGTCGAGCGGCACGCACACGGCGAGCGTCCCCTCGGCCTCGGCGAGGAAGAGGGCCGGGTCGTTGCTGTCGGCGTACCCGATGGTGTCGATGCCCTGCTGCGCGGCGTACCCCGCCCAGCCGTGGTCGGCGATGACCAGGTCGGGCAGGGCCTCGCCCTCCTGCGGCAGCGCCGCCAGGATCTCGGCCATCGGGGCGGGGGAGTGGGTGTGCCACAGCGTCGCGCCCCGCTCGTACATCGCGACCCCGGCGAGCTGCGCCACCACCCCCTCGTCGGCCGTGAGGCCCAGGGGGACCCGCACCAGCTCGCAGCCCGCCGCCTGGAGCGCGGCGGCGGTGCGGGCGTGGACGTCGAGCAGGCCGCCGGGGTGGCCGGTGGCGACCAGCACCCGCTGCCGGCCGCCGGCGGCCTTGCGCAGCAGCACGGCGGCGCGGTCCAGGGCGTCGAGCGTCAGCTCGGGGTCGATCGTGTCCTGGCCGCGCCGGTGCGCCGGGTCCTCGTCGACGCCGCAGCGCTCCGCCATCACCGCCAGCACGTCCTGCTCGTCCGTCCACCGCTCGCCGAGCTCGACGCCGAGCCAGTAGTACCGGTTGCCGTTCGCCAGTTCGCGGTAGTGCGCGAGGTTGTTCTCGCGTGGGGTGGCGACCTCGCCGGCGATCCGGGTCCGTATGAGATGTTCGATCAGTTCGAGGCGGGACGGAGCGGCAGTCGGCATACGGTCAGTATCGCCCGGAGGGGAGGATTCCGGAGTTTCCTTCTCCTAGCTGTGATCTCAGTGGAGGGCGTGCACCACGGCGTGCCCCCGGCCCCGCCCGATGAGCCAGCGGTTGATGGGGAGGGCGACCACGTAGGCGACGAGGAGGGAGAACGCCAGGGCGCCCCAGAAGAAGCCGTTGGCCAGCCCCGCCTCCATGGCGCCGGGCACGCCCACCATCACCGCGTTGTCGACGATCTCCATCACGCCGATGGAGACGGTGTCGGCGGCGAGCGCGACCCGCAGCGCCTGGCGCAGGGGAACGCCGGCGCGCAGCACGCCGCGCATGGTGAGGGCGTAGCCGAAGAAGAACGCCAGGGCGACGGCGAGCGCGACCGTGGCGGCGTCGCGCAGTTCGAGGGCGGTGCCGATGACCATGCCGAGCACCTCGCCGATGGCGCAGCCGGTGAGGCAGTGCAGGGTGGCCTGCGACGCGGTGCGCCAGTCGGCGGGGCGGACGCGGTGGGCGGGGTGGACGGCGTGGTGGGCGTGGGGGTCGCGGCGGGCGTGCTCGTTCATGAGGGCTCCCGCTCGGGTGGTGCCGGGCGTCTGGTTCCCCACCCACGGTATACCCGCCAGGGGTATTTCGAGCGGAGGCCGCGGCGGCTGTCAGGGCAGGGTGAGGATCCTGGGGCCGTCGTGGGTGATGGCGACGGTGTGCTCGACGTGGGCGGCGCGGCTGCCGTCGTCGGTGCGCAGGGTCCAGCCGTCCCGCGCCACGTGGTAGCCGTCGTTGCCGCTCGCGATCAGCATCGGCTCGATCGCCAGCACCAGGCCGTGGCGCAGCGGGAAGCCGCGGCCGGGGCGGCCCTCGTTGGGGACCTCGGGATCCTCGTGCATCGCCCGCCCGATGCCGTGGCCGCCGAAGCCGTGCGGGATGCCGTAGCCCGCGGCGCGGGCGGTGCGGCCGATGGCGTGGGCGATGTCGCCGATGCGCGCGCCCACGACGGCGGCGGCGATGCCCGCGTCCAGGGTCCGCCAGGCCGTCTCCAGCAGCCGCCGGTCGGCGGGGCCGGGCGCGCCGACGGCGAAGGTGACAGCCGCGTCGCCGGTCCAGCCGTCGAGGGTCGCGCCGCAGTCGATGCCCAGCAGGTCGCCGTCCCTCAGCCGGTACCCGTCCGGGATGCCGTGCACGATCGCGTCGTTGACGGAGGCGCAGATCACGGCCGGGAAGGGCATGGGGGCGAAGCGCGGATGGTAGTCGAGGAAGGCCGGCTTGGCGCCCGCCTCGTGGATCACCTGGCGCGCCGCCTCGTCGAGTTCGAGCAGGGTGACGCCGGGCCGGGCCGCCTCGCGCGCCGCGGCCAGGGCGTTCGCGACGACCCGTCCCGCCTCGCGCATCGCGTCCATCGCCGCGTCGGTCTTGATCTCCACCATGGATCCCGCCTCCGATCGGAAGCCAATTCTTATACCGGTTGCTGGCGGTATTAGTATCACGGGCATGGTTCGGAATCCACTCACGGCGCTGGAGCGCGAACGCGGCCGCCAGCTCGGGGCGTTGCTCCGCCAGGCGCGCGGCGACCGCAGCATGGCGGAGGTCGCGGCGGCCGCCGGCGTCTCCGCCGAGACGCTGCGCAAGATCGAGACCGGCCGTGCCCCGACCCCGGCGTTCTTCACGGTGGCGGCGCTGGCGCGGGAGCTGGGGCTGTCCCTCGACGAGGTCGCCGCCTGGTGCGCGACGGCCCAGTCCGAGCCCCAGCCCCAGTCCGAGCACGAGGGCGTTGGAGGCGGTGGCGGTCTCGTGACGAAGTCGTAACGAACTGGCGGGCGTTCGCGCCTATCGTGGCCACTGGCAACCGGTGAGGCAGGGGGAACGCCGATGACCGTGGGAAATGTCAATCCCGACCAGATGGAGGAGCTCGCCCGGCGGCTCGACGGCGAGGCGGGCGGCGGAGGCGTGAGCGCCGACCTCTCCGGGATGTTCACGCGTGCCGCCACTCTCGACGCCACCAGCGAGATGGCGCCGCTGCGGCCCCTCCAGACCTGGCTCTCGGACACCGCGCCCAACCTCCGCGCCCGCGCCGGGTACGCCCGGCTCTCCGACGGCGACCCCACCGCCGCGCTGCGGCTGGCCGGCTTCACCACGGAGGACATCGCCGCCTTCAACGGCGAGGTGCCCACCGACGCGCTCGTCATGGCCAACTCCCTGGCCGCCAACGGCAACGCCGACGACGAGGAGTTTCAGCGCGGCCACCGGGAGAAGATCGACGAGTGGCTGGCCAGGATCGCCGGCCACTACACCGAGGAGATCCCCGGTCTCGAAGGCCACGGCCCCACCGTCGAGTGGGCCATCCGCACCGGCAACGACTGGCTGAGCTTCACCGCCGCCGCCACGGTCGTCGGCTCCGCGGGCGCCAACATGTACCGGGCCGCCCGCTGGCGCGGCTTCTACTACAACGCGCCCCGCTCCTGGCTCCCCGGACAGCTCGGCAACTTCATCCGGGGCAACCCCACCGTGGACCGGCTGATGCGGATACCGGGGCAGACCGCCGCCCGCATCGAGGGCCAGGTCTTCGGCAGCGCCTGGGACGCGGCCCGCCGCAGCCCGCTGGCCCGCACCGGCGTCGGCAACTTCACCCCGAACTGGCTCGCCAACCGCATCACCGGCAACGACCAGATCGCCCGGATGCTCGGCCACCGCCCGGGCACCCCGGCCGCCATCCGCGCGCAGCAGCGCCCCACCCTGCCGCCGCGCGCCGCCAACCTCCGCATGGACTGGGTCGCCCGCAACCGCTACACCCAGCTCCGCACGGCCGGCAACACCCGCTGGACCTCGGGCGTCCGGGCCGCCGGCACCACGCTGCGCGCCGGCGGCTGGATCCGCGGCCTCGGCGTCGCGGGCAGCGTCGTCGGGACGGGCGTGAGCGCCGCCAACCTCATCGCGCAGGGCAATCCCGTGGAGGCGTGGAGCGAGTACAACACGCAGGAGCGCATCGGATACGCCGCCGACTGGGCCGAGCTCGGCTTCAACGCCTCCCTCACCGCCGCCATGATCGCCCCGAACCCGGTCACGATCGGCGCGGCCGTCGTCACCGGCGTGATCTACGGCGGGCTGAAGATCGCCGAGAACTGGGACAGCATCACCGAGGGCGTCGGCAACGCTGTCGACGCCGTCGGCGAGGGCCTGAGCGACGCGGCCGACGCGGTGGGCGACTTCGTCGGCGACCTGTTCTGAGGCCCGGAGGGCCGGCCCGGCCCTCACGGCTCCCCCAGGTGGCGGAAGAGCGTGAGCCACTGGCCGGGGCCGACCAGCCCGACCGGCGCCGTCTCCGCGACGCCCGCCGCGCGCAGGGCGGCGCGCACGCGCGCGGTGCGCCGCCCGCGGCCGAGCGTGGCCGCGAGCGAGCCGCCGACGCCGGTGAAGCCCTCGGCCACCAGCGCCCGGTACGCCGTCAGCCGCCGCGCGGGCAGCAGCGGCTGCGGGCGGCGCGTCAGCCGCAGCACCGCCGAGTCGGCGCGCGGCACCGGCGTGAACAGCTCGCGCGCCACGCGCGGCCCCAGCCGCCAGTCGAACTCCGGCCAGCTCAGCACCGTTTGCAGCGTCCAGCGCCCGTAGTCGCCGGTCCGCTTGCGCGCGTACTCCCGCTGCGTCAGCAGCGTCGCCGAGGTGAGCCCGGGCGCCGCCAGGCACCAGCGGACGATGGCCGAGGTGCGGGCGTAGGGGATGTTGCCGACCACGGCGAACGGCGCGCGCGGCGCGCGGGCGCGCAGGAAGTCGCCCGGCACGACCCGGACGTTGTGCACCGGCCCGAGGCGGCGCGGCAGGCGGGCGGCCAGCGCCGGGTCCAGCTCGTAGGCGATGACCTGCCGCGCGCCGTGCGCCAGCAGCCGGGTCAGCGTGCCCTCACCGGCGCCCGGCTCCAGCACCAGGTCGGCCGGGCCGACGCCCGAGGCGCGCACGATGGCGCGCAGCGCGGCGGGGTCGTGGAGGAAGTTCTGCGAGAGGGCCTTTCGGTGGTGGGTGTGGGGGGAGCGGCGGCGTGCCACGGGGTCCTCGGAATCGTGAACGAGGACAGGCCGGCGAAGGGCCCGTCCGGTCGGCAGAGACACCGGACGGCCCTGGCGCGCGCACAGGGATCGCGAAGAGAAAGCTCAGCGCTCGGCGCTCAGCGGAGCGCGGAGACGGGGACAGCACCCGAGCAGGCAGGCGGCTCGGGGGCGCCGGGCGAGTCCTAGCGGACCAGGGCCGGGCGCCGGGCGCGCGGGCGGCGGGAGAACGGCCACGGCGCGACGGCGCACGTGGCCAGGAGCAGAGTTCCCATGCGGGCAGGGTAGGAGCTGCCGTCGAGCGCCCGCAATCGAGTTTCTCCACGTTGCGCCGGGATGAAAACCGCAGGCCCGGGCGTTACGCAGGGGGCATGCTGGTCGGGACGGGATCGGGACGGGGCATGACGAGGCGACGGGAGACGCAGGTGCGGGTGCGGGCGGCGGCATCGGGATCGGGATCGGGATCGCGATCGGGGCCGGGGTCGGGGCCGGGTGAGACGGCCACGGCCGACGGGTGGATACGCCGGCTGACCGCGTACTGCTGGCGTTACCGCCGCGACCTGCTGCTCTCCGTCGGTGCCTCGCTGCTCGGCATGGGCGTGATGGCGCTGATGCCGCTCATCATCAAGATCGTCATCGACGACGTCATCGTGGCCGACGAGGGCGGCCTCGCCCTGTGGATCGGTCTCCTCGCCGCCGCCGCGGTCGTCGTCTACGTCCTCACCTACATCCGCCGCTACTACGGCGGCCGTCTCGGCATCGACGTGCAGCACGACCTGCGCACCGAGATGTTCCGCACCATCACCCGACTGGACGGCCGCCGCCAGGACCAGCTCTCCACCGGCCAGGTCGTCGGCCGCGCCACCAGCGACCTCCAGCTCGTCCAGGGGCTGCTGTTCATGATGCCGATGACCATCGGCAACTTCATGCTCTTCGCGGTCTCGCTGGTCGTGATGCTGATCCTCTCCCCGCCCCTGACGCTCGTCGCCCTCGCCGTCGCCCCCGCCCTGTGGCTCATCGCCCACCGCAGCCGCAAGCGCCTCTTCCCCGCCACCTGGTACGCCCAGGGCCAGGCCGGGGCGGTCGCGGGCGTCGTGGACGGCGCGATCAGCGGGGTGCGCGTGGTGAAGGGCTTCGGCCAGGAGGAGCAGGAGACCGGCAGGCTGCGCGAGGCGAGCCGCTCGCTCTTCGCCGCCCGGATGCGGACGGTGCGGCTGAACGCCCGCTACACGCCGGCGTTGCAGGCCGTGCCCTCCCTTGGCCAGGTCGCGATGCTCGCGCTGGGCGGCTGGATGGCCACGCGTGGCGAGATCACCCTCGGCACGTTCGTCGCCTTCTCCACCTACCTCGCGCAGCTCGTGGGGCCGGTGCGGATGCTGACCATGATCCTCACCATGGGCCAGCAGGCGCGGGCCAGCGTGGAGCGTGTGCTGGAGCTGATCGACACCGAGCCGGAGATCAGCGAATCCCCCGGCGCGTACGCCCTCCCGGCGGACGCCCCGGCCACGGTCGAGTTCGACCGCGTCAGCTTCGGCTACGGGCCGCGCGGGGCCGCTGCCGGGCGCGGGGACGACGGCGGCGAGGGCTCCGGCAGCCACGTACGGGACGCGACTGGCGGCGAGTCCAGGGACGGGGACACCGCCTCGGCCGTCCACCCGGCCTCGCCGCACGCGGCCGGGGAGGGGGACGGGGACGTGCGAACGCTTCCGAGCCGGGACGGGCTGCGGCAGGGCCGGGAGGCCGTGACAGCTGTTGTGGACCGACCCACCGGGTCCGACGACGGCACGCCGGCCGGAGCGGTGAAGAGCGCAGGACCGGACGAGCCGACCTTGACGGTCAGAGCGGCAGATGAGACGGCGCGTTCGGAGTCCACCGCGCGGTCCGAGGAGCCGGGCGCGGCAGGGGGCGAGCGGGCGCTTCCGAGCCGGGACGGGCTGCGGCAGGGCCGGGAGGCCGTGACGGTCACGGCGGACCGGGGGACGGCCGCCGTCGCGGCCGACGAGGCGGGGACGGGCGGCCGCGTGCCGGACACGGTGGGCGACGGCTTCGCGCCCGCGAGCCGTGACGCCCAGGGCCGCCCGGCCCGGCGGGCCGTGCCCTTCGAGGCAGGCACCGACGTGGGTGGCCAGGGGCCGGGCCCGCGCTCCGCGACCGTCGCGGCAGGCGGCGGCGCCGACGTGGGCGGTGCGGTCGGCGACGGGCAGTCGCCCGGCGGCGAGGCCCGCGACGGCCGCGGCGGACCGAAGCCGGAGCGGGCCGTGGCGGTCGCCGCGGACGGCGATGCGTCCGCGAGCCCGGACGGCCACGGCCCGGGTCAGGGGGCCGACGGGCGGTCGCCGGACGGCCACGCCCGCCGCGGCAGCGGGCTCGTGCTGCGGGAGCTCACGCTCCGCATGGACCCCGGCGAGACGCTCGCCGTCGTCGGGCCCTCGGGGAGCGGGAAGTCCACCGTCTCCCTCCTCCTGCCCCGCTTCTACGACCCCGACGGCGGCACCATCCGCCTCGGCGGGCACGACATCCGCGAGCTGACCTACGACTCCCTCCGCTCCGCCATCGGCCTCGTCCCCGAGGACAGCTTCCTCTTCTCCGACACCATCCGCGCCAACCTCGCCTACGGCCACCCCGAGGCCAGCCAGGAGCAGATCGAGGCCGCGGCCCGCGCCGCGCAGGCCGACGGGTTCATACGGGCGCTGCCCGACGGCTACGACACCGTCATCGGCGAGCAGGGCCTGACCCTCTCCGGCGGGCAGCGGCAGCGCATCGCCCTGGCCCGCGCCATCCTCACCGACCCGCGGCTGCTCATCCTCGACGACGCCACCTCCGCCGTCGACGCCCGCGTCGAGCACGAGATCCACGACGCGCTGCGCGGCGTGATGGCCGGGCGCACCACGCTGCTGATCGCCCACCGCCTCTCCACCCTCCAGCTCGCCGACCGCATCGCCGTGCTGGAGGCCGGGCGGCTGGTGGACACCGGCACCCACGAGGAGCTGATGGAGCGCTGCCCGCTCTACCGGCGGCTGCTGGCCGACCCGGACGAGCTCGGCGGCGTGGAGCGGGACCCGGCCGGGCTCGCCGCGGACGGAAACCAAGACGACGGCCTCGTCGACGGCGTGACGCCGGAGCTGTGGGTGCGCGAGGACGGCGACGGGAACGCCCTCGACGGCGACGGGTCGCGCCCGCCCGCGACGCCCGCCGTCGGGCCGGCGTTCTCCGCCGTCGGCACCGCCCGCGCCACGCCCGAACTGCTGGCCCAGGTCGAGGCCCTGCCCCCGGCCACCGATGCCCCAGGCATCGACGAGGAGCGCGCCGCCCGCCCCGAACCGGGCGGCTACGGCCTGCGCCGCCTGCTCGCCGGACTCGGCCGGCCGCTCGCCCTCGCGCTCCTCCTCGTCGTCGCCGACGCCGCCGCGTCCCTCCTCGTGCCGATCCTGATCCGGCACGGCATCGACGAGGGCGTGACGCGGACGGCGCTCGGCGCGGTCTGGGTGGCGTCCGGGCTCGCGCTGGTGGTGGTGCTCGGCCAGTGGGTCGCGCAGTGGGCCGCCACCCGCACCGTTGGGCGGACGGGGGAGCGCGCGCTGTACTCGCTGCGCGTGAAGATCTTCGCCCACCTCCAGCGCCTGGGCCTGGACTACTACGAGCGGGAGCTGACCGGCCGCGTCATGACCCGCATGACGACGGACGTCGACGCGCTGACCACCTTCCTCCAGACGGGCCTCGTGCAGGCTCTCGTCGCCCTGCTGACGTTCTTCGGGATCATGGTCGTGCTCGTCGTCCTCGACCTCCAGATGGCGCTGGTGGTGCTCGCCACCCTCGTGCCGCTGGCCCTGGGCACGGTCGTCTTCCGCCGCCACAGCGTGCGCGCGTACGAGCTGGCGCGCGAGCGCGTCGGCGGCGTCAACGCCCACCTCCAGGAGTCGGTCGCCGGGCTGCGCATGGTGCAGGCGTTCCGGCGCGAGGCCGACGGCTACGAGCGCTTCACCGCCCGCTCCGACGGCTACCGCCAGGCCCGCGTCCACGGGCAGTGGCTGATCTCGGTCTACTTCCCCTTCGTGCAGCTCCTGGCGACCGCCGCCACCGCCGGGGTGCTGGTCGTCGGCGCCGGGCGGATCGACGACGGCAGCCTGACCGCCGGGGCGCTGGTGGCGTACCTGCTGTACATCGAGCTGTTCTTCGCGCCCGTGCAGCAGCTCTCCCAGGTCTTCGACGGCTACCAGCAGGCGGTCGTCTCGCTGCGCCGCGTCCAGGAGCTGCTGCGCGAGCCGACGACCACGCCGCCCGCCGAGCGGCCCGCGCCGGTGGGCTCCCTGCGCGGCGAACTCGCCTTCGACGACGTGCACTTCTCCTACGACGGGGAGGAGCACGCCCTGTCCGGGATCACGCTCACCATCCCGGCCGGGCAGACCGTGGCGTTCGTCGGCGAGACGGGCGCGGGCAAGTCGACGCTGGTGAAGCTGGTGGCCCGGTTCTACGACCCGACCTCGGGCGCGGTGCGGGTCGACGGCGCCGACCTGCGCGATCTTGACCTGACCGGCTACCGGCACCGGCTCGGCGTCGTGCCGCAGGAGGCGTACCTCTTCGCGGGCACGATCCGCGACGCCATCGCCTACGGCCGCCCCGGCGCCTCCGACGCCGAGGTGGAGGCCGCCGCCCGCGCCGTGGGGGCGCATCGCATGATCGCCGCGCTCCCCGGCGGCTACCTCGCGCCGGTCGCGGAGCGCGGCCGCAACCTCTCCGCCGGGCAACGGCAGCTCATCGCGCTGGCGCGGGCGGAGCTGGTGCGCCCGGACATCCTGCTGCTGGACGAGGCCACCGCCGCCCTCGACCTGGCCACCGAGGCCCTCGTCAACCAGGCCACCGACCGCCTCGCCACCCGCCGCACCACCCTCGTCGTCGCCCACCGCCTCACCACCGCCGCCCGCGCCGACCGCATCGTCGTCCTCGACCACGGCCGCGTGACCGAGGACGGCACCCACGAGGAGCTGCTGGCGGGGAACGGGCGGTACGCCGCGCTGTGGCGCACGTACGCCGGCGAGCCGGTGGGGGTCTGAGCCGGCGTCCCGCTGGGGCCCGGGGTCCAGGCGTCCCGGTGTCCCGGCGTGCAGGCGTGCAGGCGTGCAGGCGTTCCTCAGGGCCTGGTGAGGCCCGCGAGGTAGGCGTCGACGGTCTGGAGCCGGCCGCCGCGCAGCGGCTCGCTCAGGTCCCACCAGTGGATGGCGGCGATCTCGTCAGTGGGCGTGAAGTCCGCGACGTGCGCCGCCTCCGCGTCGTAGACCGCGCCGTAGAGCGTGCGCTTGTCGGGGAGCGCGGTCAGCGCGAAGCCCGAGAAGCGCAGCTCGCCCGGCTCGACGCGCTGGCCCGCCTCCTCCCACAGCTCGCGGGCCGCCGCCTCGCGCGGGGTCTCGCCGGGGTCGATGCCGCCGCCCGGCAGCTCCCAGCAGTCGCGGTGGCGGACGTGCACCAGCAGCAGCCGCCCGGTGTGCCACAGCGCCACCAGACCGTAGGCGACGGGCACATCGGCGAAGCGCGTCTCCTCCGGCACGCGCTCGAAGGCCAGCAGCTTCATGCCCAGCGGGCCGGTGGCCAGCGGGCGCGCGGTCTCGGTCATGTGCCGACCCTAACGCCGGGGCCCGGCCGGCGACCCCCGGCGCTGCGCGCGCGGCACCGCGCGCGCGGCGTTACGCCACGCCCTCCAGGTCGAAGGTGTGCACGGAGGTCGCCGGGAGCGAGACCGTGATCTGGCCGCCGCTGACCGCCGTGCCCGTCTGGGCGGCGTAGCGCGGCCCGCCGGAGGCGGTGGAGGTGGTCCAGTGCGGCACGCTCGTCCCGTCGGCGGGCACCGTGGCGAACGCCGACAGGTCGAGCGTCAGGTCCGAGGCGCCGCTGCCGAGGTTCGCCGCGACCACGACGAGGCGGCCCGCCGCGTCGTCGTGCGCCGCGACCACGTCCTCGACGCCCGTGTCGATCATGCGCATCCCGGGCCGGATGTGGCGGGTGAACTGGGCGAGCAGGTAGTACTTCGTCTGGATCTGCACCAGCTGCGCCGCGGCCGGGTCGAAGGAGATCAGCGCCCACCCCGGGCTCTCGTCGAGCACCTGCCAGAAGTGCCAGGCGTCGGGGCGCAGCAGCCGCAGGTCCAGCATCAGGTTGCGCACCATCGACAGGCCGGTGCCGTCGCTGTCGCCGTACTCGGAGTTCCACAGCCCCTTGCCCGCGCCGCGCGCCGCGTCGCCCAGCTCGGCGCGCGGCCCGCTGGAGCCCTGGTAGCCGTGGACGTTGACGCGGTCCACCAGGTCGCGGCTGGCCTGGGCGTAGGCGTTCCACGTGTCGTACGCCGCCTGGTAGCTCGTCTCGTCGGAGGCGGCGATCGGCGTGTCCGCCAGGCCGACCCGGTCCAGCTCGCTCCGCAGGTGACCGAGGACCGCCTCCTGGGTGGCGGGGTCGAAGTGGCAGCCCTCCTGCCGGCCGGTCGCGCTCCAGTAGTCCGAGGTGCCCTCGTTGAACGCCTCGACCGAGATGAAGGGAACGCCCCACTCCTCGGCCGAGCGGCGGGCGACCTCCGCCAGGTAGACGGCGAACTGGCGGTAGTTCCAGGACTGGAGGTTGTCCTCGGCGGCGTTGTCGGCACCTGCGGGGTTGTGGTTGTAACACATCCACCACATGGGGGAGTTGGAGAACAGCTCGACGGCCGCGCCGCGCTCGTGGGCCATCAGCAGCATCGCCCGCTGGGTGGCGTCGGCCGTCCAGACCCACGAGCTGGACGCCGGGTCCTCGCTGGCCCAGTCCTGCCAGTAGCCCTCGATCTGCTTGAACGACTGCATGTTGGGCGAGACCACCATCGACTCGCCCTCGTAGGCGTTCCAGCTGCACGCGCCCAGGTTGTAGCGGGCGAGGTTCATGCCCAGGCCCGGGAGCTGGGTGCCCAGCACCGGCACGGTCTGCGTGGTGAAGAAGAGGTCGGCGAGGCCCTCGTCCTCACCCATCACGTTGGCCCACCAGGCCAGGGAGGTGCCCCAGCCCTCCCACGCGCCCCAGGACGCCTGGGGGTCGATGGTGACGGTGGCGGCCCGCGCGGTCCCCGGGAGGAGGGGGAGCATCACCCCGGAGGCGAGGGCGGTGCCTGTGGCCGTCAGCAGCGTTCTGCGTTTCACCTGAAACTGCTTCCTACTTATTGCTCAGAGTTGAGCGTTGGTCGGATATTTCGCTCTCCGCAGCGGCAGAGCCGGGTGCTGGAGTCCTGGTCCAAGGGCAGTCCGGACCGTTGGCGATCGGTGCGTTCCTGGA
>NZ_JBQQCA010000036.1:0-72179 GCF_052246635.1 Streptomyces sp. 6N223 | reverse complement strand
GTCCCACCCCCGCGGCATGTCCGCCGCGTGTCGGGCGCGAGTCGCGTCCCGTGCGGCGCGGCGGGCTTGCCGTTAACCCTCCCCAGGCACCGGACGGATGCGGAATCATGGGCCCATGACCGAGGTGTCCTCGCTCGCCGGGCGGCTGCTGGTGGCCACCCCGGCGCTGTCCGACCCCAACTTCGACAAGTCCGTCGTGCTGCTGCTGGACCACGACCGCGAGGGTGCCCTCGGCGTGGTCCTGAACCGTCCGACGCCCGTCGGCGTCTCCGAGGTGCTGGAGCCCTGGGCCTCGCTCGCGGGCGAGCCCGGCGTGGTCTTCCAGGGCGGCCCGGTCGCCCTGGACGCCGCCCTCGCGCTCGCCGTCGTGCCCGGCGCCGGGCCGCTGGGCTGGCGGCGGGTGCACGGCTCGATCGGCCTGGTCGACCTGGAGGCCCCGCCCGAGGTGCTGGCCGCCGAGCTCGGGAGCCTGCGGATCTTCGCCGGATACGCCGGCTGGGGCCCTGAGCAGCTGGAACGCGAACTCGACGAGGGCGCGTGGTACGTCGTGGAGTCCGAGCCCGGGGACGTCTCCGCGCCCGAGCCGGAGCGGCTGTGGCGTGCCGTGCTGCGCCGCCAGCGCGGCACCCTGGCCATGCTCGCCACGTATCCGGACGACCCCTCGCTCAATTAGGCTTGGGGAACATGAGCACTCTTGAGCCCGAACGCGAAGGCGAACGCGGCGCGGGAACCGGCACCCTCGTCGAGCCCACCCCGCAGACGACGCACGGCGACGGCGACCACGAGCGTTTCGCTCACTATGTCCAGAAGGACAAGATCATGGCGAGCGCTCTCGACGGCACTCCCGTCGTCGCGCTGTGCGGGAAGGTCTGGGTGCCCGGCCGGGACCCGAAGAAGTACCCCGTGTGCCCCACCTGCAAGGAGATCTACGAATCGATGGGCTCCTTCGGCGGCGGCGGCAAGGACGGCGGCAAGAAGTAGCGCCCGGCAGCCCCGGGACCGGCTGAGCGGGTACCGTACGCCTCGGCAGCCGGTACGGCCGGAAAGGGGCAGCTGGATTGAGCACGCACGCACCGCAGGCACCGAAGACGGCGCGGCTCGTCGCGCTCCCGGCCACGCTGGACGACGCCGTGGGGGCACTGGCCGAGGTGCCCGCGGCCGTGCCCGTCGCCGGCGGCACCGACCTGATGACCGCCGTCAACGCCGGGCTGCTCCGCCCCGCCGCCCTCGTCGGGCTCGGGCGGCTGAAGGAGTTGCGTGGCTGGGCGTACCAGGACGGGCACGCGCTGCTGGGCGCCTGCCTCACCCACGCCCGGATGAGCCGCCCCGACTTCGCCGCCCTCATCCCGGCCCTCGCCACCGCCGCCCGCAGCGCGGGCCCGCCGCAGGTGCGCAACGCCGGGACGCTGGGCGGCAACGTCATCTCGGCCGCCGCCTCGGGCGACACCCTCCCCGTGCTGGCCGCCCTGGAGGCCACGCTGCTGGTCGCCGGGCCCGACGGCCAGGGCCGGCAGATTCCCATCAGCCACCTGCTCACCGGCCGTGACCGGCTCAAGCCGGCGGAGCTGCTGGCCCACGTGCGGGTGCCGCTGCTGCACGCGCCCCAGACCTTCCTGAAGGCGACGCCGCGCACCGGCCCCGGCCGGGCGCTGGCCTCGGTGGCGGTGGTGCTGGACCCGATGCGCCGCGAGGTGCGCTGCGCGGTCGGCGGCGTCGCGCCGATGCCGCTGCGCCCGCTGGACGCCGAGCGCTGGGTGGCCTCGCTGCTGGACTGGGACGGGGAGCGGGGCCTGGCGCCCGAGGTGCTCACGGCGTTCGGGGAGTACGTGGGCATGGCGTGCATCCCGGACCCGCAGCCCCCGGCGGGGGGTGGCGAACCCGCGCAACTCGCCCCCGCCGTGCTGCACGTGAGGCGTACTGTGGCAACACTGGCCCGCCGTGGACTCGGAAGGGCTCTCGCATGAGCAACGATCACCCCCACCCGGAGCACCCGGATCACCAGCCGGACGAGCACCCCGACCCGAACGCGCTCGCGCCCCAGCGCGGCTGGGGCGGGGAGTACGACTCGGACACCACCGCGTTCATAGAGTTTCCGCCCGGCGGCCTGCCCGGCGAGGCCGGGGATGACCCGCTCGCGGCTCCCGGCCACGGCTACCAGCCGCCCGACCTCGGCCAGGGGCATGGACAGGGCCGGGGCCAGGGCCAGGGCACCGAGCCGCTGCCGACGCCCGGCGCCACCACCGACCCGGCGGAGACCGGGCAGTGGACCATGCCGTTCGCCTACGGCGCGGAGGGCTGGCCCGCGGCCCCCGGCGGCGCGGGCGCGGGCTCAGGCTCCGGAAGCGGCGTTGGCGCCGGCGCCCTCGGGGCCGCGGCCATGGGGCAGGGCGCCGCCGTCACCCGCGGCACGGGGCGGGACGGCGGCGACCGGCGGTCCTGGGAGATGCCGCCCGCCGACGAGGCGTCGCCCGCGCACGCGCCGTGGTCGGAGCCGGCCGAGGGCGTGCCGCACCCGGCGCTGACCGAGCCCGTGCCCGGGCCGTCCGGCGGTGCGCCGCCGCCCGTCGGCGGGGCGCCCGCGGCCGAGGTGCCCGCCGCCAGAACCGAGGCCGTCCCCGTGCCCTCCGAGCCGGAGGCGGGGGCCGACGCCGCACCCGCGGCCAGCCGCAGCGACCACCCCGAGGTCTCCTACGTGCTGCGCGTCAACGGCGTCGACCGTCCCGTCTCCGGCGCCTGGATCGGCGAGTCCCTGCTGTACGTGCTGCGCGAGCGGCTCGGCCTCGCCGGCGCGAAGGACGGCTGCTCGCAGGGCGAGTGCGGCGCCTGCTCCGTGCAGGTGGACGGGCGACTGGTGGCCGCCTGCCTGGTGCCCGCCGCCACCGTCGCGGGCAGCGAGATCCGCACGGTCGAGGGCCTGGGCGGGGACGGCGGCGCCTCCGACGTGCAGCGGGCGCTGGCCGCCTCGGCCGCCGTGCAGTGCGGCTTCTGCCTCCCGGGCATGGCCATGACCGTGCACGACCTGCTGGAAGGCAACCACGCGCCGACCGAGCTGGAGACGCGCGAGGCGCTCAGCGGCAATCTGTGCCGGTGCAGCGGCTACCGTGCCGTGCTGGACGCGGTCCGCGACGTGGTCAACGAGCGCGCCGCCCTCGCCGAGACGCCGGCGGACGGGCCGGGTGGCCCGGGTGGCCCGGGCGGCGACGAGCGGCAGACGGCCACGGTCCGCATTCCCCACCAGGCGGGGCCACCCTCAGGAGACGTGTCATGACCGAGCAGGCAGGACGCGCGCGGCGCCCGGGCACCGGGCTCGGCGCCGCCGCCGTCACCGTGACGCCCGTCGGGGCCGCCGACCCGCCCCCCGCCGCCGCGAACGGCGCGCTGCCCCACGGCCTGGGCGCCTCGGTGCCGCCCGCCGAGGCCGACGCCAAGGTGCTGGGCACCTTCCCGTACACCGCCGACCTGTGGGCCGAGGGCCTGCTGTGGGCCGCCGTGCTGCGCTCCCCGCACCCGCACGCCCGCATCAAGCGCGTCGACACCGCCGCCGCGTCCGCCGTCCCCGGCGTGCGGGCCGTCATCACCCACGAGGACGTGGCCGGCGACGCCCGCCTCGGCCGCGCCGCGGGCGACCGCCCCGCCTTCGCCTCCGAGGTGGTGCGCTACCACGGCGAGCCCATCGCCGCCGTCGCCGCCGACCACCCCGAGACGGCGCGGCTGGCCGCCGCCGCCATCGCCGTGGAGTACGAGCCGCTCGAACCCGTCGCCGACCCGGAGAAGTCCTTCGAGGCCGACCCGATCCACCCCGACGGCAACCTCATCCGCCACATCCCGCTGCGCCACGGCGACCCCGCCGCCACCGGCGAGGTCGTGGTCGAGGGCCTGTACCGCGTCGGCCGCCAGGACCCCGCGCCGATCGGCGTCGAGTCCGGCCTGGCCGTGCCCCGCCCGGACGGCGGCGTGGAGATCTACACCGCCAGCACCGACCCGCACGCCGACCGCGACCGGCTCGCCGCCTGCCTGGGCCTCGCGCCCGAGCAGGTCAAGATCTACGTCACCGGCGTCCCCGGCAGCCTCGGCGACCGCGAGGACCTGGGCTTCCAGCTCCCGCTGTCGCTGCTGGCCATCCGCACCGCCAGCCCCGTCAAGCTCGCCGCCACCCGCGAGGAGTCCTTCCTCGGCCACCCCCACCGCCACCCCACGCTGCTGCGCTACTGGCACCACGCCGACCGCGAGGGCCGGCTCGTCAAGGTCGAGGCGCAGCTGCTGATGGACGCCGGGGCGTACGCCGACGACTCGGCCGAGGCCCTCGCCGCCGCCGTCGCCTTCGCCGCCGGGCCCTACAAGGTGCCGAACGCCGTGATCGACGGCTGGGCGGTGCGCACCAACAACCCGCCCTCGGGGTATGTGCGGGGCGAGGGCGCCATGCAGGTGTGCGCGGCGTACGAGGGCCAGATGGACAAGCTCGCCGCCCAGCTCGGCATCGACCCCGTCGAGCTGCGCGCCCGCAACGTGCTGGCGACCGGCGACCCGCTGCCCACCGGCCAGACCGTGACCTGCCCGGCGCCCGTCGCCGAGCTGCTGAACGCCGTGCGCGAGGCGCCGCTGCCGCCGCTGCCGAAGGACGGGCCGGTGGAGGAGTGGCTGCTGCCCGGCGGCCCCGGCGGCGCGGGCGAGCCGGCGGCGGTGCGGCGTGGCGTGGGCTACGCCCTCGGCATGGTGCACGTGCTCGGTGCGGAGGGCGCCGACGAGGTGTCCACGGCGACGGTGAAGGTGGAGGGCGCGGTGGCGACCGTGCTGTGCGCGGCGGTGGAGAGCGGCCAGGGGTTCGCCACCCTCGCGCGGCAGATCGTGCAGGACGTGCTGGGCGTGGACGAGGTGCACCTCGCGCCCGTCGACACCGACCAGCCGCCGGCCGGGCCGGGCGGGCGGGGCCGCCACACCTGGGTCTCGGCCGGGGCGGTGGACCGGGCCGCGAAGATGGTCCGCACCCAGCTTCTCCAGCCGCTGGCGATGAATTTCGGCATGTCGCCGGAGCTGCTGACGATCGCCGACGGCAAGATCACCTCCTACGACGGGGTGCTGAGCACGACGGTGGCCGAGGCGCTGGAGGGCAAGGAGCTGTGGGCCACGGCCCAGTGCCGCCCGCACCCCACCGAGCGGCTGAACGAGACCGGCCAGGGCGACGCGTTCGTCGGCCTCTCCTTCGCCGCGATGCGGGCGGTCGTCGACGTCGACGTCGAGCTCGGCTCGGTGCGCGTGGTCGAGGTGGCGGTCGCCCAGGACGTCGGGCGGGTGCTCAACCCCCGGCAGCTGCGGGCCCGCATCGAGGCGGGCGTCACCCAGGGCGTGGGCGCGGCACTCACCGAACACCTGCGGGTGGCGCGCGGGGTGGTGCGCCGCCCGGACCTGGCCGACTACGCGCTCCCCACCGCCCTGGACGCGCCCGAGGTGAGGATTGTCACGCTCGTGGAGGAGCGGGACGTGGTGGCGCCCTTCGGGGCCAAGGCGGTGAGCTCGGTCCCGCTGGTGGTCTCGCCCGCCGCGGTGGCCGGGGCCGTGCGCGCCGCCACCGGACGCCCCGTCAACCGGCTTCCGATCCGCCCGCAGTCGGCCGTCGGGGCGCGGTGACGCCCGTCGGCCTCTCGGCGTAGGCCGAACGGCCGATGCGGTGGCGGCCACCGCAGCATAGGCAAACCGGGGGTTCGCTCCTTACCGTATCCCCCATGACCCGCGCCGATGTTGATGCCACGAACACGTCCCGGCGGCTCCCGCGGACGCCGCGCGAGTCGGTTCTGAGCAAGCCCTACCGGGCGCTCACGCTCGGCTGCGTCAGCACCATCCTGCTCATCGCCTTCGAGGCGATGGCCATCGGCACCGCCATGCCCGCCGCCGCCGAGGCGCTGGACGGGCTGTCGCTCTACGCCTTCGCCTTCTCGGCGTTCTTCACCACGAGCCTGCTCGGCATGGCCGTCTCCGGGCAGTGGTGCGACCGGACCGGGCCGCTGGGGCCGGTGACGGCCGGGATCGCGGCGTTCTCCGGCGGGCTGCTGCTGTCGGGCGCCGCGCAGACGATGTGGATGTTCGTGGCGGGCCGGGCCGCGCAGGGGCTCGGCGGCGGCCTGGTCATCGTCGCGCTGTACGTCACCGTGCGCCGCGCCTACCCCGAACACCTCCGGCCCGCCGCGCTGGCCGCCTTCTCCGCCGCGTGGGTGGTGCCGTCCATGACCGGCCCCGTCATCGCCGGAACCGTGACCGAACACCTCGGCTGGCGCTGGGTCTTCCTCGGCATCACGGTGCTGGTGGTGCTGCCGCTGCTGGTGATGCTGCCCGCGCTGCGCGCCCAGGCGGGCGGGCCGCCGGAGGGCGCCGGGAGCGCCCCGGCCCGCTTCGACCTGCGCCGCCTGCGGCCGGCGGGCGCCGTGGCGCTCGGTGCCGGGCTGCTGCAGCTCGGCGGCCAGGAGCTGCGCTGGCTCTCCCTCCTGCCCGCCGGGCTGGGCCTCGCGCTGCTCGCGCCCGCCGCGGTGCGGCTGATGCCGCGCGGCACGTTCCGCGCGGCGCGCGGGCTGCCCTCGGCGATCCTGCTGCGCGCGCTGGTCTCGGCGGCGTACTACACGACGCAGAGCTTCCTGCCGCTGATGCTGATCAGCCAGCGCGGCCTGTCGTACACGGCCGCCGGCCTGGCGCTGGTGGTCTCGGGCCTGCTGTGGGCGACCGGCGCGCAGCTGCAGTCCCGGCCGCGGCTGGAGCGGCACCGCTACCGGCTGGTGAGCCTGGGCACGGTGCTGATCTGCTGCGGCGTGGCGCTCGTCCCCGCGGTCCTTGTCGACGCGGTCCCGGTGTGGACGCCGGCGGTGGTGCTGTCGCTCGGGGCGCTCGGCATGGGCATGGTGGTCGCCTCGGTGGGGGTGGTGGTGCTGCGGCTGTCGGAGCCGGAGGAGGCGGGCGGCAACATCGCGGCGCTGCAGGCGGCTGACAGCCTGTCGAACGCCGTGATGCTGACGATCGTGGGCACGGCGTTCGCCGCGCTCGGCGGCGGGACGGCGGGGGCGGGGGCGGGGGCCGGGCACGGAGCGGAGGCGACCTCGGCGGTCGGCCCGGAGGCGTTCCTCGCGGTCTACGCCCTGGCGGCGGTCGCGGGCGCGCTCGCCATCCTCGTCGGCCGCCGCGTCAACCCGGGCTACGGAGTGGGTGACGACGGCGCTTGAGGTCCGGGTGGGGTGCAGGGTGTGGGCGGCGGACCGGGGGTGAGGGGGCGGAGCCCCCAGCCGGTAGGCTCGCGGGGCGTGACCGCAACTGCCTCGCACCACCTCTCGCCCGCCTTTCCCGGCCGCGCCCCCTGGGGCACGGCCGGGGCGTTGCGGGCCTGGCAGCAGGCCGCGCTGGAGGCGTATCTCGCGCGGCACCCACGCGACTTCCTCGCCGTGGCCACCCCCGGCGCCGGCAAGACGACCTTCGCGCTCACCCTCGCCTCCTGGCTGCTCCACCACCACGTCGTGCAGCAGGTCACCGTGGTCGCCCCCACCGAACACCTCAAGCACCAGTGGGCCGAGGCCGGCGCCCGCATAGGCATCCGGCTCGACCCGGAGTACAGCGCGGGCCCCCTCGGCCGCTCCTACCACGGCGTCGCCCTCACCTACGCCGGCGTCGGCGTGCGCCCGATGCTGCACCGCAACCGCTGCGAGCAGCGCAAGACCCTCGTCATCCTCGACGAGATCCACCACGCCGGCGACTCCCGCTCCTGGGGCGAGGCCTGCCTGGAGGCGTTCGAACCGGCCGCCCGCCGCCTGGCGTTGACCGGCACGCCCTTCCGCTCCGACACCAACCCCATCCCGTTCGTCTCCTACGCCGAGGGCGCCGACGGCATCCGCCGCTCCGTCGCCGACTACACCTACGGCTACGGCAACGCCCTGTCCGACGGCGTCGTGAGGCCGGTCATCTTCCTCTCCTACAGCGGCAACATGCGCTGGCGCACCAAGGCCGGCGACGAGGTGGCCGCCAAGCTCGGCGAGCCGATGACGAAGGACGCGACCTCGCAGGCGTGGCGTACCGCGCTGGACCCGGGCGGCGAGTGGATCCCCGCCGTGCTCGACGCCGCCGACCGGCGGCTGACCGAGGTGCGCCGCTCGATCCACGACGCGGGCGGCCTGATCATCGCCACCGACCAGGACTCGGCCCGCGCCTACGCCAAGCTGATGGAGCGGATCAGCGGCGAGCGCCCCACCGTGGTGCTCTCCGACGACGGCGGGGCCTCCGAGCGCATCGACGCCTTCCGGCACTCCGAGGGCCGCTGGCTGGTCGCGGTCCGCATGGTGTCCGAGGGCGTGGACGTGCCCCGGCTCGCCGTCGGCGTCTACGCCACCACCATCGCCACGCCCCTCTTCTTCGCGCAGGCCGTGGGCCGCTTCGTCCGCTCCCGCCGCCGCGGCGAGACCGCCTCCGTCTTCCTGCCGACCATCCCGGCGCTGCTCGGCTTCGCCCACGAGCTGGAGCTGGAGCGCGACCACGTGCTGGACAAGCCGGGCAGGGGCGGGGAGGAGGACCCGTACGCCGAGGAGGACGCGCTGCTGCGGGAGGCCGAGCGGGAGCGGGACGAGCCGGACGCGGAGGGCGAGGGGGACCAACTCCCGTTCGAGGCACTGGAGTCGGACGCCGTCTTCGACCGGGTGATGTACGACGGCGGCGAGTTCGGGATGCAGGCGCACCCCGGGAGCGAGGAGGAGCAGGACTACCTCGGCATCCCCGGGCTGCTGGAGCCCGACCAGGTCGCGCTGCTGCTGCACAAGCGGCAGGCGCGGCAGATCGCGCACAGCCGCCGCAGGCCCGACGCCGAGGCCGACCTGCCGGAGGTCCCGGCGGAGCGGCGGCCCGTCGTCACCCACAAGGAGCTGATGGAGCTGCGGCGTGAGCTCCACACCCTGGTCGGGGCGTACGCCCACCAGTCCGGCAAGCCGCACCGCGTGATCCACACCGAGCTGCGGCGGGTCTGCGGCGGACCGGCCGCCGCCGAGGCCACGGCCGGGCAGCTCGAGCAGAGGCTGGCGAAGGTGCGGGAGTGGGCCACGCGCATGGCCTGATCGTGCGCTTTTGATAACGCCTCGATCACCAACGCCCGTAGAACGGTCCCAGAACGCCCGGATTCTGGACAAGCCCTTCCGGTCAGCGGTGCCGGTGGCTAAGTTCCCGGTCACCGCGCATGCCTGAAGGGGGCATTCGTGAGCGACAGGAGGCGCGTCGTGACCGCGGAGACCTCTCAGACGCTCGACAGGGGACTGCGGGTTCTCAAGCTGCTGGCCGAGACCGACCATGGACTGACCGTCACCGAGCTGTCCAAGCAACTCGGCGTCAACCGGACCGTCGTCTACCGGCTCCTCGCCACGCTGGAGCTGCACTCGCTGGTACGCCGCGACGCGGGCGGGCGGGCCCGGGTCGGCGTGGGGGTGCTGGGGCTCGGGCGCCAGGTCCACCCGCTGGTGCGGGAGGCCGCGATGCCGGCGCTGCGCTCGCTGGCCGACGACGTGGGCGCGACGGCCCACCTGACGGTGGTGGACGGCGCCGAGGCGCTGGCCGTGGCCGTCGTGGAGCCGAGCTGGACCGACTACCACGTCGCCTACCGGACCGGCCTCCGCCACCCGCTCGACCGGGGCGCCGCGGGGAGGGCGATCCTCGCCGGGCGCTGCAAGGACATCGTGGACTTCGGGGACGGCCAGGACGGCTTCGTGCTCACGCACGGCGAGCTGGAGGCGGGGGCCAGCGGGGCGGCCGCGCCGCTGCCGCAGGGCTGCGGCATCGAGGGGAGCGTGGGCGTGGTGATGCTCAGCGAGACGGTGCCCCGCGAGATCGGACCGCGGGTGGTGCGCGCCGCCCAGGAGGTGGCGGCGGTCCTGCGCTGACCCCCGGGCCGCGGCCCGCGGCGTTGACCTGGGCCGACGAGGCGGGGGCCGGCGGGAGTGTCGGCGCGGTGCGCTAGATTCGCTCTCATGTCCGCCGCAGTCGCTCCGCCGACGTCATCGAAGCCGTCGCCGCCGCCGGCCGGCCGCCGCCGGCCGCTGGTTCTCGCCGCGTGCGGCGCGCTGCTCACGGCGCTGCTGGCGGTGGCGGCGCTGGCGCCGCTGCCCTTCTCGGTCACCTACCCCGGCGAGACCGCGGACGTGCTGGGGGAGAGCGACGGCAAGCCGGTGATCAGCATCACGGGCGCGCCCGTCGACGACTCCGAGGGCGAGCTGCGCATGACCACCATCACGGCCACCTCCCCCGACGCGCACGTCGGCCTGGCCGACGTCATCAGCGGATACTTCGCCTCCGACCGGGCGGTGATGCCCCGCGAGGCGGTGTACCCGGTCGGCGACACCACCGAGGAGATCCGGGAGTACAACGCCGAGCAGATGCGCGACTCGCAGGACACGGCCGTCACCGCCGCGCTGTCCCACCTCGGTCTCCGGGGCGGCGACGTCGAGGTCGAGCTCAACCTCGCCGACGTCGGCGGCCCCAGCGCCGGGCTGCTGTTCGCCCTCGGCATCGTCGACCTGCTGAACGGGGACGGCGCGGGCGGTGACCTCACCGGCGGCCGGGTCATCGCCGGGACCGGCACCATCGACGCCGACGGGACCGTGGGCGCGGTGGGCGGCGTGGCGCTGAAGACGCAGGCCGCCGCGCGGGACGGCGCCACCGTCTTCCTCGTGCCGCGAGGCGAGTGCTCCGACGCCACCGCCGACACGCCCGACGGCCTGAGGCTCATACCCGTCACGACCCTGGAGGGCACGGTCGAGGACCTGCTCGACCTCTCGGCCGGGGAGCCCGTGCCGTCCTGCTAGCCGCGGCGGCCGGCGCGACGGGTGGGGAACGAGACCGCCCCCGCGAGTGCAGGTCGCGGGGGCGGCTTGTGGGGGGTGGTGCTGTTACAGATTCCCCGGCTGCGCCCTTTCACGCCGGTCTCCGGGAGAGCGGGCCGAAGTTCCCTGCGACGACCACGGTCGTCTGGTCCTGTACGCGCTTGGTGAAGATTCGTGGAGGGCGGTGTCACCCGTGCGGTTAGGCTTGCGCGCCGCCGTTGCCGGGCTCGTCCGGCGGGCGGGTCGCCAGCATGGCGCATAGTTCGTCCTCCGCGTCGAGCTCGTCGAGGTGGTCGCCCTCCGACCCCGGCGGCACGACGCGCAGCGTGCGCTCCAGCCACGCCGCGACCACCTGGGCCGGGGCGTGCAGCAGGGCGTCGCCGTCGGGCGAGCGCAGCGCGAGACAGATGACGTGCCTGTCGTGCGCCTTGCCGGGCCACACGCGCACGTCGCCCTCGCCGTTGGGCCTGAAGACGCCCTCCAGCAGGAGTTCGCGGGCGAACGTCCAGCTCACGGGCGCGTCCGAGCCGATGTGGAAGGTGATGTGCACGGCGTACGGGTCATCCGAGCGGTACACCAGACGTGCGGGCACGGGGATGCTGCGGTCCGGTGAAAGCACCAACTGGAGTTCCAGCTCCCGCTCGATGATGGTGTGCATGGGTGAAGCTCCTCGTCTCTGCCGGTTCTTGGCCGTGCGTTCCGCTGGCCACACAGGGAGAGAGGAGGCGGGCCGCGCGCCATTACGCGACTTCCGCGAGTGAATCGGCGTCTCCCCGCGTCTCCCGGCGTCCTCCCGCGTCTGCCGGCGTTTCCCGGTGGCTCCCGGACGGCGGGCCTCGGCGAGACTGGGGGTATCGGCACCGGCGCGGGGACGTACCATGCATACCCCGGCGTGAGATCAGCACCATCAGGACGAGGAGATTCGGCACCGCTCATGAGCTCCCCACCCGCAGGAAACGCCAGCGGCGCTCCGGGGCCCGACTGGTATCCGGACCCGTCCATTCCCGGCTACATCCGGTACTGGAACGGCACCTCATGGGTGCCCGGCAGCAGCCGGCCCGAGCCGAGGGAGGGAGAGCCGATGCCCGCGCCGCCGGGCGGGGCGGCGCTGACCGCTCCGGCGCCGGCGCAGAGGCTGCCCGCGGCCCGCTCGGAGAGCGCGCCGCCCGCCGTGCCCGACTGGGCCGCCCGGCCGCAGCAGGCGGCGGACGCGGTGGCCGACGCCGCCGCGTCCCCCGCGCAGGGCCCGGAGCCGGGCGAGGAGCGGGACCGCGAGCCGGGCCCCGACGCCCGGCCCGGGCCGGACGCGGAGCCCGCTCCGGGCTCGACCCTGCCCGAGCTGCGCCGCCGCGGCGAGGTGGCGCCCACGCGGCCGGCAGGGTCTGGGGGAGAGCCCGCCCCGGCCTGGACGGCCGACGCCCGGCAGCAGCAGGGCCTGGGCGGCGACCGGCGCGTCACCTGGGGGTCGGACGAGGACGTCAGCACCTCGCCCGTGATCGCCGCGGGCCGGGTCGATCCGCGCGGCTCCTTCCGCCTCGCCCCGGCCGAGGGCTCCCCGTCGCCCGACTCGCCCGCCTCGCCCGAGGAGGGGGCGCCGGGCCGGGAGGAGCGGGAGGAGAACGCCGAGGCCACCGGGCCCCGCGACGCCGGGCGGGCCCCCGGCGAGCCGGACTCCCACGAGCGGACGGTCGGGCTGCGCCTGGCCGACATCCAGGGCGCGGCGTCCTGGCGGCAGCAGGTGCACGAGCTGGCGCAGCAGCAGTCGCCGCCCGACGCACCGGCCACCCCGTCCGTGCCACCCGCGCTGACGCCGCCCTCCACCTCCGCGCGGCGGCCGGAGCCCGAAGCCCCGGCGCAGCAGGCGGCGTTGCCCACCCAGCCGGCGGTCCAGCCGCCGCCGCAGCCCCAGCCGCAGGCACAGCCCCAGCCGCAGGTCCCGCCCCAGCACCAGCCCCAGCCGCGCGACGTTCCGGCACAGCCCGGGCCGCCGCCCGCGAGCCAGGGCGGCTACGGCTACCCCGGGCCGCCCGCCGACCAAGGGGGCTACGGCTATCCCCGGCCGGCCGCGCAGCCGATGCCGCAGCAGCCCGCGCCCCCGCAGCAGGTGCCGCACCAGCCGGGGCCCTCCCCCCTCCAGGGGCACGGCGACTCGCCCTTCGTGCAGCCGGACCCGCTCACGCCGCTGATCACCCCCCGCTCCGACCCGGCGTTCGCCAACCCCGGCAACGCCTACCCCGCGGGCCTCGGGCGGCGGCTGCTGGCCCGCATCGTCGACTCGCTGCTGCCCGCCGGCGGCGCGGTCGCCGTCGCACTGCCGCTGCTCGGCAAGGCGCGCGACCACATCGACGCCCAGATCGACGCCGCCGAACACGCCGGCGTCACCAAGGACATCTGGCTGATCGACGGCACCACCGGCGGGTACCTGGCGATGGTCGTCGGCGTCTTCCTCGGCCTGGGCCTGCTGCTGGAGGCGCTGCCCACCGGCCTCACCGGCCGCAGCCTCGGCAAGGCCGTGTGCGGCCTGCGGGTGATGGACGTGGCGCGCCAGGACAAGGTGTCCCTCGGCGCCGCGCTGCTGCGCTGGCTGGTCTACAGCGTGCTGGGCCTGCTGGTCATCGGCATCGTCAACGTGCTGTGGTGCCTGCGCGACCGGCCCTGGCGGCAGTGCTGGCACGACAAGGCGGCCGGCACCTTCGTCGCCACCCCGCCCCGCTGACGCGCCGCTGATCCGCCTGTGAGGCGCCCGCCACCCCCGGGTGGCGGAGCGTCATAGCCCGAACGCCCGGCGCCGGATGCGAGGCGCCGGGAGCCGGGGTGGGGTGAGGGGCATGAGCAACCAGCAGCAGCCACCATCCGGCTCCGGCGAAGGCCCAGGCGAGGGCGGCAGGGACGGCGACGGCGAGGGCCCGCGCCTGCCGAGCGCGCCGCCGCCCGGGGAAGGCCCGGACGAGAGCGGCTCCCGATACGACACCCCCTACGGCCCCAACCCGTACGGCGGCGCCGAGGGGGCGGCGGATCCGCTGGCAGGCATGCCGCCGCTGGCCGCGCTCGGCCGCCGCCTCCTGGCGCGCCTCATCGACGCACTGCTCGTCGGCGTACCGGCGGCGCTGATCCTGTGGCCGCTGATGGGCGACTGGGACTTCGGCAACAACGGCAACGGCGACGGCGGCGCCTACCTCCAGCAGTCGATCGTGCTGGTGGTCTACTTCGTCTACGAGGGCCTCATGCTCAGCGCCCGGGGCCAGACCGTGGGCAAGATGGCGATGAAGATCCGGGTGGCGATACTCGACAACGGCACCGTGCCCCACGGCGGTCCGGGATGGTTCCGCGCGGCCGTCTACGCGCTGCCGCAGCTCGTGCCCTGCATCGGCTTCCTGTTCTGGCTGCTGAACGTCCTCTACTGCACCTGGGACCGGCCCTACCGGCAGTGCATCCACGACAAGGCGGCCAAAACCGTGGTGGTTTCGGCCGCCTGACCGATCGTCGGGAGCGTGCGCGCGTCGCAGGCCGGGCTCAGACGCTGACCTCCGGCCGCTGGGCCGGCGCCACCGCGGGTGCGGGTGCGGGCGCCGCCGCGGCTGCCTCGTAGGAAGGTGCGGACATGGCTGAAGGCTCCCCTCCCGCCGCCACCCCGGCGTCGCGCCGGCACTGCGCGGCGAGCGCCACGACGACGCCGAGCGCCAGCGCGACGAGCGCGATGAGCACGAGGGCGACCGTGGAGCCGGTGGGAACGACGAGCATCAGGAGCAGGGTGGTGAAGATGACCGTGGCCGAACCGTAGGCGATCTGCACGGGGGTCGGGTGCGGCATGGCGGGTTCCGTCCTCGGGGGGGCAGGCGACCATCCGCGGGCACACCGGGGGAGGCAACCTCGGACGGTCCTACGGGCCTCGATGCCCGTACCGAGGAGATGGTAAGCGTCCCCTAAGTCCCACCGTGGATGCACGGGGGGCGCACGGATTCATCGCGTCACTTTCGAGCCGAAGCGCGCTGGTTGCCCCGCGTCACTCGAGTCAAGGACTGTCTTTTTCTGTCTCCGTCATGTCAAATGCGTCACGTCACAACACCGCTTCCCGGGAGGATGGCACAGGTGACCCCACGTGTGACTCAACTCACTCAACGAGGCAGGGTGAGACGGCCCACAACCGTCGTGGTGGCCACGGCGCTCGCGGCGCTGGGAGCGGCCGTGCTGGCGCCCGCCGGCGCCGCCTCGGCCCAGCAGCAGCCCCCGGTCGAGCCCGAGAACCCGACGCAGGCCGACGACCAGCTCTTCGGCGCCGGGCCCCACCTGGACAACCCGCTCGGCGAGAAGCGCGAGGCCCAGCGGCAGGAGGCGCATCAGCGGCTCCTCAGCGGCGACGCCACGCCCCGGAGCGTGGGCGGCTCCGAGGTGGTGGAGCTGGCCGAGGGCGAGTTCGTCGAGACCGCCGTCACCGGCACGGACAAGATCTTCACGGTGCTGGTGGAGTTCGGGGACGAGACCCACCCCGACTTCGGCGGCGATCCGGGCCCGCTGCACAACCGGATCGCCGAGCCCGAGCGTGACGTCAACAACACCACGATCTGGCGGGAGGACTTCAACCGCCAGTACTACGAGGACGTCTACTACTCGTCGGACCCCGACGTCCCCTCGGTCAAGCAGTACTACGAGAGCCAGTCCTCCGGCCGCTACACCGTGGACGGGGAGGTGACCGACTGGGTCACGGTGGCGTACAACGAGGCCCGCTACGGCAACAACGCATGCGGCTCGAACGTCTGCCGCTCCGTCTGGGAGGTCGTCGCCGACGGCGTCAACACCTGGTACGAGGAGCAGGTGGCCGCCGGCCGGACGCCCGAGGAGATCCGGGCCGACCTCGCCGAGTACGACATCCAGGACCGCTACGACTACGACGGCGACGGCGACTTCGCCGAACCCGACGGCTACATCGACCACTTCCAGATCGTGCACGCCGGCGAGGACGAGTCGGCCGGCGGCGGCGCGCAGGGCGAGGACGCCATCTGGGCCCACCGCTGGTACGCCTACGTCGACAGCGCCGGCGTGACCGGCCCGGCCGAGAACCCGGCGGGCGGCACGGAGATCGCCGACACCGGCCTGTGGGTCGGCGACTACACCATGCAGCCCGAGAACGGCGGCGTCGGCGTCTTCGCCCACGAGTTCGGCCACGACCTCGGCCTGCCCGACCTGTACGACACGGCGGGCGGCGAGAACGGCACCGGCTTCTGGTCGGCGATGTCCTCCGGCTCCTGGCTCGGCATGGGCGACGGCTCCATCGGCGCCCTCCCCAACGACATGGGCCCCTGGGAGAAGCTGCAACTCGGCTGGCTGGACTACGAGGTGGCGCGGGCCGCGACCCCCTCCCTCCACCGGCTCGGCGCCTCCGCCCTCACCTACCCCGAGGGAGAACGCCGCCGCGCCGCCCAGGCCCTGGTGGTCGAGCTGCCCGAGAAGACCGTCACCACCGAGGTGCACCAGCCCGCGCAGGGCGAGGCCCAGTGGTGGAGCGGCTCGGGCAACGACCTGAACGCCACCCTCACCCGCACC
Organism: Streptomyces sp. 6N223; assembly: GCF_052246635.1. Lineage (NCBI taxonomy): Bacteria > Bacillati > Actinomycetota > Actinomycetes > Kitasatosporales > Streptomycetaceae > Streptomyces > Streptomyces sp. 6N223. Next base: position 55,812 of record NZ_JBQQCA010000036.1, on the reverse strand, counting down.
CTCGACCTGACCGGCGCGAGCGCCGCCACGCTCGACCTGACCGGCTGGTGGAGCATCGAGAAGGACTACGACTTCCTCTACGCCGAGGCGTCCACCGACGGCGGCACGAGCTGGACCCCGCTCGACGGCACCGCCGACGGCGAGCCCATCCCGCGCGACGGCGCCGACCGCCCCGCGCTGACCGGCGAGTCCGGGGACCAGGCCGCGCTGTCGTACCCGCTGGACGCCTACGCCGGCCAGACGGTCGAGCTGCGCTTCCGCTACGCCACCGACGGCTCGACGGCGCCGAAGGGCTTCACCGCCGACGAGATCAGCGTCACGGCCGACGGCGAGGTCGTCTTCTCCGACGACGCGGAGGCGGGCGAGGGCGACTGGGCCGCCGAGGGGTTCAGCGTCGTCGGGGCCTCGGTCACCGGCGACTACCCGCAGTTCTACGTCGTGGAGAACCGCCAGTACACCGGCTTCGACACCACCCTGAAGTACGGCCCGTACAACTTCGGCTGGCTGGCGGAGAAGCCCGACTTCGTCGAGCACTTCCCCTACGACAACGGCCTGCTGGTGTGGCTGTGGGACACCTCGCAGTCGGACAACAACACCAGCGAGCACCCGGGTTCCGGCCTGATCCTCCCGGTCGACGCCCACGCGGCGCCCGACCGGTGGGCCGACGGCACGCTGATGCGCAACCGGCTCCAGACCCGGGACGCCACCTTCAGCCAGTACCCGGTGCGGGAGGTGACGCTCCACGACGAGGGCGAGCCGACCACGCTGCCCGCCGCGCCCGGCGCGCCGTACTTCGACGACCGCACCGGCACGTACTGGAGCGAGACCAACCCGAGGAACAGCGTCCGGGTGCCCGACACCGGCACCCGGATCTCGATCCTCGCCCAGCCGCGCGACGCCGACCGCCCGATGACGGTCATGGTCGGCCCGAGCGGAGAGTGATCGTGATCACAGGGTGATCATGACATAACCGTAAGTCCCGGCCGCCGCCCCTCGACGGGCGGCGGCCGGGCAGGTAAGGATGGCGGGGTCCACGCGAGCCACGCGAGAGGAGACACCATGGCCGATGGAGGCTTCGTACGGCTGCTTGACGGCAGCGTCGTCGTCGCGCTCTCCCTGCCCCGCCCCGACGCCCCCGCCCGCTCGGTGCGGGTGCTGGTCCACGCCGTGAACCGGCCGCGGGCGCTGACGCGGCTGCGCAACCTGGGCCTGCGCGCGGTCTACCTGCGCGGCAACGCCGCACCCCCGACGCCCGACGAGGTCTCGGCCGTGCTCCACCACCCCGAGGGCATCGTCTGGCGCGCCACCCCCGGCGACGCCGCCGACCCCTGGCAGCCCATGACCCGCCTCGTGCACGCCGCCCGTCACCCCAGGGCGGCGTAACCGAGCGCTACGCCGCGCGCACCACCGGCTTGCCGCTGAGCTCCACCCCGGCCGCCTCCATCTCCCGCAGCGCCGCGTCCACGCTCGGCCGCGCCACCCCGGCCGTCAGGTCCAGCAGCACCCGGGTGGTGAACCCCTCGCGCGCCGCGTCCAGCGCCGTCGCCCGCACGCAGTGGTCCGTGGCGATGCCCACCACGTCGACCTCGCTCACCCCACGGGACCGCAGCCACTCCGCGAGCCCCGTGCCCGACTCGTCGCTGCCCTCGAAGCCGCTGTACGCCGCCGTGTACGCGCCCTTGTCGAAGCACGCCTCGACCGCGCCCGAGGCGACGGAGGGCGCGAAGTTCGGGTGGAAGCCGACGCCCTCGGTGCCGGCGACGCAGTGGCGCGGCCAGGAGCGGACGTAGTCGGGGTCGTCGGAGAAGTGGTCGCCGGGCGCGATGTGGTGGTCACGGGTGGCGATCACATGCCGGTAGCCGGGCGCGGCCGAGCCGATCAGGTCGGTGATCCCGGCGGCGACCTCCGCGCCCCCGGCGACGGCGAGGCTGCCTCCCTCGCAGAAGTCGTTCTGCACGTCAACAACGATCAGGGCGCGATGCATGCTTGGGAACACCTCTTCGGTGGTGGTGGACATGTTCGAGCCTAGGCGACGCCACCCGGCACGGCACAGGCGTCACTCGGTCATACGCCCACATAGCGCGTCGGCAGCACCGACTCTCCCCGGGAGAGCTGCGTCGCCGACAGCGGCAGCCGTTCCCGTGCCCTCACGTGGCGGTCGCGCGCGGCGTCCAGCGACTCGCGCGCCACCGCCCGGCCGTCGCGCATCAGCGGCACGACGAGCTGGCGCGCGGCCAGCTCCTCGGGCATCGGGCCGGTGCCGACCACCTCGGCCTCGGCCACGCCGTCGGCGTCCGGCTGCCGCGCGGCCCACTTCACGCCGCCTATCGACAGCTTCGCGCCCATCGACTTCTTCGCCACCGGCTTGAGCGGCGCCCCGGCGTCCTCCCGCTCGGCGCGGGCCACCAGCTTGTAGACCATCGAGCAGGTGGGGTGCCCGCTGCCGGTGACGAGCTGGGTGCCGACCCCGTAGGCGTCGACGGGCGCGGCGGCCAGCGAGGCGATGGCGTACTCGTCGAGGTCGCTGGTGACCACGATGCGGGCGTCCTTCGCGCCGAGCTCGTCGAGCTGCTGCCGCACCCGGTGGGCGATCACCAGCAGGTCCCCGGAGTCGATGCGCACGGCGCCGAGCCCGGGCCCGGCGACCTCGACGGCGGTGCGGACGGCCTCGGCGATGTCGAAGGTGTCCACCAGCAGCGTGGTCCCGCTCCCCAGCGCCTCGACCTGCGCGGTGAACGCCGCCCGCTCGGTGTCGTGCAGCAGCGTGAACGCATGCGCGCTGGTGCCGACGGTGGGGATGCCGTACCGGAACCCGGCGGCCAGGTCGGAGGTGGAGGTGAAGCCGCCGACGTACGCCGCGCGGGAGGCGGCGACGGCCGACAGCTCGTGTGTTCGCCGGGCCCCCATCTCGATCAGCGGGCGCCCGGCGGCGGCCACCGCCATGCGGGAGGCGGCCGCGGCGACGGCGGAGTCGTGGTTCAGGATCGACAGGATCACCGTCTCCAGCAGCACGCACTCGGCGAAGCTGCCGGTCACGCGCAGGATCGGCGAGCCGGGGAAGTAGACCTCGCCCTCGGGGTAGCCGTCGATGTCGCCGGTGAAGCGGTAGCCGGCCAGCCAGTCGAGGGTCGGCTCGTCGACGACGCGCCGCTCGCGCAGGAAGTCGAGGATGGCGGGCTCGAAGCGGAAGTTCTCCACCGCGTCCAGGACCCGGCCGGTGCCGGCGACCACTCCGTAGCGGCGGCCCTCGGGCAGGCGGCGGGTGAAGACCTCGAAGACCGAGCGGCGGTGGGCGGTGCCCGACCGCAGCGCGGCCCGCAGCATGGTGAGCTCGTACTGGTCCGTGAAGAGCGCCGTGGACGGCACGGCCACCGGCAGCGCGTGCGCCGCCGCCCCGTGATCTGCGTGGTGCGTCATGGAAGCAGCCTACACCCCATCTCGTCAGTTTGACGATATGTGGCGGAGGCCACGCCCGGCGTCCTCCTGGCGGCGTCGTTTGGGCTTGGCGGCGGGGGTGGTGGCAGCATGGTCTATGTGAGTGCCATCCCCATGGAGATCGAGCGCACGAAGCCAGACCAGGCCCCGGCGGAGGTGCCGAAGCCCGATGTCCCCTGGGTCACCGTGGTCCACAACGACCCGGTGAATCTGATGAGTTATGTCACGTACGTCTTCCAGGCGTACTTCGGGTATTCCAAGGACAAGGCGAGGCGCCTGATGCTGGACGTCCACCACAAGGGCCGGGCGGTGGTCTCGCAGGGCAGCCGCGAGGAGATGGAGCGCGACGTGCAGGCGATGCACGGATACGGACTGTGGGCCACGCTGCAGCAGGACCGTTGATGGCCGGGTACTTCGAGGCCGCGGGTGGCCCGGGCGGCGGCGCGGCGATCGCGCTGGACGAGGTCGAGATCTCCATCCTCCGCAGCCTGGCCACGCAGCTGCTGGAGCTGATCGGCCCGGCGCCCGGCGGCGAGGACGCCACGGACCTGGACGCCCTCTTCGCCGAGGGCTCGACCGAGCCGCCGGAGGACCCGGCGCTCGCCCGCCTCTTCCCCGACGCCTACGGCGAGCCGGGCAGGGAGCATGACGAGGAGAGCCGCCGCCTGTCGGCGGAGTTCCGCCGCTTCACCGAGGGGGAGCTGCGGGCGCGCAAGCGCGAGAACCTGCTGGCGATGGTCCGCGCGCTGGACGCCGTCGCCCCGGCCGAGGGCGAGGAGGGCGCGGGCGCCGCCGTGCTGACGCTCAAGCCGGAGGAAAGCCAGCGGTGGCTCAGTGCGCTCAACGACCTGCGCCTGGCGATCGCGACCCGCCTCGACATCACCGACGAGGACAGCAGCGACCGGCTCTTCTCGCTGCCGGACAGCGACCCGAACAAGCCGATGGTGATGGCGTACTTCTGGCTCGGCGGCCTCCAGGAGTCGCTCGTCGAGACCATGCTGAGCTGAGGTACCGAGGCGGAGACCGACGCCCTGGAAGCGGCCGAGGCCGCGCCGGTCGCCAGGTCCGGAGGATCGGCGGCCGAGGCCGCGCCGGTCCCGCGACCTCGGCGCGGTCGCGGAGGACGACAACACCCCGGACGACGGCCGCCGGGGAGCCCGAGGGCTCCCCGGGGTGCGGGGCACAGGGTGTTGCGGGGTGCGCTCGGGGGCTGGCTTATCGTTGCGCCATGCTCACCATCACCCAGGATCTCTGCGACAGGATCGTGGCGCACGCCCGCGAGGACCACCCCGACGAGGCGTGCGGCGTGATCGCGGGGCCGGAGGGCAGCGACCGGCCGGAGCGCTTCGTCCCGATGATGAACGAGGACAGGTCCCCCACGGGCTTCAAGTTCGAGTCCGGGGAACTGCTCGCCCTCCACAAGGAGATGTACGAGCGCGACGAGGAGATCGTCGTCGTGTACCACTCCCACACCGCCACCGAGGCGTACCCCTCCCGCACGGACGTCACCACCGCCAAGGAGACCACCACGCGGGCCGTCCACTGGGTCGTGATCTCCACCGCCCTGTGCGGCAACGGCGAAGGACCCGTGCCCTTCCGGTCCTTCCACATCGCGGGCGACATCGTCGTGGAGGAGGAGGTGCGCATCGTCGACTCCTACGACGACGTCTCCGGCGCCTCAGGCGGCTCCGACAGCATGTGAGACGGCTTCGCCCGCATGATGAGACGACCCTCGGTCTGACGGGGCGGGAATCGATACGATGCCGCCATGGTTTCCCAGGACGTGAGCGACGCACGACCACTTCCGCTGCTCGTGGCACGTCTGCATGTCGATCTGTGCCGCCAGAGCAGCGCCACGTGTACCGCCGCCCGCGCGGCGATCCACTGAGGCCGGCCCGGGCACCGGCCGAGGCCGCCGCGCGCGTTCACCGCCCCCGCCACTCGTCGTCCGCATCTGTGTCGTCACCTGGAGCATCCATGGCCATCGAGGTCCGCATCCCGACCATCCTCCGCAGCTACACCGACGGTCAGAAGGCCGTCTCCGGCAGCGGGGAGACGCTCGCCGAGCTCTTCCAGGACCTGGACGCCCGTCACCCGGGCCTGAAGGAGCGCCTGGTCGAGGGCGACCAGCTGCGCCGCTTCGTCAACGTGTACCTCAACGACGAGGACGTCCGCTTCCTCGACGGCATCACCACCAAGCTCAGCGACGGCGACAGCGTCACCATCCTCCCCGCCGTGGCCGGCGGGTCTGGGGGCATGCGCTGATGCGCTTCGACTCCCCGCTCGCCGCCGTCGGCAACACGCCCCTGGTGCGGCTGCCCCGCCTCTCGCCCGCCGACGACGTGCGCGTGTGGGCCAAGCTGGAGGACCGCAACCCCACCGGGTCGGTCAAGGACCGCCCGGCGCTCTTCATGATCGAGCAGGCCGAGAAGGAGGGCCGGCTCACCCCGGGCTGCACCATCCTGGAGCCGACCTCCGGCAACACCGGGATCTCGCTGGCCATGGCGGCCCGCCTCAAGGGCTACCGCATCGTCTGCGTCATGCCCGAGAACACCTCCGCCGAACGCCGCCAGCTCCTGGCCATGTGGGGCGCGGAGATCATCTCGTCCCCGGCGGCCGGCGGCTCCAACACCGCCGTCCGCGTCGCCAAGGAGCTGGCCGCCCAGCACCCGGACTGGGTGATGCTCTATCAGTACGGCAACCCCCACAACGCCGGCGCCCACTACGCCACCACCGGCCCGGAGATCCTCGCCGACCTGCCGTCCATCACCCACTTCGTCGCCGGGCTCGGCACCACCGGCACCCTCATGGGCGTCGGCCGCTACCTGCGCGAGCACCGCCCCGGCATCCAGATCATCGCCGCCGAGCCGCGCTACGACGACCTGGTCTACGGGCTGCGCAACCTCGACGAGGGCTTCGTCCCCGAGCTGTACGACGAGTCCGTCCTCACCTCCCGCTTCTCCGTCGGGTCCGCCGACGCCGTCGCCCGCACCCGCGAACTCCTCGCCGAGGAGGGCATCTTCGCGGGCGTCTCCACGGGCGCCGCGCTCCACGCCGCCATAGGCATCGGCCGCAAGGCCGTCCGCGCCGGCGAGAGCGCCGACATCGTCTTCGTCGTCGCCGACGGCGGCTGGAAGTACCTGTCCACCGGCATCTACACCGCCGAGACCACCGAGGAGGCCGTCGAACGCCTCCAGGGCCAGCTCTGGGCGTAGCCGCCGCCGTCACCCCTCCGGCCCGCTCGGCCCGCTCCGGCCCGCCCGGCTCGCACCGGATCCCCTCGGCGTACCGGCCGAGGGGGGACCGGCCCCGGCCATGTCTCACGAAACCAGCCGATATGAACACCTAAAGTCACATTCGTGACTGTGCGCGGCTACACCACCACCGAACGCGAACGCTCCCTGTGGGCGGTGATCAGCGACCGCTCCTCCCTCGTCCGGCGGCTGGACTGGCCGCTGATCGGCGCCGCCGTGGCGCTGACCTTCGTCGGGACCCTCCTGGTCTACTCCGCCACCCGCCACCGCACCGACCTCACCGGCGGCGACCCCCACTTCTTCCTGCTGCGCCACACCCTCAACGCATGCATCGGCCTCGGGCTCGCCGCCCTCCTGGTGTGGCTCGGCCACCGCAGGCTGCGCAACGCCGTGCCCGCGCTCTACGGCGTGAGCCTGCTGCTGTCCCTGCTGGTGCTCAGCCCGCTCGGCTCCACCGTCAACGGCTCCCGGAGCTGGCTCCAGCTCGGCGCCGGCTTCGCCTTCCAGCCCTCCGAGCTGGTCAAGATCGGCGTGATCCTCGCCATGGCCACGCTGCTGTCCGCCACCCTGGAGAGCGACGGCCGGCAGCGGCCCGACGCCCGCACCGTGCTCCAGGCGCTGCTGCTGGCGGTCGTGCCCGCCATCCTGATCCTCCTCACCCCCGACGTGGGACAGACGATGGTGATCGCCGCCATCGCGCTCGGCGTGCTGCTCGCCGCCGGGGTGGGCCGCGGCTGGCTGTTCGGGCTGGTCGGCCTGGGCGTGGCCGGGGCGCTCGCGGTCTGGCAGCTCGGCGTGCTCGACGACTACCAGATCGACCGCTTCGCCGCCTTCGCCAACCCCAAGCTGGACCCGGCGGGCGTCGGCTACAACACCAACCAGGCACGCATCGCCATCGGCTCCGGCGGCCTGTCGGGCCAGGGCCTGTTCCACGGCAGCCAGACCACCGGCCAGTTCGTCCCCGAGCAGCACACCGACTTCATCTTCACCGTCGCCGGCGAGGAGCTGGGCTTCGTCGGCGCGGGCGCCATCGTCGTGCTGCTGGGCGTGGTGCTGTGGCGGGCCTGCCGCATCGCCGCCGCCTCGCCCGAGCTGTACGGCACGATCGTCGCGGCCGGGCTGGTGGTCTGGATCGCCTTCCAGTCCTTCCAGAACATCGGGATGGCACTGGGCATCATGCCCGTCACCGGGCTGCCGCTGCCGTTCCTGTCCTACGGCGGCTCCTCGATGTTCGCCGTCTGGATCGCCGTCGGCCTGTTGCTGGCCATCCGTGTCCGCGCCCGCGGCGGGGTCTGAGGCCCCGCCGGGGGCGTCCCGGTCGCGTGACGCGGGTTACTTGGGCCGGCGCCGCCGACGGCGGGAGCCGGGCCGCCCCGCGCCGTCGATCACCGCCGCGATCAGGGCCAGCGCGGCCACGCCCATCAGCGCCAGCCACCACAAGATGTCCACAATTGTGACGGTACCCCGGGCTGGTGATTCCGCCCACACCGGCCGGCGCACAAGGGGCGACGGCGCCTCTCGCGACTTACAGTCGTTCGAACCCCACCACGGAGGTTCCCCTCTTCATGAAGCTCACCGTCGTCGGCTGCTCGGGTTCATTCCCGTCCGCGGACTCGGCCTGCTCCAGCTACCTGATCGAGGCCGAGGGCTACCGGCTGCTCCTGGACATGGGCAATGGCGCCCTCGGCGAGCTCCAGAAACACATCGGGCTGTACGACATCGACGTGATCGCTATCAGCCACCTCCACCCCGACCACTGCATCGACATGTGCGCCTACTTCGTGGCCCGCTACTACCGGCACGAGGGCGGGCGCTGCGACCCCATGCCGGTCTACGGCCCGGCGGGCACCGAGCGACGGCTGACCGCGGCGTACGCCGACACCCCGTCGGACCACTCGATGAGCGAGGTCTTCGAGTTCCGCACCCTCACTCCGGGCGGCGACTTCCGCCTCGGGCCGCTGACGGTGCGGACCGCGCAGGTCAACCACCCTGTGGAGACCTACGGCTTCCGCGTCGAGCACGGCGAACGGGCGTTCTGCTACTCGGGAGACACCGGCTCCTGCGGGTCGCTCACCGAACTCGCCCGGGGCGTCGACGTCTTCCTGTGCGAGGCGTCGTTCACCCACGGCAAGGAGGACGTGCCGGGCCTGCACCTCAACGGCAGGCAGGCCGGGGAGTGCGCGCGCGCCGCCGGCGCGCAGCGGCTGGTGCTCACCCACATCCCGCCGTGGACCGACGCCCAGGTCAACCTCGGCGACGCCAAGGCCGTCTTCGACGGCCCCGTCGAACTCGCCCGCCCCGGCGCCGTTTACCACATCTAGCCACGTCCGGACCGCTTCCCGGATCGCGTCCGGATCCCGTCCGGATCGCGCCGACCGCACATGTATGTGCGAGCGCTCGCGGGCTAGGCTCCCCTCCATGGCACGTATCGATGGCCGTGAGGCCGACCAACTCCGTCCCGTCACCATCGAACGCGGCTGGAGCAAGCACGCCGAGGGTTCCGTCCTGATCTCCTTCGGCGACACCAGAGTGCTGTGCACCGCCAGCGTGACCGAGGGCGTCCCGCGCTGGCGCCGGGGCGGCGGCGTCGGCTGGGTCACCAGCGAGTACGCCATGCTGCCGCGCGCCACCAACACGCGCGGCGATCGCGAGGCCGTGCGGGGCAAGATCGGGGGACGGACCCACGAGATCTCGCGGCTGATCGGGCGTTCGCTGCGGGCCGTCGTCGACTTCAAGGCGCTGGGCGAGAACACGGTGGTCCTCGACTGCGACGTGCTCCAGGCCGACGGCGGCACCCGGACCGCCGCCATCACGGGCGCGTACGTGGCGCTGGCCGACGCCGTCGGGTGGGCGCAGCGGCAGAAGCTGATCAAGGGCAGGGCACAGCCGCTGACCGGCAGCGTCGCGGCGGTCAGCGTCGGCATCGTCGGCGGCATGGCCATGCTGGACCTCGCCTACGAGGAGGACGTGCGCGCCGAGACGGACATGAACGTGGTGTGCACCGGCGACGGCCGGTTCGTGGAGGTGCAGGGCACGGCGGAGGGCAAGCCGTTCGCCCGGGGCGAGCTGGACGAGCTGCTCGACCTCGCCGTGGCCGGGTGCGCGCAGCTGGGGGACACGCAGCGGGAGGCGTTGCGGTGAGGGGCCATGGCTTAGCGAGGGCAGGCGCGCTGGCGCTGACGGTGACGCTGGCCGCCGGGGCGAGCACCGCCTGCGACGTGCAGCGGGCCGTGGACTGCGCCGTGCTGGCGCTCGAGGTGTCGAACGCCGGCGACCGCGTCGCCGAGGCCGTGGCCACCTCCGTCATCGAGGACGACGCCGACGCCTTCCGGGAGCTGGCCGAGGACATCGAGGAGCTCCAGGACCGGGTCCAGGACACGGACGTGCGCGAGGCGGCCGAGTCGGTCGGCGAGGCGGCGGAGAACATCGAGCAGGCGGTCGAGCGGGGCGAGACGCCGGACCTGTCGCCGCTGGTCGACGCCACGTCGGAGCTGACCGGTGTCTGCACGCCCTCGGACGGTGACAACTCCTAGCCTTCGCACCCTTGACCGAGATCTCGAACCTGCCACGGAATTTCGAACCCACCCCTTGACGCTGGCCGAAACGCGTCCCTAACGTTTCTGCGCGACCGGTTGACTGCGTAGTCAGCCGGGGAGGGGTTCGGCCGCGTGCCGGCTGTGCTGGGGAAGGAGCCGGTGGTGACCCGCAGGGTGTCGATGGTTGACGTGGCCCGCGGCGCGGCCGTCTCGCAGAAGACCGTCTCGCGCGTGGTCAACGGGGAGCCCCATGTCAGCCAGGCGGTGCGCGAGCGGGTGCTGCGGGAGATCGAGCGGCTCGGCTACCGCCCGAACGAGTCGGCCCGCGCCCTGGTGACCCGGCGTTCGCGCCGCATCGGCATCGTGACCACCGGCACCTCCTACTTCGGGCCCGCCGCCGTCCTCCGCGGCCTGGAGCGGGCCGCGCGCGGCGCCGGATACTTCGTCAGCGTCGTCCACGCCGACGAACAGGACGAGGACGAGGCGCGGCGCTCGGTCGTCCACCTGGCGAGCCAGGGCGTTGACGGCATCGCGGTCTCCGCGCCCGTCGGCGTCGTCGACCCCACCGCCTACGTCCCCGCCGGCATTCCCGTCGTCCGCATCGATCCACCGGGCCCGGAGGATGCGGGCGCGATGGTGGTCGGCGTTGACAACGCGGGCGGCGCCCGCGCCGCGACCGAGCACCTGCTCGCCCTCGGCCACCGCACCGTCCACCACATCGCCGGCCCGCCCGGCTGGGCCGTCACCGGCGACAGGATGCGCGGCTGGCGCGCCGCGCTCCGCGCGGCCGGTGCCCCCGAGCCCGAGCCGCGGCACGGCGACTGGTCCGCCGCCGCCGGCTGCCGCGCCGCGCGCGAGCTGCTGGCCACCACCCCCGATCCGGCCGCGGCACCCACCGCGGCGCCCACCGCGTTGTTCGTCGCCAACGACCAGATGGCCATCGGCGCCATGTACGCCATCGAACGCGCCGGCCGCCGCGTGCCGCACGACATCAGCGTCGTCGGCTTCGACGACATCCCCGAGGCCGGCTACCTCTCCGTCCCGCTGACCACCGTCCGCCAGGACTTCGACGCCATCGCCGGGCGCGCCATGCGGCGGCTGATCGCCGCCATCACCGGCGCGCGCGACCCCGGTCAGGCCGCCCCACCGGACACCGCCTCGGCGGCGGGCCCGGTCCAGCTCGTGGTGCGCGAGAGCACGGCGCCCCCGCCCGCCCACAGGCATCGACCCCCGAAGACCCCGACGCCCCGCATATCCGCGACATCGCAGCAGAGGGAGGGACGACCATGACCCCACATCCAGGCGCGGCGGGTACGACTTCCGCTGGCAGCTCCCTGGGCGCCCTCGCGGTCTGGAACCTCCTCAACAGCTACAACCACTTCCTGTGGCCGCTGGTGCTGATCTCCGACACCGACCAGTACACCCTGCCCCTCGGCCTCAACATCCTCTTCCGCTCTGAGAACCGGGCGTTCGACATGGTGCCGCCCGGCGCCGTGCTCGCATCCGTGCCGACGATCCTGGTCTTCCTGCTGCTCCGAAAGCAGCTTCTCGAAGGACTCTCCACCGGCGCCGTCAAGGGCTGAACCGACGGCCGAGTCACCACACTGAATCGAAAGGACTGGCTGCCTGACATGGCAACCCTCCCCAACCGCGTGCTGTTCGGCGCTGCCTACTACCACGAGTACCACCCGGCGAAGATCTCTCCCCGTCTCGACGAGGACCTTGACCTGATGGCCAAGGCGCACTTCAGCGTGATCCGCGTCGGCGAGTCCGTCTGGTCCACCTGGGAGCCCGAGGACGGGGTCTTCGACCTCGACTGGCTCCAGCCCGTCCTCGACGGCGCCCACGAGCGCGGCATCCACGTCGTCCTCGGCACGCCCACGTACGCCGCCCCGCCGTGGCTCGCGCGGCGCTACCCCGAGATCAACGCCGAGCGCCGCACCGGCCGGCCCATCGGCTGGGGCATGCGGCAGGAGATCGACTACACCCACCCGGCGTTCCTCTTCCACGCCGAGCGCGTCATCCGCAAGATCGCCGCCCGCTACGCCGACCACCCGGCCGTCATCGGCTGGCAGGTCGACAACGAGCCGGGCGAGGAGATCTTCCACAACCGCGGCGTCTTCCAGCGCTTCGTGGACCACCTGCGCCACACCTACGGCTCCATCGAGGAGATCAACGAGCGCTGGGGCCTGACCTACTGGTCCCACCGCCTGTCCACCTGGGCCGACCTGTGGACCCCCGACAACAACGGCCAGCCCCAGTACGACCTGGCCTGGCGGCGTTTCCAGGGCTCCCTGACCACCGACTTCATCGGCTGGCAGGCCGACGTCGTGCGGGAGTACGCGCCCGCCGGACACTTCGTCACGACCTGCATCTCCTACGGCCGCCCCACGGTCAAGGACGAGGACGTCACGCGGCGGCTCGACGTGACGGCCGGGAACCCCTACTACCGGATGCAGAACAGCCTCGAACTCCCGCCCGTCGAGCAGCCGGAGATCAAGGACTGGGCCTCCCTCGGCACCTGGGCCCTCTACCTGTCCGCCGACCGCATGTACTCCTCCCGCCAGGAGCCGTTCCTCGTCACCGAGACCAACGCACAGGCCATCGGCGGCTCCTGGCTCAGCGAGCCGGCGTTCGACGGCCAGTGGCGCCAGGCCGCGTGGGCACTGATCTCGCGCGGGGCGCGGATGATCGAGTACTGGCACTGGCACACCATCCCCTACGGCGCCGAGACCTACTGGGGCGGCATCCTCCCGCACAGCCTGGAGCCCGGCCGGATCTACGCCGAGCTGGCGGGTCTGGGCGAGGAACTGGAGCGCGCGGGCTCGCTGGTCGCGGGCCTGACGCCGGACGCGGACGTGGCGTTGCTCTACTCCAACGACACCAAGTGGTACCTCCAGGGCACGCCGATGCTCTCCCACCCCGACAGCAGACCGGACCGCGGCTCCTACGAGGCCGCCTTCGACGCCTTCTACCGGGGCGCCTTCGACGCGGGCCTGCAGTCCCGCATCGTCCACCCCTCGCAGACCTTCACCACCGACCCGGCGGACTTCGCCGCCTCGCACCCGGTGCTGGTCGCGGCGGCGTACCTCACGGCGACCGACGCCGAGCTGGAGTGGCTGGCGCGCTACGCCGAGGCGGGCGGCCACCTCGTCCTCGGCATCCGCACCGGCTACGCCGACGAGGAGGCGCGGGCGCGGCTGGAGCGCAAGCCGGCGTTCCTGACGGAGGCGTCCGGGGTGTGGTACGAGGAGTTCTCCTCGCTGCGGCGCCCGCTGCCGGTGGCGGGAGCCCTGGAGGGGAACGCCACGCGCTGGCTGGATGGCGTCCAGCTCGTGGACGGCGAGGTCCTCGCGAGCTACGAGCACCCGCACTTCTCCCGCTGGCCCGCGATCACGACGCGCGAGCACGGCGCGGGACGGGTGACGTACGTCGGCACGGTGCCCGATGCCGCGCTGGCCGAGTCGCTGCTGAGCTGGTGCGCCCCGGCCGCCATCAGCGGCAACGCCTGGCGCCCGGCCGTCCCCAGCCAGACCGTCACGAGCGCGACGGCGGCGGACGGCAGCACGCGGCTGCGCTTCGTGCACAACTGGTCCTGGGAGCCCAGCACCTTCACGCTGCCGGGCGCGGCCCGGGACGCGGTGACGGGCGAGGAGCTCCCGGCCGGGCACGAGCTCGCGCTGGGGGCGTGGGACGTGCGGGTGCTCGTCGGTTAGAACCACCTGACCTGCACATGGACCAGCAGATCGCCGCGGCCCCCGTCCCCGGCGCCCAGGCGTCTTGCGCCGAGGCCGGGGAGCCGCAGCGTGCCTGTGCGCTGCCCCGGAGGGATGGGGACGGTCCTCACGCCCTCGAGCGTCGGCACCTCGATCGTGCCGCCCTGACGACTGAGACGACGCGAAATCCGCCGCGTGAGGTGGAGATCGTCGCCGCGCCGCTCCAACTCCGGATGGGGCAGCTCGCGGACCTCGACGTAGAGGTCGCCGGGCGGACCGCCGCCTGGACCCATCTCGCCGTATCCGCCGACCTTGATGCGCGTCCCGCTTCTCACCCCGGCCGGGACCGTCAGGGCGAAGGAGCGGCGGTGGGGCACGCGGCCGTGACCCGCGCAGGTGGGGCACGGCGGTCTGACCAGGCCTGAGCCGTCGCATACGCGACATGGTTTTGGCCCGGTGTCCAGTTGATGGGCGGGCATGTACGTCCCCATTTTCACCGGGTCCCTCCCGTGGCAACGAGGGCAGGTGACCAGCGGCGCCTCCAGGACGGCGCCGGCGCCGTCGCAGCGATCACACGTGACGGCGGCGCTGACCTGGATCTCCTTGGTCGTGCCGAGCGCCGCCTCGGCAAGGACGAGGTCCAGCCGGATCAGGGCGTCCTGGCCCCGCTGGAGACCGCCCCCTCCGCCAAGCGCAGCCTTGAGTCTCCGGGCGTGAAGCCTCTCCATGAGGGACGCCAACTCCTGCCGCTTTCGCCGAAGCTCCTCCGGAGACTCCACAGGCTGTGGCGGCACCGGCACCGGCACCGGCACCGGCACCGGCTCGGGTTCCGGCAGCACCGGCGCGGCGCGGATGCCGACCCGAGCGAGGGTCACCTGGTACTCGACGTCGGCCCACATGCGCGGGGTCTGGCGCGCCCCCTCGCGCCGCACCCGCTCGTACACGTAGTGGTACAGCTCGGCGACGGTGATCCTGCCATCCCCGTCGCCGTCCGCCTCTCCGGTGCGCAGGCCCTCGATCAGTGCGCCCGTGAAGCGCGACGGCTGCGGCTCCGCCGCCTGGAGGCGTTCGCCCTCCCAGGCGTACTCCGTGCGGTTCGTCGCCGTCAGGATCACCCGCCCCCGTCCCGACAGCTCCTCCTTCACCGCCACGTAGTCGTCGCCCTTCGCCCCCGGCAGGAACGCCCCGCTGTAGCAGCAGTCCAGCAGCACCACGACGGTGCGCGCCCGGCACCGCTCCATCAGCTCGTGCAGGAACGCCGCCGAGACGGCCGTGGACGCCGGAAACTCCATGTCCGTGTCGGACACGGCGAAGTGCAGATGCCCCTCGTCGTCCTTGATGCCGTGGCACGAGAGGTGCAGCAGCAGCACGTCGTCCCGCCCCCGGCCCCGGAAGAACCGCTCCAGCGCGCGCCTGACCTCGTACGACGTCGCGTCCACCAGCCGCTCCACGCCGAAGCCGCCGACCGCCGGGTCGCCGAGCACCGCCGCCAGGCCCTCGCAGTCCTGGCGGGGCGAGCGCAGCGGCCGGAACGCCGGGCTGTCGTAGGCGCCGTTGGCGACGAGTAACGCCGCACGGCGGCCCTGGGGACCGTCCACGTCACTCCTGGGTCGCGCCCGCGTTCACGAACGCCTCGATCAGCCGCTGCTGGTCCTCGGGAGAGGCGTGACCGAGCTCGATGCTGCGGCCGTCCAGCTCCACCTTGACGGTGCGCAGCGGCCGGTTCCGCAGCCAGGTGTCGATCAGTTTCACCACCTGGCGGACGAGCACCGGCGCGACCGTGACGACGAGCGCGCCCACGGCCACCACCTCGCCGGACTTGGCGCCCTCGGGCGCCTCGGCGCCCGAGCGCGCCAGGCTCACGTCCTCGACGTCGAGTTCGAGCAGCTCGCGCCGCAGCGATCCGGTCAGCCGGGCGAGCTCCTCGGCGTCCGTATCGTGAGTGCCGACCAGCTGAACGCCCAAGTCCATGGCGCCTGTGCTCATGTACTGCCCCCTCTTCAGCCAGGAGGAGTCAGTTTAGGCGCTGGGACCGGGCGCGGATCGTTCAGCGCGCAGCGCCCCTGTGGCACCGTCGTGCCATGACCGATCCCGTGACCCCTGTGACCGGCTTCCGCTTCTCGTACAACATCTTCGGCATCGAATCGCTCACCTCCTTCACCGGGACCTGCCGCCGCGCCGAGCGGCTCGGCTACGACACGGTCTTCGCCGCCGACCACCTCGGGATCGCCTCGCCCTTCCCCGCGCTGGTCGCGGCGGCGGCCGCGACCCGGCGCCTCCGGGTCGGGACGCTCGTGCTCAACGCCTCCTTCTGGAACCCGGCGCTGCTCGCCCGCGAGGTCGCCACCGCCGACGTCCTCACCGGCGGGCGCCTCGAACTCGGCCTCGGCGCCGGGCACATGAAGTGGGAGTACGAGGCGGCGGGCATCGAGTGGGAGCCGTTCGGTGCCCGCGCGGAGCGGCTGGAGGCGCTGATCGGCGAGCTGGGGCGGCTGTTCGCTGCCGAGGAGGGCTACGCCGAACAGGCGGCGCTGCGCGAGAACTTCGGCATCCCGGTGCTGCGGCCCGTCCAGCGCGGCGGCTTCGGCGGCCACGGCCCGCCGCTGATCGTGGGCGGCACGGGCGACCACATCCTGCGGATCGCCGGCGAGCGCGCCGACATCGTGAGCGTCGCCGGGGTGTTCCAGCTCAAGGGGAAGCCGCCGGGGACGATGCGGATCGCCACCGCCGAGGAGGCCGACGAGCGGGTGGCGTTCGCCCGGCGGCAGGCCGGGGAGCGGGCCGGGCGGGTCGAGTGGCACGCGCTGATCCAGCTCGTCGTGATCACCGACGACCGGGCGGGCGCCGCCGGGACGCTGGCGGAGCGGTTCGGGCACATCCTGTCCGTCGAGGAGATCCTGGGCTCGCCCTTCGTCCTCCTCGGCACGGTCGAGGAGATCGCCGACCAGCTCCTCGCCCAGCGCGAGCGCTACGGCTTCACGTACTACACCGTCCACGGCCCCTACATGGAGGCGTTCGCCCCGGTGATCCCGCGGCTCAGGGCCGTGGGCTGAGGCGGCAGAATCGGTGGCATGCAGCGTCTCGTACTCGCCACCCGCAACGCCCACAAGATCGCCGAGCTGCGCGCCATCCTCGCCGAGGCCGCCGAAACCGCCGGCCTGAGCGGCGTCGAGCTGGTCGGCGCCGACGCCGTGCCCGGCGCGCCCGACGTCGCCGAGACCGGCGTCACCTTCGCGGAGAACGCCCTGCTCAAGGCGCACGCCCTCGCGCGGGCCAGCGGGCTGCCCGCCGTCGCCGACGACTCCGGACTGTGCGTGGACGCGCTCGGCGGCGCGCCGGGCGTCTTCTCCGCCCGCTGGGCCGGGAGGCACGGCGACGACGCGGCCAACCTGGAGCTGCTGCTCGCCCAGCTCGCCGACGTGCCCGACGCCCACCGGGGCGCCCACTTCGCGTGCGCCGCCGCGCTCGCGCTGCCCGACGGCACCGAGCGGGTCACCGAGGGCCGCCTGCGCGGCATCCTCCGCCACGCCCCGGCGGGCGACGGCGGCTTCGGCTATGACCCGATCCTCCAGCCGGAGGGCGACACCCGCACCTGCGCCCAGCTCACCCCGGAGGAGAAGAACGCCATCAGCCACCGGGGGCAGGCGTTCCGGGCGCTGGCCCCGCACATCGCGGAGCTCATCGGGAGCCGGAGCCGGAGCCGGAACCGGAGCCGGTGAGATACGCCGAGACCACGACGTTGGCCGAGTAGGCGCGGCGGTCGGGGTCGTAGGAGCCGCCGCAGGTGATCAGGCGCAGCTCGGCCGCGCCGGGGTCGCGCGGGCCGTAGACGTGGCCGGGGTCGAAGTCGTCCCGGTCGATCACCTCCACCTCGCCGACGGCGAAGGTGGCGGTGCTGCCGTCGGCGCGGGTGACGCGGACGCCGTCGCCCGGCCGGAGCGTGCTCAGGGCGTAGAAGACGGCCGGCTCGGACCGGGTGTCGACGTGCCCGACGAGCACCGCCGCGCCGACCGCGCCCGGCGTCGGGCCGCCGGCGTACCAGCCCACCGCCTGCGGGGTGTCGAACGGCGGCGGCGCCACCCCGCCGTCCGCGTCCACGCCGCGCGCCACGATGTCGGCGCTGACGCCGATCGCGTCGATCTCCAGGCGGCGCGGCGCGGGGGCGCCCGCGAGGGGCGCGGCCCGCACGGTGGGGGCGCCGCCGCCGAAGACCGGGCCGTCGGTGAGGTGCAGGCCCCACGCCCACAGGGCGAGCAGCAGCAGTGTCCACGTCACGCAGGAGGCGAGGCGGTGGACCACGGGGCTCCTATCTGCCGCCCTTCCGGCGCGGGCGGCGCCGGACGGCGAGGAGCGTCGTGCTGGAGACCAGCGCGCCGGAGAGCAGCGCGAGACCGGCCGGGCCGATGCTCAGGCTCGCGCCGGCCGACGCCGGGCCGCCGGCGGCCGTGCCGCCGCCGCCCGCGCGCACCGGCGCGGTGGGCGTGGGCTCGCCGAGGCGCCCGTAGCCCTGGCCCTGGCCTTGGTCGTGGCCCTGGGGCGGCTCCTGCGGCTCCTGCGGCTCGTGCGGCTCCTGCGGCTCCTGCGGCGCGTCAGAGGAGCCGGGGAACTCGGGCGATCCGGGCGCGGGCTCGCCCGCGTCGCCGCCCCCGTCATCACCGCCCCCGCCCCCGCCCTCGCCTCCGACGCTGATGCGGCCGGTGAGCCTCGCCTCGTCGCCGTCGCAGGACACCTCGACCGGGTACTCGCCGGGCGGCACGGTCGACGCGACGCGCGCCTCACCCATCAGCCCGCCCGCCGCCCCGTCCGCCGGGGCCAGCGTCGCCTCCGCCACGAAAGCCGCCGAGCGGGCGACGCCGTGCGCGTCCTCGCACCCGGTCACCCGCAGCTCGACCTCGTCGCCGGGGCGCGGGCCGGCCGGGGTCACCTCCACGGCACCCGGATCTTCCTGTGCCGCCATGGCCGGGTCGGTGGCGACGCCCGCGGCCAGGGCCACGAACGCGGCGCTCACGATGAGTCTGAGGGACATGCTCCGACGGTCCCCCCGCGCGCGACCCGCCGCATCCCGGCGCGTCCGGACGAGTTACGCCGCGTCAGCTCAGACGCGGTCGACGAGGTCCGCGATCGACTCGGCCACCGTCATCGGGCGGAAGGGGTACCGGTCGATCTCGTCGCGCTGCGTCACGCCCGTCAGCACCAGGAACGTCTCCATCCCGGCCTCCAGACCCGCGAGCACGTCCGTGTCCATCCGGTCGCCGATCATCGCGCTCGTCTCCGAGTGCGCGCCGATGAGGTTGAGCCCGGTCCGCATCATCAGCGGGTTGGGCTTGCCCACGAAGTACGGCTCGCGGCCGGTCGCCTTGGTGATCAACGCCGCCACCGAGCCGGTCGCCGGCAGCGCGCCTTCGGTCGAGGGCCCGGTGTTGTCCGGGTTGGTGGCGATGAACCGTGCCCCGGCGTTGATCAGGCGGATCGCCTTCGTCAGCGCCTCGAAGCTGTAGGTCCTGGTCTCGCCCAGCACCACGTAGTCCGGGTCGGCGTCGCTGAGCACATACCCCACGTCGTGCAGCGCCGTGGTCAGCCCGGCCTCGCCGATCACGTACGCCGAGCCGCCGGGCCGCTGGTCGTCGAGGAATCGGGCGGTGGCCAGCGCCGAGGTCCAGATCGACTCCACCGGCACCTCAAGGCCCATCCGGGCCAGCCGCGCGCCCAGGTCGCGCCGGGTGTATATCGAGTTGTTGGTCAGCACCAGGAAGGGCTTGCCCGACTCCTTCAGGCGCTTGACGAAGCGCTCGGCGCCGGGCACCGGGACGCCCTCGTGGATGAGGACGCCGTCCATGTCGGTCAGCCAGGACTCGATCGGCTTGCGCTCGGACATGACAACCCCCCGGCCCTACAGTCCCAGGTCCCGGATCAGCTTGGCGACGTGCCCGGTGGCCCGCACGTTGTACAGCGCCTGGGCCACCTTGCCCGCCTCGTCGACGATGACGGTGGAGCGGATCACGCCGGTGACCGTCCTGCCGTACATCGTCTTCTCCCCGAAGGCGCCGTACGCCGTGAGCACCGACTTGTCCGCGTCGCTGACCAGCGTGACCTTCAGGTCCTCCTTCTCCCGGAACTTCGCCAGCTTCTCCGGCTTGTCGGGGGAGACGCCGATCACGTCGAACCCGGCGCCGGCCAGCAGCCCGAGGTTGTCCGTGAAGTCGCAGGCCTGCTTGGTGCAGCCGGGCGTCATGGCGGCCGGGTAGAAGTACACGATGACCGTGCGGCCGCGGCGGTCGGCGAGGGACACCGGCTGGCCGTCGGCATCGGGCAGGGTGAAGGCGGGGGCTTCGTCCCCGGGCTGCAGACGCGCGCTCATCGCGGCTCCTCGTCGTGTGGGTGCTGTGGTGCTGTGGTGCTCTGGACCTGTGGGCCGGTGGGCCTGTCGTTGGTCACCAGCCTAAAGGGGGGATGTGACAGGCACCGCGCCGGTGGAGCTGACAGACTGTGGGCGACCACACGACATGGGCGGACGGGAGGCCAGAGCGGTGGCGGAAACAACCGGGACCCCGGCGGAGATCGAGGCGCGCATCGCCAGGCGGCGGGAGGATCTCGCCGCGACCCTGGACGAGATCGCCATCCGGGTTCACCCCAAGACCATCGCGGGCGACGCCCGCGCCCTGGCCGTGGAGACCGTGGACCGCGCGGCAAGCCGGGCGTTCGCCACCGTCAGCCGCGGCCTGGACGGCGTGCGCGGCCAGTTCGTCTCGCCGGAGGGCGGGCCGCGCCTGGAGCGGGTCGTCCCCGTGGCGCTGGTGGCGGCCGCCGCCGTCGGCGTGCTGGTCGCCTCCTCCCGCCGCCGTCGCCGCTAGACCGGTCGCTGGCCAGGCCACCCCGCTTCTGAGATACGGTCGTCCCGTGAGTTCCCATCCCACCCACGACAAGCTGCCCATCCGGATGCTGCACGACCGGGTGCTGGTCAGGGCCGACACCGCCGAGGGCGAGCGCCGCTCGTCCGGCGGCATCGTGATCCCGGCGACGGCTCAGGTGGGCCGCCGCCTCGACTGGGCCGAGGTCGTGGCCGTCGGGCAGAACGTGCGCACCGTCGAGCCCGGCGACCGCGTGCTGTACGACCCCGAGGACCGCGCAGAGGTCGAGGTCCGCGGGGTGTCTTACGTGCTGATGCGGGAGCGCGACCTGCACGCCGTGGCCGCCGAGCGGCTCCAGGGCACCGACGACTCGACGGGGCTGTACCTCTAGCCCTCCGCCCTCCAGCGCCGCGTCGGCCGAGGGGCCAAGGCTTGCCCGACAAGGAGCGGCGTCCGCGGCACTAGGCTCCCGCCCGCCCGTCCTCCCGCCACGGGGCTCCGCCCGCCCACCCGCCACCGGCGCCAGGGGTGGGGGAGTCCGGGAAGAACGGCGGGGTGGGGGCGTTGGCGTCCGCCTCGGGCGGCTCGGGCGGCGCGACCGGCTGTCTCGTCTCCGGCTCTCTCGTCTCCGGCTCTCTCGTTTCCGGCGATATCGCCGGGCCGCTCGGAGGGGTGCGCGGGGGAGCGGAGAACGACGGCGGAGGGCTGAAGGGCAGCTCCGGCGTGTCCGTCGCCTCGGGCGTGTCCGCGGGCGGCGGTGATGACGGCGGCGAGGGCACGGGCGCCGACCCCGAGGGCCCCGGCTCCGGGCCCGACCCGGGCGTCGAAGGCGAGGGCGACGAGGACGAGGGCGACGGCGAGGGCGAGGGCGTACCCTCCCGCTCGGAGCGGGCCGAGGCCGGAGTGGAGCTCTCCGGCCGCCGCCGATCCCGATCCCCCTCCCCTTCCCCCTCCCGGCCCTCGCGGCTCCGGGCCTCGGGGGCGTCCAGCTGGAAGCCCTTCACCGGCAGGCCGACCAGCGCCCGCGCCGTGTACTGCCCCCAGATCCGCGCCGGGAAGCCGCCGCCGTTGATCCGCTCGTGGCCCGCCGCCCCGTACAGCGCCCGCTGCGCGCCCGTGGCCGGGTCCTGGCCGAAGACGGCGACGACGGTGGCCAGTTCGGGGGTGTACCCGGCGAACCACGCCGCCCGGTCCTCCTCCGCCGTGCCCGTCTTGCCCGCCGCCGGGCGGCCCGCCGAGCGCGCCTCCATGCCCGTGCCCCGGTCCACCACGCCCCGCAGCACCGCCGTCGTGCCGTCCGCCGCCCGCCGCGAGATCACGCGCTCGGCGCGCGGCTCGGGCAGCGGCAGCTCCCGGCCGTGCAGGGTGACCTTCTCCACGAGCACCGCCGGGTGGCGTACGCCGTGGGAGGCGAGCGTGGCGTACGCCTGCGCGAGGTCCAGCGTGCTCGGCGTGGCCGTGCCCAGCGCGATCGAGCCCTTGGCGGCGTCCAGGCCGGGGGTGTCGTCCGGGATGCCCAGCGCCACCGCCGTGTCCCTCACGCGCGCCGGGCCCACGTCCGCGCCGAGCTGCGCGAAGACGGCGTTGACCGAATCGTCCATCGCCTCCGCGACGGTGATCTCGCCGAAGTCCTTCTCGCCCTCGTTCTCCGGCGACCAGCCCGTGCCGCGCCCGCCGCGGCCCACCACCTCGCGCCCGCTGTCGCCGTCGTAGAGCGTGTCGGGGCCGACGCGCTTCCCCTCCCGCGTCCGGGCGCCGTGTTCGAGCGCCGCCGCGTAGACGAAGGGCTTGAAGGTGGAGGCCGCCTGGTAGTCGCGGCGGGTGGCGTTGTTGACGAACTGCTCGGTGTAGCCCCAGCCGCCGTACATCGCCACCACCCGGCCGGTGTCCGCCTCCACCGAGCTCGCCCCGGCCCTGACGTAGCCGTCCGCCTCCCGCAGCCCCGGGGCGAGGGAGGACCGCAGCTGCTCCTCCACGGCCTTGACCAGCGCCTGCTGCCGCACCGGCTCGAAGGTGGTGGTGATCTTCAGGCCGCCGGCCGCCAGCAGCCGCTCGTCGACCACGCCGGTGCTCAGCAGGTACTCGCGGGCCGCCTCGACGAGGTAGCCGCGCTGGCCCGACAGGTCGTCGGCGGGGCGCGGCGGCAGCGGCTCGGGGAAGCGGAGCGCGTCGCGCCGCGCCTGGCCGAGCCAGCCCTCGGAGACCATGCCGTCCAGGACGTACTCCCAACGCGCCACCGCCGCCGCGCGGTTGCCGCTGCCGGCGTACACGTCGTACACGCTGGGCGCGGCCAGCAGCGCGGCGAGGTAGGCGCCCTCGGCGGTGGTCAGCTCCTCGGCGTCCTTGCCGTAGTACGCCTGGGCGGCGGCCTGGACGCCGTACGCGTCGCGCCCGAAGTAGCTGGTGTTGAGGTAGCCGGCGAGGATCTCGTCCTTGCTGGCCTCCTGGCCGAGCTTGACCGCGATGAACAGCTCCTTCACCTTCCGGGTGATGGTCTGCTCCTGGTCGAGGTAGTAGTTCTTGACGTACTGCTGCGTGATCGTCGAGCCGGACTGGGTGCCGCCGCCGCGCAGCATGTTCCAGGCGGCGCGGGCCATGGCGGTCAGGTCCACCTCGGGGGAGTCGTAGAAGTCGCGGTCCTCGGCGGCCAGCACGGCCTGCCGCACGGGGACGGGCACCCGGTCCAGCGGGATGATCTCGCGGTTGACCTCACCGACGCGGGCGAGCTGCGAGCCGTCGGCGTAGAGGTAGACGTTGTTCTGCGCGGCGGCGATGGCCTTCGGCTGTGGGATTTCCACCAGCAGGTACCCGGCGAGCACCGCGCCGGCCGACACCACCGCGCCCACGACCGACCCGGCCAGCGCCATCCGCCAGGTCGGCAGGAAACGCCGCCAGCCCGTCCGGCGGGGGCGCGGCACTCCGGCGCTCTTCGAGGGCCAGCCGGGCCAGCGCGGCAGCGCGGACCTGAGGCGCTTCAGGCCGCGCGTCCGGCCGCGGGCGGGTGGGTGAGAGGGGGGTGTGTCGGTCATGCGGTCCGTCCCGTACGAGAAGTACGGAAACGACCTTGCAGGACGCGGCGAGCCGGGACCACCACGGAGCACCGGCGGTGGCCCGGCAGTCCCCCGAACGGCCGTAGCCCGGAGGCGGGCGAACGCCGGCGCCGCGCGCCCCTGGGCACGGGGCCCGGGGCACGCGGTCCGGGGCCCGGGCCCGGGGGCGAAGCGCTACAGCGCGGAGAGGTCCACGGCGTCCGCCATCGCGCGCTGGCCCGCCTCGTTGGGGTGCAGCGCGTCGCCCGAGTCGTACGCCGCCAGCAGGCGGTCCGGGCGCGCCGGGTCGCGCAGCGCGGCGTCGATGTCGATCACCGCGTCGAAGACGCCGCCCGCGCGGATCAGCTCGTTCGCCTCGCGCCGCGTCGCGTCCAGCTCCGCCACGTCCCCCTTGACGCCCGCGCGCCCGAGGAAGGGCGAGATCGTGCAGCCGACCACCCGCAGCCCCGCCGCCCGCGACCGGTCCGCCAGCTCCCGCATGCCGTCGACCAGCTCCTCGGCGTCGGTCTCGTGCGGCCGCTTCAGGATGTCGTTGATGCCCAGCTGCAGCACCACCGTGCGCGCGCCCGCCTGCGCGAACACGTCCGGCTCCAGGCGCGCCAGCCCGGCCGGCCCGTTGAACGCCCGTTCCGGGGAGGCGTCGCGCAGCAGCCGGTTGCCGCTGATGCCGAGGTTCAGCACGGCGAGTGGCCGGCCGGGCCGTTCCTGGCGCAGCCGGGCGGCGAGGCGGTCGGTCCAGCGCCGGGACGTCCCCGCCTCGGCGGGCAGCGCGTCGGTCAGCGAGTCGCCCAGCACCACCACCGCGCCCCCGGCGACCGCGCCGCCCGGACCCGGCGCCGGGCCCCGCACGTGCACCGCCGTGAGGTAACGCCAGCGCGCCGAGGCCTCGGCGTACGCCGCGCCCGAGACGGCCGCGGCCAGGTCGCCGTCCGCGACGTAGCTGCCCTGCTGCGCGACGTGGTGGTACGTCACCGGGCCCGACGGCTGCGGGGCGTACGCCGTGACCGCCAGCGCGGCCGCCGCCGGGACGTCGAGGCGCACGGGGTCGCTCAGCGCCGCCTCGCCCGCCGGTACCGTCACGGCCTCGCGGCCCGTGAAGGTCAGCACCCGCACCGTGCCCTCCCGCAGCCCGGGGCCGCCGCCCGGCAGGGCCAGGGCCAGCGTGACGCTGGTGAAGGTGACCGGCAGGGTGCCGTAAACGTTCGACAGCTCCACCCGCGCGCCGGAGCCACCGACCGAGGCGCGCACCACGTTCCGCACCGAGCGGCCGGCCATGCCCTCCTCGGTGCCGGGCTCCGCGCCCGTGGGGGCCGCCGCCCAGGTCGCGACCCACCCGTCGTCGCTCGCGTGCAGCACCGGCGTCGTCGGCGCGCCCGCCACCAGCGCCAGCACCAGGCCCAGCACGATCGCCGCCGAGCCGGACAGCAGCCGGACGCCCAGGCGGTCGCCGTGCCGCCGTATGCCGGCCCCGCCCGCCTCGCCCGCCTCGCCCACGGGCACATGGTCCCACGCGGCCGGAAGGGACAATGCAGGAGGGAGAACGGGGAACGGGGAAACGGGATGGAGCCCATGGACCTCAGGACCGGGACCGGGACAGGGACCGCGACGGCGGCCGCGAGCGCGAGCGCCCACGCGAGCGGCCACCTCAGCGAGAGCGACGCCGCCAAGCAGCGCGGGCTGCGCCGCATGAAGGGCGTGGCCACTGGCCTGCTGCTCGCCGTGACCGCCGGATACGCCCTCGCGACCTGGGCGGAACGCTCCGGCGCGGGCGCGTGGGCCGGCTACCTCGCCGCGGCGTTCGAGGCCGGGATGGTCGGCGCGCTGGCCGACTGGTTCGCCGTCACCGCCCTCTTCCGCCACCCCCTCGGCCTGCGCATCCCGCACACCGCGATCATCCCCACCAAGAAGGACCAACTCGGCCAGTCCCTCGGCGACTTCGTCGGCGAGAACTTCCTGTCCGCCCAGGTCGTGCGCGACAAGCTGCGCTCGGCCGCCCTCGCCCACCGCCTCGGCGGCTGGCTCTCCCAGCCCGGGAACGCCGACCGCGTCACCGGCGAGCTGGCCTCGGTGGTGCGCGGCGGCCTGGCCGTGCTGCGCGACACCGACGTGCAGGCGGTCATGGGGGAGGCCATCACCCGCCGGGCCCACGCCCAGGAGATCTCGCCCGGCCTCGGCCGCCTGCTGGAGAAGACGATCGCCGACGACGGCCACCGGCGCCTGGTCGACCTGCTGTGCGCCCACTCCCGCGACTGGCTGGAGCGGCACCGCGACACCGTGCTGAAGGCCATCGAGGACGGCGCCCCGGGCTGGACGCCCCGCTTCGTGGACCGCAGGGTCGGCGACCGCGTCTACCGCGAACTGCTGCGCTTCGTCACCGAGATGCGCGACTCCCCGGGCCACCCGGCGCGCGGCGCGCTCGACCGGCTGCTGGCCGACTTCGCGCGGCGGCTCCAGCACGACCCGGAGACCAGGGCGAAGGTGGAGAGCCTGAAGGGGGAGCTGCTGGACCGCCCGGAGGTGCAGGAGGTCATCGCCTCCGCCTGGGCGGCGTTGCGCGCCATGATCCTGACCGCCGCCGAGGACGACCGCAGCGCGCTGCGCCTGCGCGCCCGCGCCTCGCTCCTGACCCTGGGCCGCCGCCTGACGACCGACGAGCGCCTCGGCGCCAAGCTCGACGGCTGGGTCACCGACGCCACCCTCCACGTCGTCACCGGCTACCGGACGCAGATCACCTCGCTCATCACCGACACCGTCGCTGCCTGGGACGCCCCCACCACCTCCCGTAAGATCGAGCTCCACATCGGCCGCGATCTCCAGTTCATCCGCCTCAACGGCACGATCATCGGCGCCCTGGCGGGCCTGGCGATCCACGCCGCAACACGGCTGCTCGGCGGCTGACGGGACCGATAGCATGGCTGGCGCACAGGGCGGCCGTGATGGAACTGGCAGTCATGCTGGGTTTAGGTCCCAGTGGGCGAAAGCCCGTGAGGGTTCGAATCCCTCCGGCCGCACTCATCTCCTCGGCGTCACCTCAGCGTCACGTCAGCGCGGCGATCTCGTCGAGCGCCGACACCAGGTGCGGGGCGACCTCGCGGTGGCTCCAGGCGATGCGCTCCGGGCCGTAGGCGCGGGGGTGCACCTCGATCAGCATGATCAGGTCGAGGTACGCCCGGTAGAGGGCCAGGCGCACGCGCGCGGCGTCGTCGAACGCCGTGGTGCCGCCGCCGTCGGCGTAGCCCGCGAGCAGGTCGGGGTCGTCCTCGGGGCCGCCGAGGAGGTTGAGGGAGGCGAACTCGGCCAGCGGGTCGCCCCAGAACATGCGCTCGCCGTCGATGAGGGCGGATATCCGGCCTCCCGAGAGCAGGATGTTGCCCTGCCACAGGTCGAAGTGGACGAGAGCGGGGGCGGTGACCTCATCGAGGGCGGGCGCGGCGGCGTCGGCGAGGGCGCGCACGCGGTCGAGCGGGACGGGCAGGGTGGCGGCGTAGCGGTCGGCGTCGGCGAGGACGGCGTCCAGGATGGCGGTGAACGCCCCGCGCCAGCCCTGCTCGGGGGGCGCGGGCGCGGCCGGGTAGCCGAAGTGCGGGCCGGTCACGGCGTTCAGCAGGGCGGTGAGGCGGCCGAGTTCGCGGCGCAGCCGGGGCCGGTCGGCCTCGGCGGGCGGGGCCTCGTGCCAGGGGGCGCCGGGGCACTCGGTCATCAGCAGGTAGTCGCCGCCGGGGTCGGCGTAGACGACCTCGGGAACGGGCACCCCGGCCTCCTTGGCCGCCAGCCGGTAGAAGATGGCCTCGCCGGCCAGCAGCTCCTTCTCGTAGCTCATGGCGGGGGTGGCGGGGTCCGGCGGCACCTTCAGCAGCAGGCCGCCGGGCGTGACGCGGTAGAGGGTGTTGTAGGTGCCGCCCGGCAGCTCCTCGTACGCGCGGCCGGGCGCGGGCGGGACGCCGGCGTCGGCGAGGATCCGGTCGAGGGCGGCGTGATCGAGCTGGCGTTTGGTCACCGGGACAGTGTGCTACGGGAGTGGTTAAGGGGGCAGGGGTAGCGTGTAGCGGTACGCCTGGTGATCAGGCGTACCTGACGTGCCACTCCGAATCGAATCCTGCGGAGGATCGACCATGGCAACCACCCGCATCGCGACCACCAACTGGGAAGGCTCCCTCATGGAGGGCGCGGGCAACGTCTCCCTGGACTCGTCCGGGGTCGGGAAGTTCGACGTGTCCTGGCCCTCGCGGGCCGAGGAGCCCAACGGGCGGACCAGCCCCGAGGAACTGATCGCCGCCGCGCACTCCTCCTGTTTCTCGATGGCGCTCTCGCACGGGCTGTCCGGTGCCGGGACCCCGCCGGAGTCGGTGCAGACCCAGGCGGCCGTCACCTTCCAGCCGGGGGAGGGCATCACCGGCATCGCGCTGAGCGTCAAGGCGCGGGTGCCCGGGATCTCGGCGGAGGACTTCCAGGCGGCGGCGAACACGGCGAAGGAGAACTGCCCGGTGAGCAAGGCGCTCGCCGGGGCGCCCATCACGCTGGAGGCCGAACTGCTCGCCTGAGCCCCTGCGCTGAGCGTTGACCCGTCCCGGTGGCGGGGTCCAGGTCCGCCTGGGCCTCGCCACCGCGCGTTGACGCCTCGGAGGCCGAGGCATGTCAACGGAGCCGGTCGCGGGCCACCCTGGTGAGCTGAGCGGTCAGAGCGAGAGCGACAGCAGCGCGGGCGCGGCCCGCCGGTTGAGGGCCTCGGCCGCCCGGCGCAGCCGGTGGGCCTGGTCGACGGGGAGCGACAGCGCCAGGCAGCCCACGGTCGAGCCGGCCGTCAGCGGCACGGCCGCGCACAGCGTGCCCACGGCGTACTCCTGGAGGTCCAGCACCGGCATGGTGGCCGGCTGCCGGTCCAGCGCGCTGAGCAGCACCCGCTGGTCGGTGATGGTGCGGGAGGTGAGCCGGGCCGCCCGGTGGCGCGAGAGGTGGTCGCACCGGCCCTCGTGGTCGAGCTGGCTGAGCAGGCACTTGCCGACGGCCGTGGCGTGCGCGGCGGCCCGGAAGTCGACCCACTCGTTGACGGTCGGCAGCTCCGGCGTGGCCGAGGTGTGCGTCACCGCGAGCTCGCCGTCGACGTACCGGGCGAGGTAGACGGCGGCGCCCAACGCCTCGCGCAGGCTGTCGAGCACCCGCTGGAGGCGCATCTCGCGCAGCCGCCGCCGGTCGCGCAAGCCACCACCCCCGCCCAGCGTCAGCAGCGTCTCGCCCGCCACCAGGGCGCCGTCGGGCAGGTCGGCCACGTACCCCTCGCGGCGCAGCAGCGGCAGCAGCCGCGCCACCTGGGCGGGCGCCATGCCGACGGCCCCGGCCAGCTCCTCGGGCGTGATGCCGTCGGGCCGGCCGGCGACGGCCTCCAGCAGCCGGAGCGAGGCGCCCACGGCCTGGGCCGGGGCGTCGGACGCACGCGGCACGCCAGAGGTGCCAGGGGTGTCAGAGGTGTCAGAGGTGATGGCCACGGCGGCCTCCTCGCCGGAGCGCTCCTTCGGACGGGCGGACCCGATCCAGCGTAGCGAGGAACGCCCTGCCGGGGCGCGGAATCCGGCCTCCCCGGCAGGGCGTTGACGCGTGCGGCGACCCGCACGTCACAGCACGGTGCTGAGGAACTCCCTCGTGCGCTCGTGCTCCGGGTCGCTGAAGATCTTGTCCGGCGGCCCGGACTCCACGATCTTCCCCCGGTCGAACATCAGCACCGCGTCCGAGATGTCCCGCGCGAACGTCATCTCGTGGGTGACGACGAGCATCGTGATGTCCGTGGTGTGCGCGATGTCCCGCAGCACGTCCAGCACGCCCGCGACCAGCTCGGGGTCGAGGGCGGAGGTCACCTCGTCCAGCAGCAGCACCTGCGGGCGCATGGCGAGGGCGCGCGCGATGGCGACCCGCTGCTGCTGCCCGCCGGAGAGCTGGCTGGGGTACTTGTCCAGGTGCTCGGTCAGGCCGACCAGCTCGATCAGCTCCCTGGCCCGCGCCTCCGCCTCGTCCTTCGACAGGCCCAGCACGTGGACCGGGGCCTCGGTGACGTTGCGCAGCACCCGCATGTTCGGGAAGAGGTTGAAGTGCTGGAAGACCATCCCGATCTTCTTGCGCACCTCGCGGACGTGCCGCTCGCCGGCGTTGACGAGCTTGCCGCCCCGCTCCTCGTGGGTGAGGTAGTCGCCGTCGACCTTGATGGTGCCCTCGTCGGGCTTCACCAGCGTCATCAGCAGCCGCAGGATCGTCGTCTTGCCCGAGCCCGAGGGGCCGATGAGGGTGACGTGCTTGCCCGTGTCGACGCTGAAGTCGAGCTGGTCGAGCACGGTCATGTCGCCGAACCGCTTGGTCACCTTCTCGAAGCGGACCAGCTCCGTGCCGCTGGCGCGCGTGTTGTTCCCGTTGCCTCTGTCGTTCCCGCCGGGCGCCGCGTCGTTGGTCGTGTCCATGGCGTTTCCTTCTCGTCCTTCTCGGTTCTCAGGTTGTGCGGGCAAGGCGGCGCTCCAGGAGTCGGATCAGCAGGGACGCCGGGTAGGCGATGACGAGGAAGGCGACGCCGACCACCGTGTACGCCTCGGAGGTGAAGGTGGTGTTGCTGTAGCTCTCGGCCTCGCCGAGCATGTCCAGCGCCCCGATCACCGCGATCATGGGCGAGTCCTTCAGCATCGCGATCACGTAGTTGCCGAGCGCCGGGGTCACGCGGCGGATGGCCTGCGGCAGGATCACCGCGGTCCAGGTGCGCACGCGCGGCAGGCTCAGGGCCGTGGCGGCCTCCCACTGCCCCACCGGAACGCCGCCGATCCCGGCGCGGTAGACCTCCGCGGTGTACGTCGAGTAGTGCAGGCCGAGGCCCACGATCCCCGTGGTCAGCGGGGACCAGGAGAAGGCCGAGCCCCACGAGGGGACGACGTAGAAGAGGAAGAACAGCTGCACCAGCAGCGGGGTGTTGCGGATGAACTCGGTGAGGAAGTTCACCGGCCAGCGGATCCACACGTAGGGCGAGCGCTGTGCCAGCGCCCACACCAGGCCGAGCGAGAAGGCCAGGAGACTGCCCAGCACCAGCGCTTGGAGGGTGACCTTCAGCCCGTCCCAGAAGTACGGCATGAAGTCGTCGACGACCTGCCAGTCCCAGTTCACTTGGCGCCTCCCGTCGTCACGGTGGTGGCTCCCGTGGTGCCCTCACCGGCGCTGGTGCGCAGCGAGAGGGCGCGCCAGAAGCCGCCCGGGGGCGGGGCCTGGCCCACACCCGCCTTGGCGTGCCGCTCCAGCAGGCGCATGCCCCGGGTGAGGATGAACGCGAAGACGAAGTAGAGCACCAGGAGCAGGGTGTAGATGGGGGCGCTGTCGTTGGTGGCGAGCCGCTGGATGTTCCCGGCGAACGTCATGTCGGCCACCGCGATCGTGGAGAGCAGCGCGGTCCCCTTCATCAGCTCGATCAGCAGATTGTTGAAGGGCGGGATCATCTCCGGCCACGCCTGCGGGATCTCGATGCGGCGCAGCCGCTGGAAACGGGTGAAGCCCAGGGCGATCCCCGCCTCGCGCTGTGCCACCGGCACCGCCGCGAGGGCGCCGCGCACCACCTCGGAGCCGTAGGCGCCGTAGGTCAGGCCCAACGCCAGCACCCCGGCGAACAGCGGCCTGAACTGCCACTGGAAGATCAGCGGTACCGCGAAGACCATCCAGATCATCAGAACCAGCGCGGACATGCCGCGGAATACCTCGAAATAAACGCCGGACAGAAAGCGCACGATCCAGAGTCTGGAGGTGCGGAGCGTCCCGATGATGAACGCCACCACCACGCCGAGCATCGCGCTGTAGAGGGTCGCCTGGATCGTGATCCAGATGCCCGGCAGGAAGTAGCTCTCAAAAATTCCTTGACTCATAGCCGGCAGAGCTCCTCGGTGGTGAGATCCTGGCCGGTCTCGGGGTTCTGGGGCATCTCCGCCCTCGTGAATCCGAAGGGCTCCACGATATCCAGGAGTTCGCGGAAGTCGTTCCGCTTCAGCTTGGCCAGCTCCTCATTGAACTTGTCGCGGAGGTTCGCCTCCGTCAGCCGGAATGCGAAGCCGCCCGCGCCGTAGGAGGGCTCTCCGCCCGCCTCGAAGGGGAACGGATCGGTCGCCTCCACGCGGTTGTTGCCCGCCACCGCGCCCTTGACGGTGACGTTGGTCCCCACGAAGGCGGCCACCCGGCCCTGCGCCACGGCGTCGAGGCCCGCCACCTGGTCCGGCAGCTCCAGGATGTTGCCCGGCTTCACGCCCGCGTTCATGGCGAAGCCGATCTCGGCGTACGCCTGACCGGTGGCCATTTTCAGGCCCTTCTCCGCGATGACCTCGTAGCTGGTGATTCCCTCGGGATTCCCCGCGCGCACGATGGCCGAGTCGAGCATCAGGTAATCGGGCTCGGAAAAAAGGACCTGCGCACACCGGTCGGCGTTGATGTACATCCCGGCGGAGACCACGTCGAACAACTGGGCCTTAAGCCCGGGGATCAGCGCGCTGAAGTCCACAGGCACCGCCTCGATGTTCTCAACGCCGAGTCGCTCGAAGATGACCCTGGCGATCTCGGGAGCCTCACCGGTCGCCTCGCCGTCCTCGTCGATATAGCCGAAGGGCGGCTCGCTCGCGATGCCCAGCTTCACCGTGCCGCTGTCCCGCAGCCGCGCCAGGAGATCGCCGCCCTCCACCTCCCCCTCGGCGGCCACCCTGCTGCACCCGGCCGCACCGAGGACACCCAAGGCCCCCAGTCCGGACAGCAACGAACGGCGAGAGACCCCTCTTCCCCTCGTAGCCGAAATAATTCTCTCTGATGGAGTCATGGGCGCGCGGCTACCCAGAAGCGCCGATTGTATGCGAGTCAATTCGGATGATCCGCATGCGACCATGCCGATTGACCGTTGAACGAAGGAGACCCCCCATGTCCCAGCCCGAGGAGGCCGCAGCCCCCGAGCGGTTCATCACCGTGTCCCTGGAGAAGCGCGGAGTGAGCTGCACCGCCAAGCTCCTCAGCGACCGGGCCCCCATCACCTGCGACGCCGTCTGGCACGCGCTGCCGCTGGGCGGCGACGTCTACCACGCCAAGTACGCCAGGAACGAGATCTACGCCCTCGTCGAGCCCTTCGCCGCCGTGGAGCCGCCCCTTGAGAACCCCACCATCACGCCGATCCCCGGCGACCTGTGCTACTTCACCTTCACCGGCACGCAGCTCGCCACCGCCTCCTACGGCTACGAGCAGGACGCCCATCACCGGGGCCGGGCCACCGTCGTCGACCTCGCCCTCTTCTACGAGCGCAACAACCTGCTGATCAACGGCGACGCCGGCTGGGTGCCCGGCATCGTCTGGGGCGCCGTCGTCGACGGCCTCGACCGCATGGCCGACGCCTGCCAGGACCTGTGGCGCGCCGGGGCGCTCGGCGAGACCCTCAGCTTCCGCCGGGAGTAGGGCCCACGGCGGCGTCCGGCGCGGGGCCCGCGGCGAGGCGGGGCGCGGGAACGCCGGCCGCGCCCGCCGCGTACAGCGCGTGCGCCGCCCGCAGCAGCGTGGCGTCCCCGTGCCGCGCCGCCACGAGCTGGAGCCCGATCGGCAGCCCGTCCGCGTCCACGCCGCACGGCAGCGAGCAGGCGGGCTGCTGCGTCATGTTGAACGGATAGGTGAACGGCGTCCACTCCGTCCACCGCCGCATCCCCGAGCCGGTCGGCACCTCCAGGCCCAGGCCGAACGCCGTGAGCGGCATCGTCGGCGTCACGAGCAGGTCGTAGGAGGTGTGGAAGAGACCCATCACCTTCCCCGCCGCCATCCGCACGTCCACCGCCGCCAGGTAGTCCAGCGCCGTGTACCGCGCCCCCGCCTCGCAGACCTCCTTCAGGCCCGGGTCCATCAGCGCCCGCTGCTCCGCGTCGAAGTGCTGCGTCACCCGGGCCGCGCCCGCGAACCACAGTGTGTGGAACGCCTCCCGCAGCTCGCCCAGCGGCGGCAGCGGCGGGTCGGTCTCCGTCACCTCCGCCCCCAGCCGCGCCAGCACCTCCACCGCGCCGCGCACCGCCGAGGCCACCTCGGGCGCGGGCGCGGCCCACGCCTCGTCGCCGAAGCCCAGCGCGGGCGAGTACGCCACCCTCAGTCCGCGCACCGCCTCCACCGCCGCCGCGCCCTCGGCGAGCCGCGAGCGGAAGCCGCCCGGCGGAGGATCGCCCAGGTGCGACCAGTCGCGCGCGTCCGGCCGCCCGATCACGTCCAGCAGCAGCGCCGCGTCGGCCGCGTCCCGTGTCATCGGCCCGACGTGCGCCAGCGTGCCGAAGGCGCTCGCCGGGTACAGCGGCACCCGCCCGTAGGTGGGCTTCAGCGCGAAGATCCCGCAGAACGACGCCGGGATGCGCACCGAGCCGCCGCCGTCCGTGCCCAGGCTCAGCGGCCCCGCGCCCAGCGCCACCGCCGCGGCGCTGCCGCCGCTGGAGCCGCCGGCGGTGCGAGCGGGGGCGTACGGGTTGCCGGTCGCGCCGTGCGGCGGACAGTCGGTCACGCCCTTCCAGCCGAACTCCGGCGTCGTCGTCTTGCCCAGGAAGACCGCGCCCGCCTCGCGCAGCCGCGCCACGGCCGGCGCGTCCTCCTCCCACGGCCCGGCCATGCCCGTGGCGGCCACCGCCGAGGAGCCGCGCAGCGTGGGGTGGCCGCGCAGCAGCAGGATGTCCTTGACCGTCACCGGGACGCCGTCCACCGGACCGGCGGGCTCGCCGCGCCGCCAGCGCTCCTCGGACTCCCGCGCCCGCCGGTGGGCGTCGGCCGGGTCGAGCAGCACGAAGGCGTTGACCGCGGGCTGGATCTCCTCCGCCCGCTCCAGCGTCTCCTTCACCGCCTCCACGGGGGAGAAGTCGCCGGCGGCGTAGCCCGCCGTCAGCTCGGACGCCGTGAGCGCTGTGAGATCCGTCACTCCGGTCATCGCTCTCGTTCCTCCCTCGCCTCGGCCGCCCCCGCGCCGGGGACGTATCCCAGCCGCTTGTCCACCACGTTGAACAGCGGCTCGCCCGCCACCCAGCGGTCGAAGTTGTCGCAGAACTGCTCGGCCAGGTCCTGGCGCCAGCCGACGGTGTCGCCGCTCATGTGCGGCGAGACCAGCAGGCCGGGCGCGTCCCACAGCGGGCTGGACTCCGGCAGCGGCTCGGCGGCGAAGACGTCGAGGGCCGCCCCGGCCAGGCGCCCGCCGCGCAGCGCGGCGTCGAGATCGGGCTCCACCACGTGCTGCCCGCGCCCGACGTTGATGAAGCGTGCCCCGGGCTTCATGCGCTCGAACGCGGCGCGGTCGAACAGCCCGCGGGTGGCCGGCGTGAGCGGCGCGGCGCAGATCACCCAGTCGGCCCCGGGCAGCAGCTCCGGCAGCGATTCGCTGGCGTGCACCCGGCCGAAGTCGGGGTCGGCCTCCCGGGCGCGGCGGCCCACCAGGTCCACCTCGATCCCCAACGCCCGCAGCGTGACGCCGATTCGGCGGCCGATCGGCCCGGATCCGACGACCAGGGCCCGGCTGCCGTGCACCTTGGCGGTCTCGCGGTGGCGCCAGCGGCGTTGCCTCTGCAATTCCCAGCTACCGAGAAAATCCTTTGCGAAGGCCAGCACGAGCCCGGCGACGTATTCCGCGATGGGCCGGTCGAAGACGCCGCGGGCATTGGTGACGACGGCGGGGGAGTCCATGAGTTCGGGGAAGAGAAGCCGGTCCACGCCCGCGCTGGCGGTGTGGACCCACGCCGGGCGGGGCCCCGGCCCGGGCCAGGCCTCGCGCACGGCGTCGGACAGGAAGTCCCACACCAGCAGCACGTCGGCCTCGGGCAGCCTCGTGGCCAGCGTCTTCTCGTCGCAGTGCAGCACTCGGGCCCGGCCCGACAGCCGGTCGAGGCGGGGCAGCGGCTCGGCGTCCAGCACGAGGACGCGGGGTTCGCGGGGAATGGACATGGCGAGGAAACCGTTCCGAAACCGGGGCTCGATTTGATAGTCAGCCAAGGATTGACCACGGTAGGAAGCAGAAACTACATTCGTCAATGAACGTTCCCCCCAAGGCCTCGAAGGCACCGGCTCATCCAGCCTCCAACAGCCTTATCTCAGCGTTCCGGCGACGGAGTGGTCTCCCGCTGTCCTGTGGCCCTGCGTTTGTGAATCGAGGTTCGCAAATGGATGTGTCGTTCCTGGGCGGTCCGCAGCCCCAGCGTGGCATAGGGGTGGTCGCCCCTTTCGACTTCGCGCTCGACCGCGAGCTGTGGCGCTGGGTCCCCGACGACGTCTCGCTCCACCTGACGCGAACGCCGTTCGTGCCCGTCGAGGTGAGCCTTGACCTGGCCCGGATGGTCAGCGAGCACGAGACGCTGCGCGAGGCCGTCCGCGCGCTGACCGCCGTGAGCCCCGAGGTGGTGGCGTACGCCTGCACCTCGGGCAGCTTCGTCGGCGGCATGGCCGGGGAGCGGTCCATGGCCGCCGCCATGGCGGCCGCCGGCGAGGTGACGTCCCTCACCACCTCCGGGGCGCTGCTGGTCGCGCTGCGCGAGCTGGACGTCCGGCGGGTGGCCGTGATCACCCCGTACACCAAGTCGGTCACCGACTCGCTGGAGGACTACCTCCACGAGGCCGGCGTTCAGGTGTGCGGGCGCAGCTATCTGGGGCTGACCCGGGAAATATGGCGGGTGCCGTACCGTGACGTGGTGGAGATGGCGCGGCAGGCGGTCGACGGCGCCCCGGACGCGCTCTTCATCAGCTGCACCAACCTTCCCACCTACGACGTGATCCCGCAGCTCGAGGCGGAGCTGCGGATGCCCGTCATCTCGGCGAACCAGGTGACGGTGTGGGCCGCGCTGCGCATGATCGGCAAGGACGCCGTCGGCCCGTACCAGGCCCTGCTGGACCCGGCGGCCCGCCGTGGCCCGGCGTCGATGACCCCCATGCCCCCGGTGCCCCGGACGCCGCCGCTGGCGTCCGTGGCGCCGGCGGCCCCGGAGGAACGGGACCCTGAGGTGGCGTCGTTCGCCGAGGGCGAAGAAGACCTCGGCGGCGAGGTGGCCTAGCCAGCCGGGGCTCCCTAGCCAGCCGGGGCTCCGCCCCGGACCCCGCCGGGCTCGGTGGACGAGGACGGCGCCCAACCGCACACACACGCACTGCGCACCCGCACGCGCACCCGCACGACAGGAGCCGCATGACAGCCACGACCGCCATGACGACCCCCACCGTGGGCTTCCTCTACCCCGGCTACTCCGCCGAGGACGACTATCCCCGCATGGAGTCGATGCTCCGCGACGCGGGCGGACGGGCGCGGCTGCCGCTGGTCCACACCGACATCGGCACCGACGCCCACCGGGTGGACGCCCTGCTGGAGATGGGCTCGGTCGAACGCCTGGCGGCCGGCCTCGGCGAGCTGCGGCTCGAGGGCGTCCAGGCCGTCGTGTGGGCCTGCACCTCGGCCAGCTTCGTCTACGGCTGGGACGGCGCCGCCGAGCAGGTGCGCGCGCTGGCCAAGGCGGCCGGGCTGCCCGCGTCCAGCACCTCCTTCGCCTTCGCCCACGCGGCGCGGGCGCTGGGGGCGGCGCGCGTGGCGGTGGCCGCGACCTATCCGGAGGACGTGGCCGCGCTCTTCGTGGACTTCCTGAAGGCGGCCGGGATCGAGGTCACCGCGATGCGCGGCAGCGGCATCATCACGGCGGCCGAGGTCGGCACCTGGGGCCGCGAGGAGGTGCTGCGCCTGGCCCTGGAGGGCGACGACCCGGCGGCCGAGGCGGTGCTGCTGCCGGACACGGCGCTGCACACGGCGGCCTGGGTGACCGATCTGGAGGCGGCGCTCGGCAAGCCGGTGCTCACCGCCAACCAGGTCACCGCCTGGGAGGGCCTGCGCCTCCTGACCGACCCGCCCACCGTCCCCTCCCTCGGCCGCCTCTTCTCGGCCTGACGCCCCACCATCCCTCAAGACGTGGGGTCAGGGGGCGAAGCCCCCCGACCGTGACCCGGCCGGCGCGCGGCTGGCGCCCAGCAGCGCGCCGATCCGCTCCGCGGCCATCGGCCGCGCGTAGTGCCAGCCCTGCCCCGCGTCGCACCCGATGCGCCGCAGCCGCTCCGCCTGCGCCGGCCCCTCGACCCCCTCCGCCGTGACCGTGAGCCCCAGCTTGTGCGCGAGCTGGACCAGCCAGACCACGATCGTCTCGTCGGCCGGGTTGAGGTGCCGCGCGGTGCGGAAGCCGCGCACGAACGTGCCGTCCAGCTTCAGCACCCGCACCGGCAGGCGGCTGAGGTAGGCCAGGTTTGAGTAGCCCGTGCCGAAGTCGTCGATGGCGATGCGCACGCCCATCTCCGCCAGCTCCCTCAGCACCCGCAGCGGCCGGCCCGCCGAGCACATCACCGCCGACTCGGTCAGCTCGAGCTGGAGCAGCCCGGCAGGCAGGCCCGTCTCCTCCAGCACCCGCGCCACGTCCCCTGTGAGGTCGGAGTCCCACACCTGGCGGACCGCCACGTTCACGCTCACGAAGAACGGCGGCCCGGGGTGGTCGAGCTGCCAGCGCCGCGCCTGGCGGCACGCCTCGGCCAGGATCCACCGCCCCAGCGGCACGATCGCCCCGGTCTCCTCCGCCAGCGGCACGAAGCGGTCCGGGCTGAGCAGCCCGAAGCTCGGGTGCCGCCAGCGCACCAGCGCCTCCGCGCCGCACAGCAGCTCGTCGGAGAGCCCGACGATGGGCTGGTACTCCAGCGTGAACTCGCCGCGCTCCACCGCCGGGCGCAGGGTGGCGGCCAGCGACTGCCGGGTCATCCGGTTGGCGTTGCGCTCGTGGTCGAAGAGCGTCCAGCGGGCCCGGCCGTCGGCCTTGGCCCAGTACAGCGTGGTGTCGGCGGCCTGCATCAGCCCCGTGGGGCAGGTGCCCTTGGCCTCCCGCTCCACCACGCCGATGCTGGCGGAGACCACCAGCCGCTGCCCGGCCAGCTCGAAGGGCTGCTGCACGGCGCCCAGCAGCTTCTCCGCCAGCCGCGTGAGCTGCTCGGTGCCGGTCGACCCCTCCACCAGCACGGCGAACTCGTCGCCGCCCAGCCGCGCCACCAGGTGCCCGCCGGCGCCGGTGGCGCACTGGGTGAGCCGCTGCGCGGCGGCGGCCAGCAGCTCGTCGCCGACGCGGTGGCCGAGGGCGTCGTTGACGGCCTTGAAGCCGTCGAGATCGAGGTAGCACAGCCCGATCCGGCCGGTCGCGGAGTCGGCGAGTGCGGCGGTGAGGCGTTCGAAGAACAGGGCCCGGTTGGGCAGGCGGGTCACCGGGTCGTGCATCTGGGTGTGGCGCAGCTGCTCGCGCAACTCGCGGCGTTCGCTGATGTCGAGGATGGTCACCAGCGCCGCGGGGCCGCCTGGGTCGCCGGTGGCGCCGTCGCCGTCCTCGGTGTCCCCGCCGCCCGCGTCGCGCGCGCCGGCGTCGCGCGCCCCCGCGCGCGTCCGGGTGGGCAGGACGGTGATCTCGGCCCACACGGCGTGGCCGTCCGCGTGTTTGAGGCGCCGGGTGCAGCGCAGCCGGTCGCTGCGGCCGCGCAGCACCGCGCGGTACGCGCCGCGCGTGCGGTCGTCGAGGCCGAGCCCGGCGACGGTCTCGGCCCGCATGCCGAGGAGGCTCTCGGGTGCGACGCCGAGGAGCAGCCCGAGGGCGGGGTTGGCGGAGAGGATGCGGCCGGCCCGGCTCACCAGCGCCATCGGCAGCTGTGCGATGGCGAACGCGGCACGGTAGTCGGCCGGGTCGTCGCTCGCCTCGCCCCTCCGATCGTTACTTTCTGTAGTCTTTTGCGGGGTGGTGTCATGAGGGCCTCCGGGGTCTTGGCCCGGTGGGTGGGGGGTTCCGTTCACCGATCGCTCCCGAAGGGGACTCGTCGCCCGCGGACGGTGCTGTCGGACATCCCCCGGCTGTCCGCAGACGTATCCGCGCTGGAAATGTGGCGATCATAGAGGCTGCGGCGGTGCCCTAGCCAGCGCCCGTCGGACTCCGGATGCCCTGCGACACCTGTGCGTGCGAAGGATTTTCGACCGCGCTCCGCGGACTGATCGTTTCTGCTCGGTGACTGCTTTCTCTCGGAGCGCTCTCGACCGATCACGACTGATCGCTACGCAGCGTCACATTCCTCCTGTGACCCGGGCGGCCTATCGAAACAGGACGAGTGCGGTCGTATCAGAACAAACTCTCAACAAGGCTGTCTCGGTAGCCACAGGGTTGTCTTCCGGCGCGAGGGGAGGTCGCCGTGCGCCGTTCCCGCAAGCGATCCGCCACCGTGGCCACCACGCTGGCCGCGCTCCTCGGCGCCTCGGTGACGGCCGGCCCGGTCGGCGACGCGCTCGTCGGCGTTCCCTGCGGGCTGCCGCGTGCCGCCATCCACCACTCCGAGGGCGTCGACAGCTGGAACGCCGAGTACACCCAGCCCGTGGGGCGGGTGGAGACGGTGATGGTCTTCCTCTCCTTCCCCGACTCCCGGCCCCGGTCGTCCCCGGCGGCGATCGCGGCCGACTACTTCCCGGCGACCTCCGACTTCTTCCGCGCCGCCTCCTACGGCCGCCTCGACCTCGGCGTTCACGTCGTGCCCGAGTGGGTGCGGATGCCCGCCGCCTCCACCGCGTACGGCATACAGCGCGACTGGGAGCCGGAGCTGCGCTCGGCGTACCTGCGCGACGCCGTGGAGGCGCTGGAGGGCCAGGTGGAGCTCGGGGAGTACGACATCGTGTACCTGGTGGCCGACCCGGACGCGCCGGGCGTGGACTCCGACGCCACCAAGGTCGTCAACTTCGACCAGCCGCTGGCGGTGGGCGGCACGGAGATCCGCCGGATGGTGACGGTCTTCGAGCACCGCCCGCCCGACCGCAACGTGCTGGCCCACGAGACCGGCCACGTCTTCGACCTGCCCGACCTCTACCGGCGCCCGGCGGACGACCTCGGCGACTGGGACACGCGTGTGGGGGACTGGGACCTGATGGGCAGCCAGTTCGGGCTGTCGCCGGAGCCGTTCGCCTGGCACAAGTGGAAGCTGGGCTGGCTGGACGCCGAACACGTCGACTGCGTGGCCTCGCCCGGCATCACCCACCACACCCTGCAGCCGCTGACGGCCCCGCTGGACGCCGTCCACCCGCAGGCCGACACCCGGCTCGCGGTGGTGCGCACCGGCCCGACCGAGGCGCTGGTCGCGGAGGCCCGCACGCCGGAGGGCAACGACGCGAGCGCATGCAAGGGGGGCGTGCTGCTCTACCGGGTGCGCAGCGACGTCGCCTCCGCCGAGGGTCCGGTCTCCGTCCTCGACGGCCATCCGGCCAGCTCCGCGTGCCACGGCGGCTCCGTCCACCCGCGCCTGGCCGACGCGCCGCTGCGGAGCGGCGAGAGCTACCACGACGCCCCCTCCGGCGTCCGCGTGGAGGTGGGCGCCCGCACCGCCACGGGGGGCTGGGACGTCAAGATCGAGGTCCCCGAGGCCGTGGCCCGCGGCTGAGCCCGGGCCGGCCCTTCCCTCCGGTGCCCTCGCCTCTGTCCCGCCTCTATCCTGAGATGGCCGCCGGTCGGCGGCCATCAGTCGTGGTGAGCGGTTCACGAGATTCAGTGCTTCAGGCGATTCAAGCGGTTGCGGTGGGAAGGTGTCGCTGTGTTGATGACGGGGAAGATCCTGCGCTTCGACGAGGTGCGCGGGTACGGGTTCATCGCGCCCGACGAGGGCAACGAGGACGTGTTCATGCACGCCAACGACCTGCTGGAGGAGAAGTACCTCTACCAGGCGGGCCGGCACGTTGAGTTCTTCCTGGAGGAGGGCGACAAGGGGCCCAAGGCCTCCGAGATCCGCCTCATCCGGCGTTCGGACCCCTCCGGGCCGTCCGGGCCGGTGCCCCTGGCGGAGCCGCGGCCGGCCCCGGCCCGGCGCGACGACCTGGACGACGACTCCACGTGCGACGTCCTCACCCCGGAGGAGCTCCGCGCCGAGCTCACCGAGACGCTGCTGGCGGCCGACCACACCCTCACGGCGGGACAGATCCTGCACGTGCGGAGCCGCCTGGTGAGCCTGGCCTCGGACCACGGCTGGGTGGAGCCCGACGACTCCTGAAGGGCGCCTGGCGGCGCGCGCGTTCGCGTTCTGCGCGTCCCCCGAGCATGGTGGACGTCGCCAGGGAAGCGGGCGTGGCGCACGTCACCGTCAGCCGTGTGCTCAACGGCCATCCGTCGGTGCGCCCGCAGACCCGGGAGCGGGTGGTCGCGGCCATCGAGCGCCTGGGGTATCGCCGCAACGGCCTGGCGCGGTCGCTGAAGAGCGGGCGGTCGATGGCCATCGGCCTGGTCATCGCGGGGTCCGATCTCTTCGAGCTCCCTCGCACTCTGCGCGGCGTCGAGGGAGCCGCACAGCAGTCCGGCTACTGGGTGAACATGAGCAGCTGGCAGGGCGGCGGCGACGACCAGCTCGCCGGGACCGTGGACCGGTTGACCAGCGAGGCGGCCGACGGCGGTGTTCGCCGGGAACGACCAGATGGCGATGGGC
Source organism: Streptomyces sp. 6N223 (assembly GCF_052246635.1). NCBI lineage: Bacteria > Bacillati > Actinomycetota > Actinomycetes > Kitasatosporales > Streptomycetaceae > Streptomyces > Streptomyces sp. 6N223. The sequence goes on along the minus strand of NZ_JBQQCA010000036.1, from coordinate 13,490 downwards.
GTGCTCGCGGCGTTCGCGGAGGAGGGCGTGGCGGTCCCCGGGGACGTCTCGCTCGTCGGCTTCGACGACATCACGGGGTCGGAGTACCTGGTCCCCTCCCTGACGACGGTGCGCCAGGACTGCGTCACGCTCGGCCGCACGTCCATCGAGGTGCTCGTCGGCATGATCGGCGGGGCGCGGCCGCGTCACCACCTCATTCCGCCGACCCTCATCGTCCGGCGCAGTTCGGCGGCGCCGCCCCGATGACGGCCTCTCCCTGGACGGCGCCCGCGTCCGCGCCCGCGTAGGCCACGTCCTCGACGCGGCCGGACACCCAGGACCACGGCCCAGGTGTCCATCGGTCACGAACCGGACTGCCCGACATGGTCGTTCGGCGAGGAGACCGTCGAACCGCTCGGCGGCGCCGCCACCACGCCGATCAACGAGGAGGACGGCGTCGCCCACGCGCCGGCAGTGGGTCGGCAGGAGATCGCCGAGCGCTCAAAAAAGCGCCTCACCTACGGGAAACCCGCAGGTGAGGCGCTTGACCGTCAGTGCGCCGCCAGGGACTCGAACCCCGGACCCGCTGATTAAGAGTCAGCTGCTCTAACCAACTGAGCTAGCGGCGCCTGGTGACGTAGGAGACCTTAGCACCCCCGTCTGCCTGCACAAAAATCGGTTACGCGCATGCCCTGGCCAGAGGCGGTACGGCGGTCGTTCAGCCGTCGTTCGGCAGTCAATCGGTGGGGGAGCGGCGCCGCTGCAGCTCCCGACCGTAGTCGATCATCTTCTGTGCGTAGTCCTCGGTCCAGCCCGCGCGGTCGGCGATCGCCGCGGCCGGGAGGCGGTCGAAGCGGCGCGGGTCGGCGAGCTGGGCTGCCGCCAGCGCCTGGTACTCCACGGCGCGGTCGGCCGCCGCCTGGAACGCCACGGCGAGCTCGGTGGAACGGCCGAGCAGCTCGGCCGGGTCGGTGAGCGACTCCAGGTCGAAGAAGTGCTCCTCCTCCCGACCACGCTCGTCCGCCGGATCGAAGAACAGCGCGGCCGGGCGCCGGAAACGCGGGGGTCCCGGGCGCCCGCCGCTACCTGCGGAGTGGGGGTCGGACATCGGTGATCTTCTCTCCACGGCGGGTCGCTGGGGTCACTGTGGCGGAGCGAGTTCCTTCCGCTGCGCGGGTCCATTGTCCCCCGGCGCCCCCCGCGACCACGAGCCGCCGCCCTGTCCACCCTGTCCGGCCTCGCCGTTCCGCTGCGCCGGCGTGCGCCGGCCGCCGCGCGCCACCTGGAGGCTGTCGTGCTCTGTGCCGGGCGCGGGCCGGGCGAGGCCGAAGCGGGACTGGAAGCGGTACGACAGCCCCAGCAGCGGGCGGGCCAGCAGCAGGCCCAGCGTCATCACCAGGGTCCCGGCCAGGGCGTCCAGGAAGTAGTGGTTGGCCGTGCCCATCACCACGATCGCCGTGGTCAGCGGGTACGCCACGGCCAGGGTGCGCACCAGCCGCGAGCCCGAGCCGTAGTGCCACAACGCGACGCCGCACCACAGCGACCAGCCCACGTGCAGGCTCGGCATGGCGGCGTACTGGTTGGTGAAGTCCCCCATGCCGCTCGGCGCGCTGGCGTCGTCCGCCCACCAGCCCCAGTTGCTGTACTGGGCGAGGCTGTCGACGAAGCCGTACCCGGGGTCCAGCAGCCGGGGCGGGCTGGTGGGCACCAGCGTGAAGCCGACCAGTCCCAGCAGAGTGGAGGTCAGCAGCCAGGTGCGCATCAGCCGGTAGTGCAGCGGCCTTCGGTGGTAGAGCCATATCAGGATGATCGGCGTCACGACGTAGTGCAGCGAGGCGTAGGCGAAGGCGGACGGGACCCCCAGCCAGGCCTCTTGGGTGAAGAGCTCGTTCAGCGGGTGCTCGGCGTTCAGCCAGAGCGCGCGCTCGACGTTCAGGATGGCCCGGCCGTTGTCTATCGCGGTGTGGACGTCGCCTCGCGCCAGCACGCGGGCACCCGTGTACGCCCCATACACCACCACGATCACCAGCAGCTCGGTCCACCAGCGTGGCCGGTCTCGGGGCATTTTCTCTTAACTCCACATCACGTCATCGTCGGCGGCGGCCCGCGCGCATCCATCCACCGTACGGCGCGGTCCTATCTATGTGACGCCCGGGGCGGCCCGTACGGTTGCGTGCACGATGATGAGTGATGAGCGCGATATCTGAGGCCGCAGGGGCGGCTGGGAACTGGGAGGCGGGCATGGCGCGGCGGATTCTGCTGGTCCGGCACGGGCAGACCGAGTGGTCGCTGACCGGTCGGCACACCGGACGGACGGACGTGCCGCTGCTGGAGGCGGGCCGGGCCCAGGCCAAGGCGGTGGGGGAGCGGCTGCACCGCCCGCCCTTCGACGGGCTTCCGGGGGCCGAGGTCCGCACCAGCCCGCTCTCGCGGGCGGCCGAGACCTGCGAACTGGCGGGCTTCGGGGAGCGCGCGACGGCGTGGGACGCGCTGGCCGAGTGGGACTACGGCGATGTGGAGGGCCTCACCTCCGATGAGGTCGCGCGGCGCCGCGGCGGGGATTGGCTGATCTGGCGGGACGGCGTGACGGGAGGGGAGAGCCTGGCGGAGCTGTCGGAGCGCGCCGACACGGTCGTCGCCTGGGCCCGCGCCACCGCGCCGGACGGCGACGCCGTCCTCTTCGCCCACGGCCACATCCTGCGCGCGGTCGCCGCCCGCTGGCTCGGCGAGAGCGTCCGCTTCGCCGCCCGCCTCGCCCTGTCCCCGGCGGCGATCTCCATCCTCGGCTGGGCGTACGGCGAGCCGGCCCTGGAGCGCTGGAACGACACCGGCCACCTGTAGCCCTGCGGGCGGCTCGGCAGCGAACGCCCTGCCGCCCGGCCCTCCTGCCGCCCGGCGCCCGCGAGCCTGCGGCTCGTGCCCGGACGCGGCCGCGCGTGCGAGCGGGCCCGCGCCCGGGAGCCCTCAAGTCCCCGGCGCCCTGGCCGTCGAGGCCGCTGCGGTGTGCGGCTGCCGGCGGCCAGAGGCCGACGCGCGGGCCGGTGTGCCGCCGTCTTTGCCGGCCCCGGGAGGTCCACGGCGGGCCGGAGTGGCTGGGGGCAGCGCTCGGTCGGTCCGTGCCGGCGCGAGCGCCGGTGGTCGGCTGTCGGCGCTTGGAGTGCTCGGCTGCGGCGTGTGGCCGTCGGGACGGGCCGGGGGCCCGGATGCCGGGCGCCGTCCGAGCGCCCGCGTCGCCCGCCTCGGGCGGCGTCAGGCAGGGGCAGGGGGCGTCCCCGGCTGCCGGTGTCTCACGCGGGGGCCGCCCCCGGCGGGTCGGGTGCCGCGGTGCGGAAGGAGGCGACGGCGGGCTCGTCCAGGTACGGGGTGAGGCGTTCGGCCGTCGTGCCGAGCAGTTCCTTCACGCGCGTCGACCTGACCTTGCCCGCGGCGCCGGTCCCCGCCCGGGCGCCGGCGTTCAGCAGGGCCAGGGCGCGGTGGCCGGCGGCCGTCGCCTCCTCCGGCTCGCCGTGGCGGGCCAGGTGGTCGGCGAGTTCGGCGGAGAAGAGCGCCAGGTTGCGCACGAAGTGCGGCTGCCGCAGCTGGACCTCGACGGCCCGCCGGGCCTGTTCGGCCGCGCGGCCGAAGTCGCCGAGGGCCGCCCAGCACTGCGCCTCCAGGCTGGCCATCTCGGCCTCGCCGAAGAAGGTCATCCACTCGGGATCCGCCTCGCGCGGCCCCTGGCCGAACAGGCGGCGCGCCCGCGCCAGCGCCTGTATGCAGCCGCTGCGGTCGCCCATGCCCGCCCAGCCGCCCGCCTCGCGCAGCGCGAGGAGGGACAGCAGCCGTGGGGAGGACGACGGCAGCTGGCGGGCCGCCTGCTGGCCCGCCTCGGCCGCGCGCACGGCCTCGCGGGGGCGGCCGGCGTCGCGTGCCAGGAAGGCGGTGTTGCAGAAGGCGTGCGCCTCCAGGCCGGGATCGCCGCTGACGCGGGCGGTGGCCAGCGCCTCGGCGTAGTGCGAACGTGCCTCGGCGAAGCGGCCGGAGTCGTGGGCCAGCCAGCCGACCGAGATCGCCAGCTCGCCGGCGCCGGTGTGGAGCCGGTCGCTGACCGACTGACGGCGGGACCCGGCGTCCAGCATCAGGTACGCGGCGCGCAGCGCGTCACCGGCGGGTCGGTAGAGTGCGTCGGCGCCGTACTCGTCGTCCAGCAGCCTGATGTCGCGCACCGCCTGCCGCACGGCGGCGGCCTCCCGCTCGCCGGGGCGCCCCGCCGAGAGCGGGCCGGGGGAGGCGTGGAGGGCGGCGGTGTCGAGGGCAGCGGAGGAGGACTGTCCAAGGGAGGTCAGGGACGCGAGGGCGGCCGGGCCGCCCGTCATGAAGGCGCGACGCAGCACATCGCTCTCCTCGGTGTCGTCGGGATCGTTGGTGCCGTTGGTCCTGTGTCCGGTGCCGGCCTCGCTGCCGGGCCCGGTCCCTGTCGTGCGCGGCCTGCGCCCGCGCACCGCCTGCCGGGGTTCGAACCCCAGATCGATAAGAGTGCGACCAGGGAACATATGGATGAATACCCGCTCGTAGGCATAGTTAGGGCAGCGGATCTCTCCGGACTCGACCCGGCCGATGTAGCGCGCGTCGCACGCCACACGCTCGCCGATCTCCCGCGCCGCGCGGCGCACCGCCGCGGCGAACTCTCCTGGTGACCTGTCTCCCCGCAACTCCCTGAACGCACGGTTGGGACCGGCGCCCCGGGGCGCGGCTGCTGGCCTCGCCATGGCGCGGACGGTACCGGCTGCGGCCACGGCCGCTCTATCCGATATCACGACAAACCAGGTCATGTCACTCGCGATCTGCCATGAACTGCCATCCTTTGGGACGGTCGCGGCCCGTAGCCGTTGACAGCCGGGCGGCGTTGTACCTCTCGACCGACCGCGAACCGCGAGGAATCGCAAGGGGGATGAGGAGGGATCCGCATGGTGGAGGCCACGGAGATCGGCACCCGCGAGACGGCGGCCTGCGAACTGGTCACCGTGCCCGCCCGGGAAGGTCTTGAGGCCGTCGCCATCCTGCGCCTGCGCGACGGCGTCGGCCCGGTGCTGCACGACCGGGACGGCGACACGCTCGGCTTCGTCGTGCCGCCCGGCACCGCCGAGCGCTGGAACCTGCCCGGCAGCGCCTGCACCCAGGCGCTGGGCCCGGTCCGGGCCGCCAAGCCGCCCGTGACCGGCACCGGCTGGCTCATCGCCCCCGACGGCGCCGTCCCCCAGGCCACCGAGCCGGAACGCCTGCGCGCCGCGCTCGACGAGGTGACCCACATGCTCGCGGTCGTCGACCGCTGCGGCCCGCTGCGCGATCCGCTGCCGGGAGCGTGAGACCCGGCGGGGCACCGTGACGCAGCGGCGGCGGCGATACCCCCTGTCGCGCACGCCGCCGGCGCCGTCACACTGTCCGTGTGATGAGAAAGAGGCGGCGCCGGCACGGCGGCGGGCGGGGGATCGTGAGCGAGCGCGTCGGCGGCGGCGTCGCCGAGCTCGTGCCGGACCCGGACCGCCCGGACGCCTGGGAGCTGCTGATCGACGGGGCCGCGCAGTCCCACGTCGACCTGGCCGAGCCCGGGCGGCTGGCGTTCGAGTACCAGCGGCGCCTCGGCCACGCCGCCGACCTCGTCGCGCCCCCCGGCCGGCCGCTGCGCGCGCTGCACCTCGGCGGCGGCGCCCTCACCATGGCCCGCTACGTGGCCGCCACCCGCCCCCGCTCCGAACAGCAGGTCGCCGAGCCCGACACCCGGCTCACGGCGTTCGTACGCCGCGAGCTGCCGCTGCCGCACGCCAGCCGGATCCGGGTGCGGGCCGCCGACGCCCGGGCCGTGCTCGGCAAGCTGCGCGACGGCTGGGCCGAGCTCGTCATCACCGACGTCTTCGACGAGGCCAGGACCCCGGCCCACTGCACCAGCGCGGAGTTCCTCGACGAGGTGCGGCGCGTGCTCGCCCCCGGCGGCTGGTACGCCGCCAACCTCACCGACGGCCCGCCGCTGGCCCACCTGCGCCGGCAGGCGGCGACCGCGCTCAGCCGCTTCGGCCACGTCTGCCTCGCCGCGGAGCCGTCCGTGCTGCGCGGCCGGCGTTTCGGCAACGGGATTCTGCTGGCCGCCGACCGGGAGCTGCCGGTGGCCGAGCTGGTGCGGCGTTGCGCGGGCGACCCGCACCCGGCGCGGGTGCTGGCCGGCGGCGAGCTCGCCGACTTCATCGCCGGGGCGGCCGTGGTGACCGACGCCACCGCCGAGCCCTCGCCGCGCCCGCCCGCCAGCGTCTTCCGCTGACGCGGACGCGAACATGGCGAGGGCCCCGGCCCGGTGCCACGTGGTGGCCGCACCGGTCCGGGGCCCGCCTGGCGTGCCCGGCGTGGCGGGCGGTGACGGAAACGCCGGGCACGCCCTCCCCCCTTTCGGGTGGTCCTGCGGTGATCTCGCCTCAGTCGGGCAGCTGGCCCGCGGCGATCACCTCCGAGTACCAGCGGGCGCTCGCCTTCGGGGTCCGCTGGAGGGTCTCGAAGTCGACGTGCACCATGCCGAACCGCTTGCTGTAGCCGTACGCCCACTCGAAGTTGTCCAGCAGCGACCACAGGAAGTAGCCGCGCACGTCGGCGCCCTGCGCCATCGCGTCGTGGACCGCGCCGAGGTGGCCGTGGAGGTACGCGATCCGGTCCGGGTCGTGCACCAGGCCCGACTCGTCCGCCTTGTCCTCGAACGCGCCGCCGTTCTCCGTGATGTAGAGCGGCAGCCCCGGGGCCTCGCGGTGGAAGCGCAGCAGCAGCTCGGACAGGCCGGTCGGGTCGATGACCCAGCCCATCTCCGTGCGCTCGCCCGGCGCGAGGTGGAAGCGGACCAGGTCGGCCGAGCCCACCCACGGCGAGTGCTCGCTGGAGCCGTGCCCGTCGGCGCCCTCGGTCGGGTCGCCGTCGGCCGCGGCCGAGACCACGGACGGGGTGTAGTAGTTGAGGCCCAGCCAGTCCAGCGGCTGGTGGATCGTGGCCTCGTCGCCGTCGCGCAGGAAGGACCAGTCGCTGACGCGCGCGGTGTCCTGCTTCAGGTCAGCCGGGTACGCCCCGTGCAGCACCGGGTCGGTGAAGATCCGGGTCTGCAGCGCGTCGATGCGCCGGGCCGCGTCCTTGTCGGCCGGGCTTTCCGAGTACGGGCGGGAGACGACCGGGTTGAACGTGATCCCGATCTGGGTGTTCTTCGGCAGCACCGAGCGCAGCGCCTGCGTGGCCAGGCCGTGCGAGAGGTTGAGGTGGTGGGCGGCCTTCAGCACCGACTCGGGCTCGGTGCGGCCGGGCGCGTGCACCCCGGAGCCGTAGCCCAGGAAGGCGGCGCAGAACGGCTCGTTGTGGGTGGACCACATGCCCACCCGGTCGCCGAGCGCCTCGCCCACCAGGGCCGCGTAGTCGGCGAATCGTTCCGCCGTCTCGCGCGCCGGCCAGCCGCCGGCGTCCTCCAGCTCCTGGGGCAGGTCCCAGTGGAAGAGGGTGAGGGAGGGGACGATGCCACGCTCCAGCAGGCCGTCGACGAGCTCGCGGTAGAAGTCCAGACCGCGCTGGACCGCCGGGCCGCGGCCGGTGGGCTGGACCCGCGACCAGGAGACCGAGAAGCGGTAGCCGCCCAGCCCGAGCCCGGACATCAGCTCGATGTCCTCGCGGAAGCGGTGGTAGTGGTCTGCGGCGACGTCTCCGTTGTCGCCGCCGAGAACCTTGCCCGGGGTGTGGCTGAAGGTGTCCCAGATGGACGGCGTACGCCCGTCCTCCCGCGCCGCGCCCTCAATCTGGTAGGAGGAGGTGGCCGCCCCCCACAGGAAGTCCGGCGGAAACACCCGGGGTTGGTTTTCAGTCATGGAAGCGCTCCCATTTGATCGAAGGAGGGGATCAGACCTCGGTGGGGGGGATCAGCCTTTGATCGCTCCGTGCATGATGCCGCCGACGATCTGCTTGCCGAACAGTGTCAGTGCGACGAGCAGCGGCAATGTGGCCATCACCGCGCCGGCCATGATGGCTCCCTGGTTCTGGACATAGCCCTGGCTGACGCCGGTCAGCGCCACCTGGACGGTCGGGTTGTCCTGGCTGAGCACGATGAGGGGCCAGAAGAACTCGTTCCAGGCCATCACGAAGGTGAGCATGCCGAGCACGGCCATCGCCGGTCTGGCGGCGGGGAAGACCACGTGCCACACCACGCGCAGGCTGTGCGCGCCGTCCACGCGGGCCGCCTCGATCAGCTCGGTGGGCAGCGCCTGGACCAGGTACTGGCGCATGAAGAACACGCCGAAGGCGCTGACCAGCATCGGGACGATCACCGCCTGGAGGTGGTCGGTCCACCCGAGGTCGGAGATGTACATGAACAGCGGCACCACGGTCAGCTGGGGCGGCACCATCATCGTGCCGATGACCAGCAGGAACAGCATGTTCTTCGCCCGGAAGCGGAGCTTGGCGAAGGCGAAGCCCGCCAGGGTGCAGAACAGCACCGTGGCGAGGGTGATGGTGCTGGCCACGATCGTCGTGTTGACCATGGCGTGGCCCAGGTTGCCCTGCTCCCAGGCCTGTTCCCAGTTCTCCCCCATGTGGCCGCCGAACCAGAACGGCGGGGTGGACTCGGCCAGCCGCGTGTTGTCGTGGGACGAGGCGATGAAGGCCCAGACCAGCGGCGCGATCGAGCCGAAGGCGAAGATGGCCAGGATGGTGTAGCTGAGCCAGCCACCGTGCAGCTGCTTGCCGGCGCTGCCCGCCCGCCGGCCACGCCCGCGGCGCGGCGGGGGTGGCGGTGGACCGTCGCGGCGGTCCGCGGCCGGCCTCCCGCCGGTCGGTGTCGTTGTGGTGGTGGTCGCCATCACGCCTCCTCGCCGATGCCGCCGGTGCTGCGACCCACCCAGCGGGTGAGGACCCAGTAGATGAGCCCGATGACGATCAGCAGCAGGAACATGACCCAGGCGATGGCCGCGGCCCGGCCCAGGTGCGTGTTGTACCAGCCGATCTCGTACATGTAGAGCCCCAGCGTCTGGTACTGGCCCTGCGTTCCGCCCTGCGGCTGGCCCTCGCCGAAGAGCATCGGCTCGCCGAACAGCTGCGTGGCGCCGATCGTCGAGACCACGATCGTGAAGAGGATCGTGGGCCGCAGCGAGGGAATCGTCACGTTGCGGAACTGCTGCCAGCGGCTGGCACCGTCCAGCGCCGCCGACTCGTACAGCTCGTTCGGCACGGCCTGCATGGCGGCCAGGTAGATCAGTGCGTTGTAGCCGGTCCAGCGCCAGATCACGATCGTCGAGACCGCGAACTGCGAGGTCCAGTGGCCGGACTCCCAGTCGACCGGGTCGATGCCGACCAGGCCGAGGCCCCAGTTGATCATGCCGAAGTCGCGGCCGAAGAGCATGGCGAAGACCAGGGCCGCCGCCGCCACCGAGGTGGCGTACGGCGCGAGCATCGCCACGCGGTAGAACATGCTGCCGCGCAGCTTGTAGTTGAGCAGGTGGGCCAGGCCCAGGGCCATCGCCAGCTGGGGCACGGTGGAGATGATCCCGATGGTGAAGGTGTTGCGCAGGGCCCGCCAGAAGAACTCGTCGTCCCACAGCCGGCTGAAGTTGTCGAAGCCGACCCACTCCATCTCGTCGGGGTTGATCATGTTCACCTGGTGGAGCGAGACCCATCCCGTGTAGAGCAGGGGGAAGAGCCCGAAGGCGGCGAACAGGATGAAGAACGGGGAGATGAAGGCGAACGGGCTGTACTTGATGTCCCAGCGGTAGCGGCGCGAGTGCCAGGAGGTGCGGCCGGCGTGTTTGCCCGGTGACTTGCCGGGGGACCCGTCCGGGCCGTCCTGGTCGCGCTTCCCCAGTGTGGAAGCGGGGCGCGGGGCCGCGCCCCCCGGGTGTCCGGGAGGCGCGGCCGCGTTGTGATCAGTCGTCATCAGCCTTTCCGATCACTCCGCCAGTGCGTTCTCGAGCTCGTCAAGGGTGTTCTGCCAGGCGTCCTCCGGCGACGCGCCCTGCTGCTCGATCTGCACCAGGCCGTCGGTCAGGCCCTCCTGGATGACCTGGTCGCTCGGGCCGATGATCGCGCTGGGGATCTCGGCCGCGGCGTCGGAGAAGATCTGCCCGGTCGGTGCGCCGCTGAAGTACTCGGACGTGGTCTCGCGCACCGCGGGGTCGTTGGCGGCCTCCTCCGAGCTGGGGAAGACGTTGGTCTCCTTGAAGAGCGTGACCTGCTGCTCGGGGGCGGCCAGCCAGGCGGCGAACTCGACGGCTTCCTCGACGTTGTCCGTGGCGGCCGGCACGCCGATGAACGAGCCGCCCCAGTTACCCGCCTGCGGCGCGGGAGCCACGTCCCAGGTGCCCGCGCCCTCCGGGCCGGTGTACTCCTCGATGTTGGCGAGCATCCAGGAGGGGCAGACGATGGTGGCGAAGGCGTCGTTGGTGAAGGACTGGTTCCACTCCTGGCTGAACTGCTCCAGCTGGGCGGTCATGCCCTCGGTCTGCGCGGCGCGGACGCCCAGGTCCCACGCCTCCTGCACCCCCTGGCTGGTCTCGTAGACCGGCTCGCCCTCGGCGTTGTAGTACCGCTCGTCAAAGCTGCTGAGGACGGCGTTGTAGAAGCTGCCGGCGGAGTCCACGAAGGCGGCGTCGCTGGAGGTGCCCGCGAGGAAGTCCTCGCCGACGTCCAGGTACTTCTCCCAGTCGCCCTCCCACAGCGCGGCGACCTCCTCGCGGTCGGTGGGCAGGCCGGCCTCCTCGAAGAGGTCGGTGCGGTAGCAGATCGCCATCGGGCCGATGTCGTAGCCCAGGCCGATCACCCGGCCCGCCTCGTCGGTGGCCTGATCCACCTTCCAGTCCTGGAAGTGGCTCATGTCCACGTCGTACTCGTTGAAGTCGACCCAGCGCTGGCTGAGCTCGCCGGTCATCTCGGCGACGTTGCCGACCTCGATCGCCTGGACGTCCGACATGCCGCTGTTCTGGGCGAGGCGGGTGCGCAGCCGGTTGATGTAGTCCTGGAGCTCCTCGACCGAGTTCTCCTCGATCGTGATGTTCGGATTCTGCTTCTCGTACTTGTCGTAGAGCCCGGCCGCCTCGTACGCGATCGTTCCGAAGAGGCCGATCTCGAGCGCGGTGTCCCCGCCGCCGCTTCCGCCGTCGTCGTCGCCGCCGCAGGCGGCGAGCAGACCGGTGGCGAGGACGGCGGTCAGGCCGATGGCGAGGGATCTGTGCGCCCGGTGGCGCGGTGGCTTGGATATGCGGGAAATACTACGCATGACGGGTCGTCCTCCTGGCGCACTGAACGTTGCCTTCCCGGCCGGGTGGTGCGACGCGTGGGGGGCAGGGGGCCTGGGCTCGGAACGTACGGGTTCTGTAGGGTTTGGGATACGTGGGAGCGCTCCCAGTTGTGATGTGTTGAAGGGTTCCGGAGCCTTCGACAAGTGTCAAGACGTCAGACCATGCGTCTCGGTGTCCGTGATGTAGTTGGATCCTGGGGCGGCAATCGGGAGGAAGCATGACAGTGGCAGAACGCGGCACAGGCCGCGACGGCAGACCAACGCTCGAACAGGTCGCGGCCCGGGCGGGGGTGGGCCGGGGCACCGTCTCGCGCGTGATCAACGGTTCACCCAGAGTGAGTGACCGGACGCGCGCAGCAGTACAGCAGGCCATCGCCGACCTAGGATACGTCCCGCACCGCGCCGCACGGGCGCTCGCGGCCAACCGCACCGACGCCATCGCCCTCGTCGTGCCCGAGCCGGAGGAACGCCTCGCCGAGCCGTTCTTCGGCGGCATCATCCGCGGCGTGAGCGCGGAGCTGGCCGACACCGACATCCAGCTGCTGCTCACCCTCATCCGGACGCCGCGGGAGCGGGAGCGCTTCACGCAGTACGCCACGAGCCAGCGCGTGGACGGCGTTCTGCTGATCTCGGTGCACGGCGACGACCCGCTGCCCGACCAGCTCGCCGAGGCGGGCATCCCGGCGGTGATGACCGGTCGCAGGACGGCCGAGGAGCAGGTGCCGTACGTCGACTGTGACAACGTCGGCGGCGCCCAGCTCGCCGTCGAGCACCTGCTCGGGCGCGGGCGCGCCATGGTCGCGACCATCACCGGCCCCGCCGACATGTACGTGGCCCAGTGCCGCCTGGACGGCTACCGGGCCGCGATCCGCGCGGCCGGGCGCGAGGTGGACGAGGGCCTGATCGCACGCGGAAACTTCACCGAGGAGAGCGCGTATCTGGCCATGCACGAGCTGGTGCGGCGGCGGCCGCGCCTCGACGCGGTCTTCTGCGCCTCCGACCTGATGGCGGTCGGCGCGCGGCGGGCCCTGCGCGAGCTGGGGCGTTCGGTGCCGGACGACGTGGCGCTGGTCGGCTTCGAGGACTCGGCGCTGGCCCGCCACATGGATCCGCCGCTGACCAGCGTGAACCAGCCGACACAGGCGATGGGCCGGGCCATGACGCGGGCGCTGCTGGAGGAGATCGGCGACAGCGACCCCGACCTGCCGCGGCTGGTGCTCCCCACGGAGCTGGTGCGGCGCGCCTCGTCGTGAGAGGCCGTGAACACCGACAACCCCAGAACGCGGCATGCACGCCGCATGCCGAGCACGCGTGGCGCGAGGACGCCGTCCCCGGCGAATCGGCGTGAAGGCGTCGCGGAGGTGGCGCGGAATCGGCGTTCGGTGGCGTGGCTGCGGCGCGAACGCGGCGCGGAACAGGCGTGCGGTGGCCGGGCGGGGCGGCACAGCGCGCACGGCCGCGCGCGGGACGACCTTCCGTACGACGTTGTCCGCCAGCTCGCCGACCTCGGCATCGACCAGGTCCTCGACGTGACCGGGGTCCTCGACCCCCCGACGTGGCCGGATCCATGGACTTCTCGCGGCCGATCGCGCCCGTGGCGCTCGCCGTGATCCACCACGTGAACGACGAAGAGGACCCGCTGGGCGTGGTCAACGCCTACAAGGAGCGCCTCGCGCCCGGGAGTTACCTCTCCCTCTTCTTCTTTCTCTTCTTTCTCTTCCTCTCCCACTTCTGCAGCAGCTTCCCCGAGGCCCGCGCGAAAGAGGCCGTCCTGCAAAAGGCCCGTGGGCGAGGGCGGACGCGCAGCCTGGACGAGATCACGGCGTTCCCGACGGCTTCGAGCTGCTGGAGCCGGGCGTGGTGCCGCCGCCGTGGCGCCACTGTGGCGGCCGGAGCGGCCGGTGAGGGAGCCGCTCGACGCCGGCGGTCTGGCTGCTGGCCGGGGCCCGGCGCGCAAGCCCTGAAGCCTGAACCCGAGGCGGGCCGGCCCCGCGTGGCCCGGACGCAGCTCGCCCCCGGTGCCTGGAGGGCACCGGGGGCGAGTGCGTGGGGGGCTTCGGGAATCGTCGGCCGGCCGCCGCTCAACCGCCGGTCAGCCGATCATGGATCCCGTGGGGGTCACAGGGGCGGGTGGGCGTTCTCCAGGAGCTCCTGGAACTGGGCCTCGAACCAGTGGCCCGAGAGCGGGGCGTTGCCCAGTGCGCCGGAGGGGTTGTTCTGGTTGAGCGGGTTGCCC
>NZ_JBQQCA010000035.1:0-72381 GCF_052246635.1 Streptomyces sp. 6N223 | reverse complement strand
GGGGGTTTGGCCGCCGCGCCTCATGACCTGACGATCCGCACCTCCCGCGCGGTGGCCGCGTCCACCACGGTCCGGTCGCCCAGCTCCCGCTCCAGGTGCACCGCGACGTCCGCGTACCGCATCAGCTCCGGGCAGGGCCCGTCCGGCCGCGGGTCCGGCACCGACCAGGTGCCGATGACCACCAGGTCCGCCGTCTCGCGCACCCAGGTGCCGTAGTCCGCGTCGCAGGACCCGTACCCCACGGCCACCGTGACGGTCCGGCCCTCCAGGGTGCCCAGCAGCGGCATGCCGCCCACCGGAAACAGGTCGGGCAGTGGTCCAGACCACAAACGGTGCCGTTCCGTGATGTCGCGCGCCCTGGTTCCGCTACGGGCCCCGCTGCCAGAATCAACGGTCAATCCAGCTCATTGCTCTAGACCAGAACTCACCCGAGGAAAAAACGAGTTCAGGAGGGGACCGGCCATGCCGACAGCTCCCGGGGGTAGATCCCCCCGCACCAGGACGCGCCGCGCCATCGCCGGCGCCGCCGTGCTCTCCCTCGGCCTCGGCCTGCTGACCGCCTGCGGCGACGGCGGCAGCGGCGACGACGCCGAGAGCCTCGACGTGTGGATCATGGAGGGCACCAACCCCAGCGCCGAGCCGTTCTTCGACGACCTCAAGGCGGCGTTCCGCGACCGGACCGGCGCCACCCTGAACATCGAGTTCATCCAGTGGTCCGAGGCACACGACCGGATCACCAGGGCCATGGCGGGCAACGAACTGCCCGACGTCGCCGAGATCGGCAGCACCTGGGCGGCGGAGTTCGGCGCGGCCGGGGCCCTGGCAGACCTGAGCGAGAACATCGAGGCCGACGGCCTGGGCGACGACCTCGTCCCGGCCCTCGAGGAGGCCGGCACCCTCGACGGCGCCATGTACGGCATGCCCTGGTACGCCGGCACCCGCTCGCTGATGTACCGCGCCGACATCTTCGCCGAGCACGACCTCGAGCCGCCCACCACCTGGGAGGAGCTGCGCGAGGTCGCGGTCCAGCTGAAGGAGCTGGAGCCGGACATGATCCCGTTCCCCGTGGCCGGCGGCTGCGAGTACTGCGTCGACCCCTTCATCTGGGGCGCGGGCGGCGAGATCGCCGAGCAGAACGCCGACGGGGAGTGGCAGGCCACCATCAACGAGCCGGCGGCGGTGGAGGGCATCGAGTTCTACACCTCGCTGGCCACCGAGGACGACCTGTCGGTCGCCGCCGCCGACACCTGGCTGGAGACCGACCAGCTGGAGAGCTTCCAGAACGGCGAGGCGGCGATGATCATCAACGGCAACTGGTCGGTCGCCACCCTGCTGGACGCCGACCCCGCCTGGGAGGACAAGCTCGGCGTCGTGCCCATCCCCGGCCAGGAGGAGGGCTACAGTCCCTCCTTCGTCGGCGGCTCGCTGCTGGGCGACTTCAACAGCGACCAGCCCGACCTCGCCTGGCAGCTCATCAGGATGATGAGCACGGGGTCCTTCGCCCGTCAGTGGGCCGACGAGTCCGGCTACTTCCCCGGCCAGCAGTCCGAGCTCGAGGCGGTACAGCAGCAGGACGACCCGCTCGTCACCCCCTTCGCCGTCCAGATGGGCGAGGCGGGCGCGAGCGTCCCGGTCACCGACACGTACGGGGCGATCCAGGGCGAGCAGATCATCCCGCAGATGCTCCAGGCCATCCTCTCCGGCGAGAAGTCCGTCCAGGACGCCGCCGACGACGCCGCGGCAGCAATGGACGAGACCTTTGGCAGCAGCTGACCCTCACGCGACGACGGACGACGACGGCGAGCGGCGGGGCGGCCAGGAACCCGCCCCGGCGCCCGGCGCCGGGGCGTCAGCGGCCGCCTCGTCGCCGCCCGGGTCGTCCGTCGGCCAGCCGTTGGGCGGTGCCTTGTCCGGGTCGCCCACCGAGGCCGGGCGACCGGTGGCGACGGGCGTGGAGCCCCGCCGCGTCGAGAAGGGGCTCGGCGGGGGAGACGCGGCCCGGCCCGGGTGGCGCCGCCGGGCCGCCCGGGCCCGGCGGGCCCTCCGCCCCTGGCTGCTGCTCGCCCCCGCCCTCGCCGTCCTCGCGGTGCTGCTGCTGTGGCCGCTGATCCGCGTCGGGATGCTCTCCTTCCAGGACTACGGCCTGCGCGAGATCAACACCGGCGAGTCCAACTACAACGGCGTGGACAACTACCGGGAGATCCTCACCGACTCGTTCCTGTGGGACACGGTCCTGCCGAACACGGTGCTCTTCGCCTTCACCTGCGTCGCCCTCACCGTCGTCGTCGGCACCCTCGTCGCCCTGCTCCTGCAGCGCCTGGGCCGCGTCTGGCGCGTCATCTGCTCCACCGCGATCATGACGGCCTGGGCCATGCCCGCCGTGACCGGCACCTACGTGTGGATCTGGATCTTCGACCCGCTCGACGGCGTCGTCAGCGGGGGCCTCGACGGCCTCGGCCTGATCGAGCCGCGCGAGACCAACTGGTTCGCCGACCGCTGGTCCTTCTACGCCATCGCGACCCTCAACGTCGTCCACCACGGCTTCCCGTTCGTGGCCATCACGGTCTTCGCCGGGCTCCTGACGATCCCCAGGGAGCTGCCGGAGGCGGCCATCGTCGACGGCGCCAACGCCTGGCAGCGCTTCTGGAGGATCACCGTCCCCACCATCCGGCCGGTCTTCATGGTCGTGACCATCCTGTCCACCATCTGGGACTTCAAGGTCTTCACCCAGCTCTACCTGATGCCGGGCGGAGCGGGCTCCAACCCCGACGTGCTCAACCTCGGCGTCTGGTCCTACATCCAGTCCTTCAGCAGGAACGAGTACGGCATGGGTGCGGCCATCGCCGTCCTGCTCACGCTCCTGCTGCTGGCCATCACCGTGGTCTACGTGAGGGCCCTGTTCAAGGAGAGGGACGACCTGTGACCCGCACCGTGACCCGCCGCACCAGCCTCGCGGGCCGCATCGGCCTGGTCTCGGCCGTCGCCGCGCTGCTGCTCTTCACCCTCTTCCCCGTCTACTGGATGGTCAGCTCCGCCTTCGACCCCGGCGCCGACCACCGGGGCTCGGCGGTGTGGCCCTCCGGCCTCACCCTCGACCACTTCCGGTACGTCCTCGACACCGGCGAGTTCGGCGGCTACCTCCTCAACTCCGCGCTGGTGGGCGTCGGCACCGTGCTGCTCTCCGGCCTGCTCGCGCTCTTCGCCGCCGTCGCCGTCGCCCGCTTCGCCTTCCGGATGCGCACCACCGTGCTGGTGATGATCCTCGTCGTGCAGATGGTGCCGCTGGAGGCGCTGGTCATCCCCCTCTTCCTCCAGATGCGCGACCTCGAGCTGCTCAACAGCCTGCTCGGCCTCACCATCGTCTACCTGGCGTTCTCCCTCCCCTTCGCCGTCTGGACGCTGCGCGGCTTCGTCGCCGCGGTGCCGAAGGAGGTCGAGGAGGCGGCGTACCTCGACGGCTGCGGCTGGTGGCGGATGTTCGTCTCCGTGCTGCTGCCGCTGGTCGCGCCCGGCCTCGTCGCCACCAGCGTCTTCGCGTTCATCGTCGCCTGGAACGAGTTCGTCTTCGCCGTCACCTTCCTCCAGGACGACGAAAAGTACACCGCCGCCGTCGGCCTCCACCGCTTCTTCGGCCAGTACGAGACCGAGTGGGGCGCCGTCATGGCGGGCTCCACCCTCATCACCCTGCCGGTGCTGATCTTCTTCGTCATCGTCCAGCGCCGCCTGGCGGGCGGCCTCGCCGCCGGAGCGATCCGCTAGCGCGGGCGCGGGAAGGCTATTCCCCCTGCGGCGCGGATGCCTGCCACGCCGTGAACAGCGGCACGGTCCCGCCGCCGTCCAGCACGACCACCCCGAAGGGCCGGTCGAACGCCACGGGGTGGATGCGCGGCCGGACCGCCGACCCCGCCCGCATCGCGATCGCCGTGACCGCCGCCGCCTCCACGCCCTGCTCCGCCACCTTCAGCACGCACTCCTGCACCACCTGGCTGATGAGCAGCGGCTCCGGCGACAGCCGCGAGAAGTCCGCCGCCCGCGAGGCCGCGGCCCGCATCCCGAGCCGCGCCAGGTGCGGCAGCACGTTCAGCTTCGACCGCAGCGCCAGCCGCGGCAGCGCCACGCTCACCAGGTCCGCCTCGAACCCGGCCCGCTCCCCGGGCCCCGCCCACGCCGCCGCCAGCACCCGCGCGGGCGGCGCGCCCACCGGCCCCAGCACGAAGCGCACCACCGCCGGCAGCCCGCCCTCCCCGGCCCCGTCCCCGGCCCGGCAGCGCAGCTCCACCACGCTCACCTCGCCCGCCACCCGCCAGGCGTCGGCCGGCCGCACCGTCCGGTGCATCGTCGCCACCTGGTGCCGCACGCCCGCAGCGTCCGTGAACGGCCGGTCGCTGGTGAGCCCGCCCTCGAACGGCGTCTCCCAACGCGCCTTCAGCAGCAGGGCGTTCACCAGCAGCAGCAGCGTGTCCGGGGCGAGCGTCAGCGGCAGCCGCTCGATCAGCCCGTCCGTCGCCTCGCGCACCCACGCGTCGATCGCCTCGACCCCCGCCTCCGGGTCGAGCTGCCCGAAGCCGATGTCCGGCAGCGACTCGCGGAACGCCCGGTACACCGGCACCCGCCCCCACACCCCGGTGGCCACGGCCAGCGCGTCGGTGCGCCCCAGCTCGCGCGCCACGGCGGTGGCCGCCCCGGCCGCCTCCTCGCCCGCGACGCCCAGCACGCCCCGCAGCTCCGCCGCCGTCTCGCCGTCCGCGCCCGCCGCCACGGCCGCCATCGCCAGCCACAGCCCCGCCGGTGAGCACGCGAAGTCCTTCTCCCCTTCGGCGACCACCTCCAGCCACCGCTCCGCCAGCCCGCGCACCGCCGCCCCGTGCCCCACCAGCGCCGTCTCAGCCACCATCCGAGCGCCCCTCATCATGTGTCGCAGTCGAGCACCGTCCCGCACACCCCGCACCGGGCCCGCATCGGGCCGCGCACCGGCAGCCGCAGCCGCTGGCAGCACACCGGGCAGGCGAACGCCACCCGAGGCGGATCGCCCGCCTCGAAGGCGTACGACTCACCAGCACGCGTTCCGGTTCCCAGCCCGCGCAACGCCAGCGCCCGCCGCGCGGCGTACGCCCCCCGCCCGGCCGCCCCCGCCCCGGCCAGCGGCGGCCTGGCCGCGTCCCGCTCCGCCAGCTCGCGCCCCACCCCGTACGCCTCGTACGCCTGCGGGCTGGTGAACCACACCCGCGGGTCCTCCCCGAACGCCGCCGCCCGCTTCGCCAGCACGTACCCGTACTCCTGCGGCGTGAGATAGCCGAGGCGCTGCGAGGAGAGCGCGTCCCGCCGGTAGGCGTCCAGCAGCAGCCAGCCCGCGCCCAGGTAGGTCGCCGTCGTGTCCGTGAGGATCTCGTTCTCCTCGGTGCCCGAGAAGCCCAGCCCGGCCCGGTGCAGGAGGACGTGCGTCACCTCGTGCGCCAGCACCGCCCCGATGTCCCGCCGCTGCCCCGCGAACCGCTCGTGCAGCTCCACGGCGTACCCCGGGCCCTGCGTCAGCTCCACCCACGCCGCCTCCGGCATCCGCCGGAACCGCACCGACACCGGCGCCCGTGGCAGCCGCAGGTGCTCCGCCATCACCAGCGTGATCCGCCGCACCCCCGCCGCCAGGTCCTCCTCGTCGTCGAACGCCACCTCGACCGGCAGCACGCTCGTCGCGAAGCCGCGCACCGCCTCGGCGCCCAGCCCCCGGTAGAGCGCCGTCAGGCCGGCCCGCACCACCGGCAGATGCGGAAACGCGGCCACGTCAATTCGGGCCCATCTGCCCGTAGCACAGGCAGAACGGGTGTCCGGCGGGGTCGGCGAAGACCCTGAAGCCCTGCTCCTTCCCGCCGCTGTCGTGCAGGAAGACCGCGCCCAGCGCCTCCACCCGTGCCTGCGCCTCGGCCATGTTGTCGAGCGCCGGCACGTCGAAGTCCAGGTGGAACTGCTGCGGGTACGCCGGGTCCGGCCAGCGCGGCGGCGTGTACTCGTCCGCCTTCTGGAAGGCGAACACCTGCCCGCCAGGTGACGTCAGCGTCACCCAGGGCGGTTCGCTCGCGTCCAGCTCCCCGCCCATGATCTCCCGGTAGAAGCCCGCCAGCGCGGCCGGATCCGGGCAGTCGATCACCACGCACTGCAAACTCGCGATCATTCCCGCAGCATAAAGTGGGTGCATGAACAGCGGCACCGGAACCGGCATCGACGCCCAGGACGGACTCGACGACGACGTGCGTGCCGAGCTGCTCGCGTTGCGCGAGAGCATCGACAACATCGACGCCGCCCTCGTCCACATGCTCGCCGAGCGCTTCAAATGCACCCAGCGCGTCGGCCGCCTCAAGGCCGTCCACCACCTCCCGGCCGCCGACCCGGCCCGTGAGGCCCGCCAGATCGCCCGGCTGCGGCAGCTCGCGGAGGCCGCCAGGCTCGACCCGGCGTTCGCCGAGAAGCTGCTGAACTTCATCATCGCGGAGGTCATCCGCCACCACGAGACCATCGCGGGCAACGCCCCCGGCCTCGCTCCCGGCTGACCCCGGGCCCTCGGCCCCCGGCCCCCGGACCCCCGGGTGGACAATTCGGCGGCGTCCGCGCGTGGCCTCGGGCAGCATGTCCCCCATGGCCACACTCACACGCGACGAAGCCGAAGCCCGCGTACGCCTGCTCTCCGTCCAGCACTACGCCGTCGACCTGGACTTCACCGGGGCCGGCGAGGAGGGGGCGGAGACGTTCGGCTCCACGACCACCGTTCGTTTCACGGCGCGCGAGCCCGGCGACACCTTCGTGGAAGTGGACCCGGCCACCCTGCGCCGCGCCGTGCTCGACGGGCGGGAGCTCGACCCCGCCGCCCTCGCCGACGCCCGGCTGCCGCTGGCGGGCCTCGCCGCGGGCGAGCACGAGCTGCGCGTCGAGGCCGACATGCGCTTCTCCCGCACCAGCGAGGGTCTCCACCGCTTCACCGACCCCGCCGACGGCCTCGTCTACCTGTACAGCATGTGCTGCATGACCGACGGCCCCAAGGTCTTCGCCGCCTTCGACCAGCCCGACCTCAAGGCCGTCTTCGACCTCGCCGTCACCGCCCCCGAGGGGTGGACCGTCCTCGGCAACGGCGTCGCCACCCCGGTCTCCGGCGAGCCGGGCCGGTGGCGCTGCGCCACCACGCCGCCCATCAGCACCTACCTGCTCGCGGTCGCCGCCGGGCCCTACCACTCGGTGCGCACCGAGCACGCCGGGCTGCCCTTCGGCCTGCACGTGCGGCGTTCCCTCGCCGAGCACCTGGACAAGGACGCCGACGAGATCTTCGACATCACCCGCCGCTGCTTCGACCGCTACCACGAGATCTTCGCCGAGCCCTACCCGTTCGACTCCTACGACCAGGCGTTCGTCCCGGAGTTCAACTACGGCGCCATGGAGAACCCCGGTCTGGTCACCTTCCGCGAGGAGTACATCCACCGCTCCGCCGTCACCGACACCGAGCGGGAGCTGCGCGGCACCGTCATCGCCCACGAGATGGCCCACATGTGGTTCGGCGACCTGGTGACCCTGCGCTGGTGGGACGACGTGTGGCTGAACGAGTCCTTCGCCGAGTTCATGGGCTACCAGGTCCTCACCGACGCCACCGCCTTCCACCCCTGGATCGAGTTCTCGACCGTCCGCAAGCCCTGGGGGTACGACGCCGACCAGCGGCCCTCCACCCACCCCGTCGCCCCGCTCGCCGAGAACGTCCCCGACACCGCCTCGGCCTGGCTCAACTTCGACGGCATCTCCTACGCCAAGGGCGCCTCCGCGCTGCGGCAGCTCGTCACCTGGCTCGGCGAGCCGGCGTTCCTCGCGGGCATCAACGACCACTTCGCCCGCCACCGCTTCGCCAACGCCACCCTCGCCGACTTCATCGACGCCATGGCCCGCGCCTCCGGCCGCGACGTCCACGCCTGGGCCGACGCCTGGCTGCGCACCTCCGGGCCCGACACCCTCGCCCCGGCCGTCGACCACGACGAGACCGGCTGGCGGCTCGACCTCACGCACACCGGCAACCGCCCCCACCGGCTGCGCCTGGGCGCGTACGACGCCGCCCCCGGCGACGCCGGCGGCCTCGCCGCCCGCCAGGACGCCGCCCGCGAGATCGAGCTGGGGAGCGAGGACGGTCAGTTCACGCTCCGCTCCCCGGGCACCCGGCCCGCGCTGCTCGTCGTCAACGAGGGCGACCTGACGTACGCCAAGGTCCGCCTCGACCCCGGCTCCTGGGCCGCAGCCCAGCGGGCCCTGTCCTCGCTGCCCGACCCGCTGACGCGCTGCGTGGTGTGGAACGCCGCCCGCGACATGGTGCGCGACGGCGAGCTCCCGCCCGGGGACTACCTCGCGGCCGCCGCCGCCAACCTGCCGCGCGAGCCCGTCAACGCCATCGTCCAGGGCGTCCTCGGCTTCGCCCGCCACCAGATCGCCGACCGGTACCTCGGCCCGGACCGGCGCACCGAGGCGCTGGGCACCCTCACCGCGCTGGCCCGCGAGCTGCTGGCGGCCGGCCACGGCGACGCCGACCGCCGCCTGGTGGCGGCCCGCGCCGTGATCGACGCCGCCACCGAGCCCGGCGAGATCCGCGCCTGGTGGGAGGCGGGCACGGTCCCCGGCGGCCCGGTCCTCGACCCCGAGCTGCGCTGGCGGCTGCTCCACCGCCTGGCCGTCCTCGGCGCCGCGAGCGAGGCGGAGATCGCGGCCGAGGCGGAGCGCGACCCCAGCGCGACGGGGGAGGAGGGCGCCGTGCGCTGCCGCGCCGCGCTGCCGGACGCCGCCGCCAAGGCCGCGGCGTGGGAGGCGATGTTCGACCCGGCCGACCGCCTGTCGAACTACCTCTTCACCGCCACCGCGCAGGGCTTCTGGCACGCCGAGCAGCGCGAGCTGCTGGCCCCCTACCCAGCCCGGTACTTCCCCGACGCGCGCGCCATGGCGGCCCGCCGCGGCCACGCCCTGGCCATGGCGGCCACCCGGACCGGCTTCCCGGCGCCGTTCACGGACACCGCGACGCTGCGACTGGGGGAGGAGTGCCTGGCCGACGAGACCCTGACGCCCGCCTTCCGCCGCGGCCTGGCCGACCAGGTCGACGACCTGCGGCGCGCGCTGCACGTGCGGGGCGAGGCCTGACGGCGCCGGGCCCCCGGCTCCGCTTCCCCGGCTTCCCCGGACGGGGGAGCGGAGCCGATGAGTTTTCCTCCCCTGCCTGGTCGTAAGGGGTGGACACACCGTTCACGACCCGTAGGGAGATGAAGATCAATGGCAGCCACGCTGGTGGTATCGGCGTTCCTGACACTGGACGGCATCATGCAGGCCCCCGGCGGCCCGGAGGAGGACCGCGAGGGCGGCTTCGAGCACGGCGGCTGGTCGGTGCCGTACTTCGACCAGAGCATGGGCGAGATCATGGACGAGCAGTTCGGCACGTTCGACGCCCTGCTGCTGGGCCGCAAGACCTACGAGATCTTCGCCGCGCACTGGCCCCAGGTGACGGACGAGAACGACCCGGTCGCCGTCAAGCTCAACGCCATGCCGAAGTACGTGGCCTCGCGGACCCTCGACAAGGTCGAGTGGCACAACTCCCACCTGCTCCAGGGCGACGTCGCCGAGGCCGTGGCCGAGCTGAAGCGGACCACGGACGGCGTGATCGCCACCCAGGGCAGCGCCGACCTCATCACCACGCTCCAGCGGCACGACCTGGTCGACACCTACCGCCTCCTCGTCGAGCCCGTCGTCCTCGGCACCGGCAAGCGTCTCTTCGCCGAGGGAACGGTCCCGGCCGCGCTGCGGCTGACCCGCACCGAGCGGACGGGGACGGGAGCGGTGTACTGCGTGTACGACCGGGCGGGCAAGCCCGGGTACGGCTCGTTCGCACTGGACGACTACGAGGAGAAAATGCGCGAGATCAGGGGTGAGGGCCCCACCGGCTAGCAGCTCCCGCCGGATTCGGTAGCGTGGCCCCCGTGAAGAATGTGATCATCGCCGCGGCCGCCCTCGCCGTCACCGCTCCGTTACTGGTCGCCTGCAACGGCGGCCGTGACTGCGACTCCGCTCCCGCGCCACAGGACGCCGTCTCCAGCGTGTCCTCAGCGGATCAGAGCGGCACCGGGGAAGCCGCCTTCGAGCAGGTCGCCGCCCCCGAGCGGTCCAGCGGGGGACGCGGCGGAGGCGGGTACCGGGGCTCGGTGGGCGGATCCGGCGACGACTGCGACGACGACTGACCGGGACTGACGAGACCGCGAGCGGACGAGCGGTCACGCGCCGTCCGCCGCCCCGCGCGGCCCCGGCGGGCGGGGGCGTTCCGGCGCGCGCGCCGGCGCGACACGGTCCAGGTGGGCGATGAACTCCTGTGCCGTCTCCGCCACGTGACGGGCCAGCCGGGTCAGGTCGGTCGCGTCGAAGACGTAGGAGACCGACTCCACCCGCTTGCCCTCCCTGTCCCGCGTCACGCCCATGTGGGCCGAGCGCACCCGGTCGTGCACCCCGGCCGCCCCGCCCAGCATCGCCAGGCTGAAGGAGAACAGCGCCCGCAGCGTCTCCGGCCGCTCCTGCCCCGGGATACGGCCGAAGAGCGCGTGCAGGTACTGCGCCGCGACGCCCAGGTGCGTGATGAGGTGGTCGTGCACCGGCTGGTGCGGATCCGCCGGCCGGCCGTGCACCGTCTGCACCGCCTCCGCGAAGACCGGCGGCTGGCCGCACTCCGCCGGGTCGGCCGCGCTGTCCACGTACGGCAGCGCCGCGGCCGCGAGCAGCGTCGCCTGCTGCGCGCGGCGGTCCTCCTCGGGATCGGCGTAACGCCGGGGCGTGTGCCCCAGCATCACCAGGGCGGCGGCGAGTTGGTCGGCTCGCGCTCTCGGACTCTGCTGAGGGTTGCCATGCTCGGTCGGGCCCATGGGGGGCAACCGTACGCCCGCGCGCGGGCGTTGCCCGCCACGATCGAGGGCTCTCGCAGGGGCGGCGGGGCACGAGTGGGGAGGTCAGCCCGCCACGGCTGGATGAATCCGGCGATGTGACGGCGTATCGATTTCATCCAACAGGGCGACAGCGCAGTCGGCGTAGGAGACGCGGTCGGCCGCGTCACCGTGCGCCAAACGACGCGGTAGGCGCCGGTCCGGCCGCCGCCCCGATCACCGCCCCGCTCCCCGCGACCATCCCGGCCACCTCGGCCAGCGCGGGTCACGTCGGCCGCGACCACCCGCACCCGTCGTGGCCGCGCCGGCGGCGTACCGCGCCGGATCGCGCACCACCGCCGTCACCTCGTGCCCGCGCCGCGTCACGCCGAAGGCGCTGGCCCGGTCCCCGCGGTCCCTGGAGCGTGACGGCCTGATCGGCCGCACCGTCCGCCCCGGCGCCGTCCCGCACGTCGAGTACGCCCCCGACGCCGCTCGGCCGCGGCCTGCGCCTGGGCCATCGAGCACCCGGAGGAACTCCTCACCGCCCGAGAGCGGCACCGGGCCCGGTCGGCCTCCTTTACCACACCGAGGGCCGGCGGTCCCCACTGATTCCCTCGTTCGGGCGAACGCGAACCGTCTCCCTGTCAACATCCGAGCACTCGGCGTAACTTGACGGCGATTCCAGCCACCACCGGCCGTCGCCGGGCCGTCACGCCCTCGCGATCGCCGGCACCCCAGAACAGCACCGGAACACCACCAGAACACCAGGAAGGCAGTCATGCCCGCGCCCGCCCCCCACGAACCCGCCCTCCTCGCGGGCGGCGTCGCGGGCACGCGCGCCCTGCGGCCCCTGCTCGACACCGTGCTCACCGCCCTCGCCGACGGCTCGGCCGCCCGGGGCGGCCCGCTGCCGCCCGGCGGGCCCGAAGCCGTCGCCCGCGCCGTGGCCCGGCTCGCCCCGGCCCTGCCCGAGCGCGGCATAGGCGCCGAGGCGGCGCTGCGCGAGCAGGTCACCGCCCTGGCCGAGGGCGCCGCCGACCCCGCCGACCCGCACTGCGCCGCCCACCTCCACTGCCCGCCGCTGGCCGTCTCCGCCGCCGCCGACCTCGCCGCCAGCGCCCTGAACCCCTCGATGGACTCCTGGGACCAGGCCCCCGCCGCCTCCGCCCTTGAGGCCCAGGTCGCCGTCGAACTCGCCGCCCTCGTCCACCCCCACGCCCCCGCGCCCGACGCCCTGGTGACCACCGGCGGCACCGAGTCCAACCTGCTCGGCGCGCTCCTCGCACGCGAACGCCTCGGCCCCCGCCTCGCCCTCCTCTGCGGCGCCAACGCCCACCACAGCGTGCACCGCGCCGCCTGGCTGCTCGGCCTGCCCGCCCCCACCGTGCTGCCCACCCCGCGCGGCGTCCTCGACCCGGCCACCGTCCGCTCCGCCCTCGACGAGCTGGACGCGCTGCGCTGCCCCGCCTCCGCCCAGCCGCCCACGCCCGCCCTCGTCGTCGCCACCGCCGGGACCACCGACACCGGCGCCATCGACCCGCTCGACCGCCTCGCCGACGCCCTCGCCGCCGACCCGGCCCGCCCCACGGCGTTCCACGTCGACGCCTCCTACGGCGGCCCGCTGCTGCTGTCCGACGCCCACCGTCACAAGGTCGCCGGCCTCGGCCGCGCCGACACCGTCGCCCTCGACCTGCACAAGCTCGGCTGGCAGCCCGCGGCCGCCGGGCTGCTGACCGTCCCCGACGCCGCCGCCCTCCGCCTCCTCGGTCACCGCGCCGACTACCTCAACGCCGAGGACGACACCGAGGCCGGGCTGCCCGACCTGCTCGGCCGCTCCCTGCGCACCACCCGCCGCCCCGACGTCCTCAAGGTCGCCGCCACCCTCCGGGCCCTGGGCCGCGCGGGCATGGCCGCCCTCATCGACCGGACCTGCGCCGCCGCCGAGGAGTTGGCCGACCTCGTCGCCGCCGAGCCGCGCCTGCGCCTCCACGCCCGCCCCACCATCTCCACCGTGCTCTTCCGCCCGGCCGGCGCCACCGACGAGCACGTCGCCGAGATACGCCGCCGCCTGCTCGCCGACGGCCGCGCCGTCCTCGGCCGAGCCCGCGCCGGAGACCCGGGCAACCCCGGCGGCCGGCCGCCGCTGTGGCTGAAGGCCACCCTGCTCAACCCTCACGCCCAGCCGAGCGACCTCGCCGCCCTCGTCAAGCTCGTGCTCGACCAGAGCCGGCCGCACGACGACCGCCTCGACTCCCACGATCCTCACCCCCACGATCCTCACGAGAAGGACCCCAGCCATGCCCGCCGCTGACGCCGAGACCGGCATCGCACCCGGAACCACCCCCGAACACCCGCTGGACCTCGCGGGCGTCGGCATCGGCCCCGCCAACCTCTCCCTCGCCGCCCTGGCCCACCCCCTCACCGCCGGCACCGGCCTGACCACCGCCTTCTACGAGCGCCGCCCCGCCTTCCACTGGCACCCCGGCCTCCTCATCGAGGGCACCACCCTCCAGGTCCCCTTCCTCGCCGACCTCGTCACCCTCGCCGACCCGACGAGCCCCTACAGCTTCCTCAACTACCTCCGGCACCAACAGCGCCTGTTCCCCTTCTACTTCGCCGAGCGCATCCACTCCCCGCGCGCCGAGTACGACGCCTACTGCCGCTGGGTCAGCCAGCGCCTGCCCGGGCTCCACTTCCGCCACCAGGTGGACGCCGTCCGCTGGAACCCCGAACACGCCGTCTTCGACATCGACTTCACCCGCCTCAGCCACAGCGGCGACGGCGAGGGAGTCGGCCGCGCCCACGCCCGCCACCTCGCCATCGGCATCGGCACCGCCCCCCACATCCCCGAGCAGCTCCGCCCTCTCGCCGAGGCCCCCACCGCCCCCGTCCTCCACTCGGCCGACTACCTTCAGCACCGCGACCGCCTGCTCGCCGCCGGCCACATCACCATCATCGGCTCGGGCCAGTCCGGCGCCGAGATCTTCCTGGACCTGCTGCGCCGCCGCCCGCCCGGCAAGGAGCGCCTGCACTGGCTCACCCGCACCCAGGCGTTCGCCCCGATGGAATACAGCAAGCTCGGCCTGGAGCACTTCACCCCCGACTACACACGCTACTTCCACGCCCTGCCCGAGCCGATCCGCGACCAGCTCGTGGAACGCCAGTGGCAGCTGTACAAGGCGATCGACCACGACACGCTCGCCGCCGTCCACGACGAGCTCTACCAGCGGACCCTCGGTGGCGGCTGGCCCGACGCCGTCCTCACCCCCGGCGTCACCGTCCGCACCGCCGGCCGCATCGGCACCACCCAGCTCGAACTCCACCTGGACCACGCGGAGCAGGGCGAACGCTCCCGCCTGACCACCGACGCCCTGATCCTCGCAACCGGCTACCGCGAACGCCCCCTGGACCCGCTGCTCGCCTCCCTCGACACGGTCATGCGCCGGGACACCGCCGGGCGTCCCCAGATCGACGCGCACTACCGCCTCGAACTCGCCCCCGAGGTCACCGGCTCCGTCCACGTCCTGAACGCCGAGCGCCACACCCACGGCGTCGGCGCCCCCGACCTGGGGCTCATCGCCCACCGCAGCGCGACGATCCTCAACTCCCTCACCGGCGAGGAGCGCTATCCGCTGCCCGAGCGCGCGGCGTTCACCACCTTCGGCCTGCGCCCGGCGCGGCGGCCCGGCGCGGAGCCCGGCGCCCGCGTGCCGGCGCAGCTCAAAGGAGCGGCATTCCGCTCATTCTGAGCTTTCTGAGAATTGTCAATGCCATTTCAAAGTGATGCCTTCTCGTGGTCACTTTCGGATAGCTCTCTACTTGCGGGTAACTCCTAGGGTTGGGCTATGCGCCGAGCAAAAATCGTCTGCACACTTGGGCCTGCTATCGACTCATATGAGCGCATCGCGGCCCTTGTCGAGGCGGGAATGGACGTCGCCCGCCTCAACCTCAGCCACGGCAGCCACCGCGAGCACGAGCTCCGCTACCAGCGCGTCCGCCGCGCCGCCGAGGAAAAGGGGCGCAGCACCGGAATTCTCGCGGACCTCCAGGGCCCGAAGATCCGGCTCGGCACCTTCACCGAGGGCCCCGTCCTGCTGGAAACCGGCGACGAATTCACCATCACCACCGACGAGGTCCCCGGCGACCAGCACCACTGCGGCACCACCTACGCCGGCCTGGCCGCCGACGTCACGCCCGGCGAGCGCATCCTCATCGACGACGGCCGCGTCGCGCTCGACGTCGCCGCCGTCGAGGGCTCCCGCGTCCGCACCGTCGTCGCCGAGGGCGGCCTGGTCTCCGACCACAAGGGCATCAACCTCCCCGGCGTGGCGGTCTCCGTCCCCGCGCTCTCCGCCAAGGACATCGAGGACCTGCGCTGGGCGCTGCGCGCCGGCGTCGACATCATCGCCCTGTCCTTCGTGCGCAGCGGCGACGACATCAAGGACGTCCACCGCGTCATGGCGGAGGAGGGCCGCTTCCTCCCCGTCATCGCCAAGATCGAGAAGCCGCAGGCCGAGGACAACCTGCGGGACATCGTCGACGCCTTCGACGGGATCATGGTCGCCCGCGGCGACCTCGGCGTCGAAGTCCCCCTGGAGCGTGTGCCGCTGGTGCAGAAGCGCGCGATCGCGCTCGCCAGGCGGAACGCCAAGCCGGTCATCGTCGCGACGCAGATGCTCGACTCGATGATCGAGAACTCCCGCCCCACCCGCGCCGAGGCCTCCGACGTCGCCAACGCCGTGATGGACGGCACCGACGCCGTGATGCTCTCCGGCGAGACCAGCGTGGGGCGCCACCCCGTCGAGACGGTGCGCACCATGAGCCGCATCGTCCGCGCCGCCGAGGAGGACATGCTCGCGGGCGGCCTCGCGCCGCTGGCCGAGAGCGCCAAGCCCCGCACCCAGGGCGGGGCGGTGGCCCGCGCCGCCGCCGAGATCGGCGACTTCCTGGGCGCGGCGCTGCTCGTCGCCTTCACCCAGAGCGGCGACACCGCCCGCCGGCTCTCGCGCTACCGCTCGCCGATCCCCGTCGTCGCCTTCACCCCCGACCCCGCGACCCACGCCCAACTCACCCTCAGCTGGGGGGTGGAGACCTACCTCGTCCCGACCGTGCGGACCACGGACGAGATGGTGGCGCAGATGGACGAGCAGCTGCTGCGGCTCGGGCGCTGCCGCAAGGGCGACGTCGTGGTGATGACGGCGGGCTCGCCCCCGGCCACCCCCGGCACCACCAACCTGGTCCGGGTCCACCACGTCGGCGAGGACGACGCCCCGCGGTAGTCCGGGGCGTCCGGGGTGGCTTGACGGGGCCCTCTTGCTTCGCGCGGCCTCGCATGGTGTGCTGGTTCCCGCTCTGAAAGCGCTTACTGCGGGAGCCGCACACATGCCCGACCCCGATCCATCAGCCGTCTCGCCCACCGGGCCGTCTCCCGACCGCGGGGCCCCGCCCCGCCTGAGGACCGCGGTCGTCGGCACGGGCGGTATCACCACCGGCTGCCACCTGCCCGCCATCGCGGCCCACCGCGACCGCGCCGAACTCGTGGCCGCCGTCGACCTCGACCCCGGCCGGCTCGCCGCCTTCCGCCGGGCCGCCCAGGACCTCGGCGGCGACGGTGACCACCCCCTCGGCCCGGTCACCGGCTACACCGACCTCGACGCGATGCTCCGGGCCGAACGCCCCGACCTGGTCGTCATCGGCACCCCGCCCGGCCTCCACCTGCCGCAGACCGTCGCCGCGCTGAACGCCGGAGCGTGGGTGTGGTGCGAGAAGCCGCTGTGCCTCTCCCTCGCCGAGTTCGACGCCATCGCCGCGGCCGAGCGCGAGGGCGGGCCGTACGCCGCCGTCGTCGCCCAGCACCGCTACGGCTCCGGCGCCGTCCACGCCCGCGCCCTGCTGGACTCCGGCGAGCTCGGCCGCCCCCGCGTCGCCCACTGCCAGACCACCTGGTACCGCGACACCGCCTACTTCGAGGTCCCCTGGCGCGGCCGGTGGGCGACCGAGGGCGGCGGCCCCACCATGGGGCACGGCATCCACCAGACCGACCTCCTCCTCCACCTCCTCGGCGACTGGACCGAGGTCCGCGCGATGGCCGCGCGCCTGGTGCACCGCGTGGAGAGCGAGGACGTCGCCACCGCGCTGGTCCGGTTCGCCGGCGGCGCGCTCGGCACCGTCGTCAACAGCGTGCTGTCGCCGGACGAGGTCAGCCGCATCCGCATCGACTGCGACGAGGCGACCGTCGAGCTCACCCACCTCTACGGCCACCGCAACGAGGACTGGGTCTACACGCCGCGCCCGGGCCTGGACGACGAGGAGCGCGTCAAGCGCTGGCGCACCCCGGCGCAGGACATACCCAGCTCGCACACCGCGCAGCTCGACGGCATCCTCACCGCGATGCGCGAGCGCACCCGCCCACCCGGCAGCGGCCACGACGCCCGCCGCACCCTGGAGTTCAACGCCGCCCTCTACAAGGCCGCGTTCACCTCACGTCCCGTCAGCGCCGGCGAGATCACCGAGGGTGACCCCTTCTACGCCGCCATGCACGGCGACCACCCCGACTGGGCGCCGACCCCGCCCAGTGCGTCAGGCCAGACACATACGGAGACCGAGGAGACCCACCCGTGACCGCCCCCCTCACCGTCACCCATCACCTCGGCGACCGGATCGCCGTGGCCGCCGGCGATGTCGAGATCCTCTCCTACGTCTACCGCCCCGACCCCGACCCGTTCGAGTCGCGCAAGCCCTACGCCCACCCGGTGCGCACCCTCGCCGGGAACCTCGTGACCGGCTACCGCCCCAACGACCACCGCTGGCACAAGGGCATCCAGATGACGGCCAGCCACCTCTCCGGGCACAACCTCTGGGGCGGCAACTCCTACCTGAACCCCGAGGTGGGCTACCAGCGCGTCCCCGAGCGCGTCGGCTCCATGCGCCACGACGACTTCGTCCGCCTCGACGCCGCCGGGGACGCCGTCCACATCGCGGAGAACCTCACCTGGCTCAACCACCCCGGCGAGGAGTGGGCCCGCGAGGCACGCACCCTCACCATCCACTCGGCCGAGCCCGCCGAGGGCGCCTGGGCGCTGGACTGGACGATCCAGCTCACCAACACCCGCGGCGAGCCCCTCCACTTCGGCAGCCCCACCACCGCCGGGCGCGAGATGGCCGGCTACACCGGCCTCCACTGGCGCGGCCCCCGCGACTTCGCCGGCGGCCAGGTCCTCACCCCCGAGGGCCCCGGCACCGACGAGGCCACCATGGGCACCCCGGCGGCCGACGCCCCCTGGATCGCGTACGCCGCCGAGCGCGACGACGTCGACGCCCACTCGACGCTCGTCTTCGTCCACGCCCCGGAGAACGCCGACACCGCCGGCGCCATCCACCCCTCGCACTGGTTCGTCCGTGCGGGCGAGACGCCGACGGTCGCGTTCTCCTGGGCGTTCTTCGAGGAGTTCGAGCTGGCTCCCGGGGCATCCTTCTCCTACCGCTACCGCGTCGTCGTCGCCGACGGCGCCTGGGACACCGACCACACCGAGCGGTACCTGAAGACCCACCCCTGGTAGATGGCAACTGGCAATCGGTAACTGGTAAGGAAGGCCCGGTTCCATGAGTTCCGTGAACCTGCCCAACCCCCTCCCCGGGGCCGTCGGCCTCTCCCACATCAGCGCCTACCCCTGGCCCGCCGCGGACGGCGTCCGCGGCGGCAGCCCGCCGCGGACGGCGTCCGCGGCGGCAGCCCGCACATGCACCTGGCCTGCGCCGAGGCGTACGTCGTCACGGCGGGCGAGGGCGCGGTGCAGACCCTGACACCGTCCGGGTACGCCGAGACGCCGCTGCGCCCCGGGGCCGTGGCCTGGTTCACCCCCGGCACCATCCACCGGATGATCAACGGCGACGGCGCGCTGCGGGTGACCGTCCTGATGCAGAACAGCGGCCTGCCCGAGGCCGGCGACGCCGTCTTCACCTTCCCGCCCGCGCTGCTGGCCGACCCCGAGGCCTACGCCGCGGCCGCCGCGCTCCCGGCCCGCGAGGGCCCGGCGGCGGAGGAGGCGGCCCGGCGGCGCCGCGATCTTGCGGTCGAGGGGTACATGGTGCTGCGGGACGCCGTCCGGCGGGGCGAGACGGCCCCGCTGCGGGCGTTCCACGAGGCCGCGGCCCGGCTCGTCGGCCCGAAGGTCGCCGAGTGGCGCGAGCGGTGGCGGGCGGGCGCGCTCGCGGCGGCCGAGGCCACCGGCGCGCAGCTCGACGCCCTGGAGAAGTCCGACCCGGCTCACCTGTGGGAGGCGGCGCTCCACACCACCGGTCCCACCCGGGACGCGGGGTTCGGGATGTGCGGCCGGCGCCAGGAGTACGAGGTGCCGGGGGCGACCCTGCCCTACTACGGGGAGTAGTCCGTACGGCGGGGAGCAGCCGCTGCGTGAGCGGTGCCGGGTGCGGGATTCGAACCCGCACGCCCTCGCGGGCAGAGGTTTTTGAGACCTCCGTGTATACCGTTCCACCAACCCGGCCCTTGCGGCGCACCGGGAGTCTACCGGCTCAGCGCCGACGGCATCGACTGGGTACTCTCAATGGTGCCCCACCTGGCAGAAACCGAGGAGCATCGTGAGCACCCCCGACGTCCCCGACACGTCCGCCACACCCGCCGCCGAGGCCGCCGGTGACGAGAGCGCGCACGTCCCTCCCCACACCACCCGCGTCGTCATCGCCGAGGACGAGGCCCTGATCCGGCTCGACCTGAAGGAGATGCTGGAGGAGGAGGGGTACACCGTGGTGGGGGAGGCGGGCGACGGGCAGCAGGCCGTGGAGCTGGCGCGCGAGCTGGGGCCCGACCTGGTGATCCTGGACGTGAAGATGCCGGTGCTCGACGGGATCTCCGCCGCCGAGCAGATCGCGGCCGAGGGGATCGCGCCGGTGCTGATGCTGACGGCGTTCTCCCAGCGCGACCTCGTGGAGCGGGCGCGGGACGCGGGCGCGATGGCGTATCTGGTGAAGCCGTTCAGCAAGTCCGACGTGGTGCCCGCCATCGAGATCGCCGTCTCGCGCTTCAACGAGATGAGGACCCTCTCCAAGGAGGTCGCCGATCTCGCGCAGCGGCTGGAGACGCGGAAGCTGGTGGACCGGGCCAAGAGCGTCCTCCAGACGCAGTACGGGCTGACCGAGCCGGCGGCGTTCCGGTGGATTCAGAAGACCTCGATGGACCGCAGGCTGTCGATGCACCAGGTCGCCGAGGCCGTCATCCAGGACGCGGTGGAGAAGAAGCAGCAGAAACAGAAGTAGGAGCGAGCGCACCACGCTCGCGGGAATCGCGCCCCAGCGGTCAGGGTGCGGCCGGGTTGCTCCACCGGCCGCACCCTGACCGTTTGAGCTTTATCTGAGGTTCGCCCTGGTCCGGGATGGGTGGTCTTGGCTGGATCGTCCGGTTACCGGACGGCTCTGTTCTGTTTCCGGCATGTCTCTGAGGTCACGCATCGATCACAACTGTCGCTGTGATGTGTCTGAGGGGCGCGCGGGGCAATAGATTCCGCTGCACGCCGCACCGTCGTGTTCCGTGGTTCACGTGTGTGCTCAAGTGCGCCCCCGTGGCAGTGCGGCGACGATGTCATCTCTTGCGCCCGCTCCAGGGGGTTTTTCGAAGTGCGAAACAAATCCATCGTGCGGCTTGCGATACCCGTCGCCATCGCCGCTGGCGCGTCCCTGCTGGCCGGGTGCGGTGGTGGCAGTGGCGGTGCCATCAAGATCGCCTATCAAGGGCCGCTTTCAGGCGACAACGTCGCGCTTGGCCAGAATATGGAGAACGGCATTCAGCTCGCCATTGACGAGGCGAATGAATCGGGTGACTACGACTTCGAGTTGGAGTACTTCCCGGCCGACGACGGCGGCGTCGAGGGGCAGGCCACGACGGCCGCCCAGCTCGCCATCGACGACCCGGACGTGGTCGCCACCATCGGCCCGGCGTTCTCCGGCCCCTCCGAGGTCGCCCTGCCGCTGTACAGCGAGTCGGGCCTGACGGCGATGACCACCTCGGCGACCAACCCCACGCTGACCCAGGAGGGCTTCGAGACCTTCCTGCGCGCCGTGCCCAACGACAACGCGCAGGGCACGGCGATGGGCGAGTTCCTCGCCTCCCGCGACGACGTCGAGTCGGTCATGGTGATCAGCGACGGCTCGCCGTACGGCGAGGGCCTGTCGGACCAGGCCGTGACGACCCTCGAGGACGAGGGCCTGTCCGTCCAGCGGGAGACCGTGCCGGGGGCGGGAGCCACGCCGGACTACTCCAGCGCCGCCCGGACGGTGGCCGACTCCGGGGTGGACGCCCTGATCTACGCCGGGTACTACGCCGACCTGGGGCCGTTCATCACGCGCCTCGGCGAGGCCGGCTACGACGGCATCGGGATCTCGGGTGACGGCTCCAACGACGCCGAGCTGGTCAACCTGGCGGGCGACGCCTCGGAGGGCTGGTACCTGACCTGCCCGTGCACCGACGCCACGCAGAACGAGGCGACCGCGCAGTTCGCCGAGCGCTACCAGGAGGCCTACGACGAGCCGCCGGGCACCTACTCCGCCGAGTCCTACGACGCCACGAAGATGATCATCGAGGCGATCGGGGAGCTGGGCGGCGACCCCACGCGCGAGGAACTGTACGACCAGCTGGCCGGTATGACCTACGAGGGCCTGACGAAGGAATTCGCGTTCGACGACAACGGCGAGTTCGTCAACGACACGATCTACTTCTACCAGGTCGATGGCGGTGCGATCGGCTATCTCGGCGAGACCAGCGAGGTAACCGGCGGCTGAGGGCCCAGCGAAG
Organism: Streptomyces sp. 6N223; assembly: GCF_052246635.1. Taxonomy (NCBI): domain Bacteria; kingdom Bacillati; phylum Actinomycetota; class Actinomycetes; order Kitasatosporales; family Streptomycetaceae; genus Streptomyces; species Streptomyces sp. 6N223. The sequence continues at coordinate 50,670 of NZ_JBQQCA010000035.1, read as the reverse complement.
AAAGGTTTCGCGGCGGCCGGTGCGGGCCATCCCCGCGCCGGCTGCCTTCAGCTCGCAGTGGTCCCGCTCGTTCCCACGAGGAAGTTACGGAAGTTACGTACATGTCCCCATCGGATATCTGGGAAGTCCTAGTCCTGGGCTTGATTCTCGGCTCGCTCTATGCGGTCATCGCCATCGGTTACACCCTTGTCTATGGCGTGCTCCAGCTGCTGAACTTCGCGCACAGCGAGGTGTTCATGGCCGGCGGCTACGGCGGGCTGATCGCGCTGACGATCTTCGAGCCGGCCGCTGATCCCTCGCCCGTCCAGTCGGTGCTCTACGTGCTGCTCGGCATGATCGGGGGCGCGCTGATCGGCGGCGTCGTGGCGTTCGGTCTGGAGAAGGCGGCGTACAAGCCGCTGCGCAGACGGAACGCGCCGCGTCTGGTGTTCCTGATCACGGCGATCGGCGCGTCGTTCTTTCTCTACAACCTGGCGGGGAAGCTGTTCGGGCGCTATCCGATCCCCATGCCGGACATGTACGAGAACAAGCGGCTCTTCTCCGTCTTCGGCGCGAGCATCAACATCACCCAGCTGCTGATTCTGGTCTCGGCGGTGCTGATGCTGATCACCGTGGACTTCGTGGTGAACCGCACCAAGATGGGGGCGGGCATCCGGGCGGTCGCGCAGGACGCGGAGGTCGCCTCGCTGATGGGCGTGAACATCGACAAGGTCGTGTCCCGGACCTTCGTCCTGGGCGGGCTGATGGGCGGCGTCGCCGGGTTCCTCTTCGGGACCAACCTCCAGGTCGAGTACACGATGGGCTTCCTGCCGGGGATCACGGCGTTCGCCGCGGCCGTGCTCGGCGGGATCGGGAACGTGCGCGGCGCCATGCTGGGCGGGCTGACGCTCGGCGTGGTGGAGGCGTTCACCGTCGAGCTGTCCAGCGACGCCTGGCGGTACGTCGGGGCGTTCGCGGTGCTGGTGCTGGTGCTGATGCTCCGCCCGACGGGCATCCTCGGCGAGCGCGTTGGGAGGACCGCATGAGCGCGGAGACCACGACGGACAAGGCCCGGCCGGGCCAGCCGAGGCGGCCGTCGGCCGAGCGGCTGCGGCGGGTGCGCTGGTACCAGCAGCCGCGGTGGCGGCGGCTCGGCACGATGCTGCTGACGGCCGTGATCGTCGCCAACGTCACCGGCGCGCAGGGCGTGCGCAACGACCTGTTCGCGGCGCTGGAGGACAACTTCACCAGCCCCGGCATGGGCATATGGATCGCCGTCTTCCTCGCGATATGGGCGATACGGGAGTTCCTGCACGAGCGGACGAGCGCCCTGGTGACGTGGGCCAAGGAGGGCACGGCCGGCCCGGCCGGCAAGGCCTCGGACCTCTGGCGCGCCGACCGGCGCATCCGCTGGGCCGCCCTGGCGGCGGGGGTGGGCTTCCTGATCCTGCTGCCGCAGATGGTGCAGACCTACTGGCAGCAGGTGCTGGTCGACCAGATCGGCATCTACATTCTGCTGGCCATCGGCCTGAACGTCGTCATCGGCTGGGCGGGCATGCTGGACCTCGGCTTCATCGCCTTCTTCGCGATCGGCGCCTACAGCGCGGCGTACTGGACGGGCGGACTGCCCGCCAAGCCGCCCATCGAGCTGAACAACTTCCTGGTGATCCCGCTGGCCGTGGCGACCTGCCTGATCGCGGGCGTGCTGCTCGGGGCGCCGACGCTGCGGCTGCGCGGCGACTATCTGGCCATCGTCACGCTCGGTTTCCACGAGATCGTGTACCTGATGGCGCGCAACTGGACGGGCTTCACCGGCGGCACGCGCGGCACCCCCGACGGGGTGGACGACTTCTCGCTGGACCTCGGCTTCCTCTCCTACGAGTGGGGCCTGGACCCGGTGCCGTACTACTACCTCCAGCTCGTCTTCGCCGCCCTGATCATCTTCTTCTTCCTGCGGCTCGAGCACTCGCGGGTCGGGCGGTCCTGGACGGCGATCCGCGAGGACGAGGTGGCGGCCGCCGCCACCGGCGTGGACACGGTGCGGTTCAAGCTGCTGGCGTTCGCCATCGGCGCCTCCACCTCGGGCGTCGCCGGCGTGGTCTACGCCAGCAAGCAGGGCTTCATCAACTCCGAGATGTTCCTGGTGCTGATGTCGGTGCTGGTGCTGTCGTACGTCATCTTCGGTGGAATGGGCTCCATCCCCGGCGTGATGGCGGGCGCGGCGGTGCTGGTGTGGCTGCCGGAGCAGTTGCGTGACTCCGTCGATCCGGCGGACCGTTACATGTACCTGGGCGCGGTGCTGGTGGTCATGATGATCTACCGCCCGCAGGGCCTGCTGCCCTCCCGGCGGCGGCAGCGGGAGCTGCGGCTGGCCGAGGCGGGCGTCGCGGGCAGCGGGCTCGGCGGCTCCGTGCCGGGCGCGAGCGGTGAGGCGGCGCCGACGGCCGTGCCGGGAGTGGAGAAGCCATGACGACGAAGACCGAGACGAGGACCGGGACCGACGAGGTCCTGGTGGCCTCGGGCCTGACGCTGCGCTTCGGGGGCCTGACGTGCCTGGACGCGGTGAGCCTGCGCATGACGCGGGGCGAGATCCTGGCCGTGATCGGCCCGAACGGCGCGGGGAAGACCTCGCTGTTCAACTCCCTGACCGGCGCGTACGTGCCGCAGGCGGGCACCATCACCTTCGCGCCCAGCCGCGGCGGCACCTACGAGCTGCGCGGGCGCAAGCCGCACAAGATCAGCCGCCTCGGCGTGGCCCGCACCTTCCAGAACATCCGGCTCTTCGGGGCGCTGACCGCGATCGAGAACGTGAAGATCGCGGTCGAGACGCGGCAGAAGACCGACCCGATCTCGATCATGCTCGGGCTGCCCAACGCCCGCCGCGACGAGGCCGAGAGCGACCGGCGGGCGCACGAGGTGATGACCTTCGTGGGACTCGGGCGCCGCATCAACGAGCTGGCCTCCGCGCTCAGCTACGGCGAGCAGCGGCGGCTGGAGATCGCGCGGGCGCTGGCGACCGGCGCCGAGCTGCTGCTGCTCGACGAGCCGGCGGCCGGCACCAACCCCACCGAGAAGCGGGACCTGGAGGGGCTGATCCGGCGCATCAACGAGGAGCTGGGCGTCTCCGTGCTGCTGATCGAGCACGACATGCGGCTGGTGATGTCGGTGGCACACCGGGTCGCGGTGCTCAACTTCGGCAGGAAGATCGCCGAAGGGCTGCCGGACGAGGTGCAGCGGGACCCGGCCGTGATCGAGGCGTACCTCGGCAAGCCGAGCGAGGACGCCGCGGACGTCGCGGATGCCGCGGATGCCGCCGACGTTGCCGATGTTGCCGACGTTGTGGACAAGGAGGCGGGGGCGTGACGGACGTCCAGCTGGAGAAGGACCGCGAGCCGCTGGGCGAGGCGGAGGACGACGGCCCCGCGCCGGCGCTGCTGGAGCTGCGGGACCTGCGCGTGTTCTACGGCGCCATCGAGGCGTTGAAGGGCGTCAGCCTCACCGTCGGCGAGGGCGAGGTCGTCGCGCTGCTCGGCGCCAACGGCGCCGGGAAGTCCACCACGCTGAAGGCCGCCTCGGGGATGCTGCGCCCGCGCGCCGGCCAGGTGCTGCTGCGCGGCGAGCGCGTGGACGGCATCGCCTCGCACGAGCTGGTGCACTTCGGCATCGGGCACGTGCCCGAGGGGCGGCGCGTCTTCCCCCGGATGACGGTGCTGGAGAACCTCCAGATGGGGGCGTACCGGCTGCGGCGGCCCGACCCGGCGGACCTGGACCGGGTGTTCACGCTCTTCCCGGTGCTGGCCGAGCGGCGCAAGCAGCTCGGCGGCACCCTCTCCGGCGGCGAGCAGCAGATGCTGGCCATCGGGCGGGCGCTGATGGGCAAGCCCGAGCTGCTGCTGCTCGACGAGCCGTCGATGGGGCTGGCGCCGCTGATCGTCCAGCAGATCTTCGAGATCCTGAAGGAGATCAACGTGCAGGGCACCACCCTGCTGCTCGTCGAGCAGAACGCCGCGCAGGCGCTCCAGCTCGCCGACCGCGGGTACGTGCTGGAGACCGGCGAGGTCGTCATGAACGACCAGGCGTCGGCGCTGCTGTCGAACCCGCGGGTGCGCGCGGCCTACCTGGGCGAGTCGGAGGAGCCGGACTCGGACGACTGAGGCTGGGGCTGTGCGGCGGGCCGCAGGGCGCAGGTCAGCCGCGCGGTGCAGACGCGCTTGCCGCGCTCGTCGGTGAGGACGATCTCGTAGGTCGCGGAGGTCCGGCCGGTGTGGGCGGGCGTGGCGAGGCCGGTGATCAGGCCGGCGCGCACGGGCCGGTGGTGGGTGCAGTTGAGGTCCACGCCCACGGCGATCTTGCCGGGCCCGGCGTGCAGCATGGCGCCGACCGAGCCGAGCGTCTCGGCCAGCACCGCCGAGGCGCCGCCGTGGAAGAGGCCGTAGGGCTGGGTGTTGCCCTCGACGGGGATCGTGCCGAGGACCTTGTCGGGGGACGCCTCCAGCACCCGCACGCCCATGCGCTTGCCGAGAGCGCCGGCGGAGAACAGGGACGGGAGATCGAGGCCGAGCCCTGCCCACTGCTCGACGATCTGCCGGGGGAACCGCGTGGAGGTGATCTCGTCCATGGGTGCGTTCTATCAGGAGGGGCCTCAAGCCTCACGGGCCGGGTCACTGTCAGAGGTCCGTGGCAGGATCGGGTGCGTGGCTGAGAACGCATCGCAGACGACCGACCAGACCAGCGAGACCGGCGGCACGGGCGGCACGGGCGCGCCGCGCCTGCTCCTGCTCGACGGGCACTCGCTGGCCTACCGCGCCTTCTTCGCGCTGCCCGCGGAGAACTTCACCACCACCGTGGGCCAGCCGACGAACGCGATCTACGGCTTCACCTCCATGCTGGCGAACACGCTGCGTGACGAGGAGCCGACGCATGTGGCGGTCGCCTTCGACGTCTCGCGCACGACGTGGCGCTCGGAGCGCTTCGAGTCGTACAAGGCGAACCGGTCGGCGACGCCCGACGAGTTCCGCGGGCAGGTGGAGCTGATCGGCGAGATGCTGGACGCGATGCGGGTGCGGCGCTTCGCCATCGAGGGCTTCGAGGCGGACGACGTGATCGCCACGCTGGCCACCCGGGCGGCGGCCGAGGGCTTCCAGGTCTCGATCGTCACGGGCGACCGCGACACCTTCCAGCTGGTGAGCGACCGCGTCACCGTGCTCTACCCGACGAAGGGCGTCTCGGAGCTCACGCGCTTCACCCCGCAGAAGGTGGAGGAGAAGTACGGCCTGACACCCGAGCGTTACCCGGACTTCGCGGCGCTGCGCGGCGATCCCTCGGACAACCTGCCGGGCATCCCGGGCGTGGGGGAGAAGACGGCGGCCAAGTGGCTGGCGCAGTTCGGGTCGCTGGCCGCGCTGGCCGAGCGCGCCGGCGAGATCAAGGGCAAGGCGGGGCAGAGCCTGCGCGACCACCTGGATTCTGTACTGCTGAACCGCGAGCTGACCGAGCTCGTGCGGGACGTGGAGCTGGGCTGCGACCCGGCGGACCTGGTGCGCGAGCCGTACGACTCCACCGCGCTGCTGGGGCTGCTGGACGCCCTGGAGTTCCGCAACCCCAACCTGCGGGAGCGGCTGTTCGCCGTGGACCCGGGCGCGGAGCAGCAGCAGGCGCTGCTCGGCGAGGCCGCCGACGTCGCGGGCGAGGTGATGGGGTCGGGCGCGCTCGAGCCCTGGCTGGCGGAGCACGGCGCCGGGCCGCTGGGCCTGACGCTGCTGGACGACTGGAAGCTCGGCGCGGGGAACGTGCTGGCGGTGGCGCTGGCCACCCCGGAGGGGCCGGCCGCCTGGTTCGACCCGGTGCGGCTGGACGAGGCCGACGAGCGGGCGTTCACCGCCTGGGCGGCCGACGCCGCGCGGCCGAAGGTGGTGCACGGGGCCAAGGCGGCGATGCGGGCCTTCGCCGAGCACGGCTGGTCGCTGGCGGGCGTCACCACGGACACCGCGCTGGCGGCGTACCTGGTGCAGCCGGGCCGCCGGTCCTTCGCGCTGGACGCGCTGAGCGTGGAGTTCCTCGGCCGCGAGCTGGAGCCGGCCGCCGACGACAGCGGACAGCTGGCGTTCGGCGCCGACGACACGGCCGAGGCCGAGGCGCTGATGCGCCAGGCCCGCGCCGTCCTCGACCTGGGCGACGTCCTCGGCACCCGGCTCGAGGAGGTGGGCGCCAAGGAGCTGCTGGCCGACCTGGAGCTGCCGACCTCCGCGCTGCTGGCGCGCATGGAGCGGGCGGGCATCGCGGCCGACCGGGCGTGGCTGGAGCGGCTGGAGCAGCAGTTCGCCGCGGCCACCCAGCAGGCGGTCGCCGAGGCGCACGCCTCGGTGGGGCACGAGTTCAACCTCGGCTCGCCCAAGCAGCTCCAGGAGGTGTTCTTCGGCGAGCTGGGCCTTCCCAAGACCAAGCGGACCAAGACGGGTTACACCACCGACGCCGACGCCCTGGCGTGGCTGGCGACGCAGACCGAGCACGAGCTGCCGGTGATCATGCTGCGCCACCGCGAGCAGGCCCGGCTTCGGACCACGGTCGAGGGCCTGATCAAGACCATCGCCTCCGACGGCCGGATCCACACCACCTTCCAGCAGACGGTGGCGGCCACCGGGCGGCTGTCGTCCACCGACCCCAACCTGCAGAACATCCCGGTCCGCACCGACGAGGGCCGGGCCATCCGGCGCGGCTTCGTGGTCGGCGAGGGCTTCGAGTCGCTGATGACGGCCGACTACAGCCAGATCGAGCTGCGCGTGATGGCGCACCTGTCCCAGGACGCCGGCCTCATCGAGGCGTTCACCTCGGGCGAGGACCTGCACGACACCGTCGCCTCCCAGGTCTTCTCCGTGCCCCGGGACCGGGTCGACGCCGAGATGCGGCGGAAGATCAAGGCGATGAGCTACGGCCTGGCGTACGGCCTGTCGGCGTTCGGCCTCTCCCAGCAGCTCGGCATCAGCGCCGAGGAGGCGCGCGGGCTGATGGACACCTACTTCGAGCGGTTCGGCGGCGTGCGGGACTACCTGCGGCACGCGGTGGAGGAGGCCAGGGCCATCGGGTACACGCAGACCATGCTGGGCCGCCGGAGGTACCTGCCGGATCTGACCAGCTCCAACCGGCAGCGGCGGGAGATGGCCGAGCGGATGGCGCTGAACGCCCCGATCCAGGGCACGGCCGCCGACATCGTCAAGATCGCGATGCTGCGGGTGGACGAGGCCCTCGCCCGGGAAGGGCTGGCCTCCCGCATGCTGTTGCAGGTCCACGACGAGATCGTGCTGGAGGTCGCCCCCGGCGAGCGCGAGCCCGTCGCCGAGCTGGTACGCCGCGAGATGGCGGGCGCGGTGCGCCTGCGCGCCCCGCTCGACGTCTCCGTCGGCGTCGGCGACACGTGGGAGTCGGCGGCACACTGACGCTGCGCGGCCTGGCCGCAGCGAGCGCCCGGTTGGGCGGTGGGGCATCCCACCGATGACCGACAGGGCAGAGTTGATGGCCCCTTCGCACCGTTGCGGTGCAATCGGCGCGATGCGTCCTGTTTCCAACGCCCGGCCTGTCGTACTGTCATGCCGTTCGTCGGGACGCGGATGGAGGGGACGCGGATGGGCAGGCGTCGCATGGCCGGGCGTAACGGCAAGCTTCACAAGGGGATTTCGGGATCGGCGGCCGCGGTGCTCGCGATGGCCGCGCTGACGGCCTCTCAGGGGCAGCAGCTGGCGAGCGGGACGGCCGCGCCGGCCTCCGGGCCGGAGGACATCGCGCCCGCCGACGCCGCACCCGCCCCCGAGGCCGAGCCCCGGCCGGAGACGGGCCAGGGCCTGAGCCTGCCGTACCACACCGACCTGCCGCCGCTGGACACCATCGGGCACCGGGTCGAGCGGACCATGCGGCAGGTCGCCGACCCCGGCGCGCCGGAGCGGTCCCAGACGCTGGACGCCGCGGCCTCCGCCTCCGGCATCCCCGCCACCGTGCTGGACGCCTACCGCCGGGCCGCGGCGGTGCTGCGTGACACCACCCCGGGTTGCGGGCTGCGGTGGGAGGTGCTGGCGGCCATCGGCAAGGTCGAGTCCGGCCACGCGGCGGGCGGTGCGGTCGACGCCGAGGGCACAACGTTTCAGCCGATTGTCGGCCCGGTGCTCAACGGCGACGGCTTCGCCCAGATCCTCGACACCGACGGCGGTGCGTGGGACGCCGACGCGGCGTACGACCGGGCGGTGGGCCCGATGCAGTTCATCCCCTCGACCTGGGCGAACTGGGGCACCGACGCCAACGGCGACGGGCGGGCCGACCCGAACAACGTGTACGACGCGGCGTTGGCCGCCGGCAACTACCTGTGCGCGGGCGGCCGGGACCTCACCGACGGCGACGGCCTGAACAGCGCGTTGCTGAGCTACAACCACTCCTGGGACTACGTGCGCACCGTGCGGGCCTGGCTGGACTACTACCTCCAGGGCGTCCAGGAGGTGCCGGACGGCGAGGGACCGCTGCCCACCACCCCGGGCGCGGGCAATCCCGGCGGCGACGGCGAGGGGCCCTCGCCCGCCTCGCAGGACGGCCAGCAGGCGTCGAACCCCTCGCGCCCCGGCGAGCCGTCCGGGCAGGACGGTCAGGGCGGCCAGGACGGCCAGGGACAGCAGGACGACGAGCCGGAGCCGGACAAGCCGTCCCCGGGTCCGGCGGGCGGCGGCGAGCCGGAGGACCCCGGCACCTCGCCCGGCGAGCCGTCCGAGCCCGACCCGTCCCCGGCCACCCCTGACGACCCGGACGAGCCCGCCGACCCGGCCGACCCCGAGGACCCGGAGCAGCCGGACGAGCCCGAGGAGCCCGACGACTCTCCCGACCTGACCGACCTGACGGACGCCCTCGGCCTCACCGGGCTGACCGACGGGCTCGGCCTCACCGACTCCGGCACCCGGTCCGCCGGGTGATCCGCCCGGCCGGACCGGTCTCTTCCGGTCGGCCGGGCACACGCCGTAGAATCGCCAAACCTTTTTCGGCGCGCGCCGCGCCACGCCCTGTGGCGCTGCGCGCGAACCGCGCCGCGCCAGCTTTGGCCCGATAGCGCCCTTCGTGGGGTGAACCGCGCATTGACCCTGCTCGGAAGCCCCCGTATGCTATAAGACGCGCTGCGGGCCTGCGCGCCTCAGACGGAGCAGGTCGCGCTCGCATCTGTTGTATGTCCCCTCGGTTGTCGAGGCGCTTCCGGTTTCGGATAATCGGAGAGCGCTTCTCAGGCTGTCCGGCTTCGGCAGTGCGATAAGGGCCTTCGGCGTAGCAGTGCCTACGACCCCATGTCCGTACCGGAGCCCTTTACCACATGACGAGCAGCACCGAGCCCACCGTGACCAGCCCGCAGGTTGCGGTCAACGACATCGGTTCCGAGGAAGCCTTCCTCGCCGCGATCGACGAGACGATCAAGTACTTCAACGACGGCGACATCGTCGACGGCGTCATCGTGAAGGTCGACCGGGACGAGGTCCTGCTCGACATCGGTTACAAGACCGAGGGCGTCATCCCGTCACGGGAGCTGTCGATCAAGCACGACGTCGATCCCAACGAGGTCGTCGCCGTCGGTGACGAGATCGAAGCCCTTGTCCTCCAGAAGGAGGACAAGGAAGGCCGCCTCATCCTCTCCAAGAAGCGCGCCCAGTACGAGCGCGCCTGGGGCACGATCGAGAAGATCAAGGACGAGGACGGCATTGTCACCGGCACCGTCATCGAGGTTGTCAAGGGCGGCTTGATCCTCGACATCGGCCTGCGTGGCTTCCTGCCCGCCTCCCTCGTCGAGATGCGCCGGGTTCGTGACCTCCAGCCGTACGTCGGCAAGGAGCTCGAAGCCAAGATCATCGAGCTGGACAAGAACCGCAACAACGTGGTCCTCTCCCGGCGCGCCTGGCTGGAGCAGACCCAGAGCGAGGTCCGCCAGACCTTCCTCACCACCCTCCAGAAGGGCCAGGTGCGCTCCGGCGTCGTCTCCTCCATCGTCAACTTCGGCGCCTTCGTGGACCTGGGCGGCGTGGACGGCCTGGTCCACGTCTCCGAGCTGTCCTGGAAGCACATCGACCACCCCTCCGAGGTCGTCGAGGTCGGCCAGGAGGTGACGGTCGAGGTCCTGGACGTCGACATGGACCGCGAGCGGGTCTCGCTGTCGCTGAAGGCGACCCAGGAGGACCCCTGGCAGCAGTTCGCCCGCACCCACCAGATCGGCCAGGTCGTGCCGGGCAAGGTCACCAAGCTGGTGCCCTTCGGCGCGTTCGTCCGGGTGGACGAGGGCATCGAGGGCCTCGTGCACATCTCCGAGCTGGCCGAGCGCCACGTGGAGATCCCCGAGCAGGTCGTCCAGGTCAACGACGAGATCTTCGTCAAGGTCATCGACATCGACCTGGAGCGCCGCCGCATCAGCCTCTCCCTCAAGCAGGCGAACGAGAACTTCGGGCCCGACCCGATGGCGGTGGAGTTCGACCCGACGCTCTACGGCATGGCCGCCTCGTACGACAACGAGGGCAACTACATCTACCCCGAGGGCTTCGACCCCGAGGCCAACGACTGGCTGCCCGGGTACGAGAAGCAGCGCGAGGAGTGGGAGCGCCAGTACGCCGAGGCACAGGCCCGCTTCGAGCAGCACCAGGCGCAGGTCATCAAGTCCCGCGAGGCCGACGCCCAGGCCGAGGCCGAGTCCGGGAGTGGCGGCGGCGCCGCCTCCTCCCAGTCCGGCGGCTCCGGCGGCGGATCGTACTCCTCCCCCGCCTCGGAGGACTCCGGGGCGCTGGCCTCCGACGAGGCCCTGGCGGCCCTGCGCGAGAAGCTGGCCGGCGGGCAGAGCTGACGCCCGTCCCGACCCGACACTCACGGCCGGGTCCGCTCCCTCGGGAGCGGGCCCGGCCGTTTCCCTGCGGCGAAACCTCCAGGTAAACCTCCGGGGAATGCCCCTGCGGTACGGTGCGTTGTGCTCTGTGCACGGGAAACGGCAGAAGGAGTGCGGTGAGGTGCGCGATCCGCAGCATCTGTACACATGGAATCCCGAAGGACTTGAGCAGGTAGACCAGGCCACCGGCGGCGACGACAGCGCGGGCCCTGTGCTGCTGTACCACCTGAGCGGCTTCATCGACGCCGGCGAGACCGGCGAGCAGCTGATCGAGGAGCTGCTGGACGGCCGCCCGCAGGTCACGGTGGCCCGTTTCGACCACGACCGCCTGGTCGACTACCGCGCCCGGCGCCCGGCCATGACCTTCCGGCGCGACCGGTGGACGGCGTACGACACCCCGTCGCTGGAGGTGCTGCTGCTGCGCGACGCGACGCGCCAGCCGTTCCTCGTGCTGTCGGGGCCCGAGCCGGACGTGGAGTGGGAGAGCTTCGCCGCCGCCGTCCAGCAGATCATCGAGCGGCTGCGGGTGCGGCTCTCGGTCAACTTTCACGGCATCCCGATGGGCGTGCCGCACACCCGGCCGGTCGGCCTGACCCCGCACGGTAACCGCATCGACCTGGTGCCCGGCCACCGCGGCCTGTTCGACGAGGCGCAGGTGCCCGCCAGCGCCTCCGCCCTGATCGAGCTGCGGCTGACCGAGGCGGGCCACGACGTGCTGGGCGTGGCGGCGCACGTGCCGCACTACATCTCCCGGTCCCGCTACCCGGACGCCGCGCTGGTGGTGCTGGAGACCATCACCGCCGCGACCGGGCTGGTGCTGCCCGAGGCGGTCCACATACTGCGCAGCCGCGCGCTGAAGACGCAGGACGAGATCGAGCGCGAGCTGGCCGAGGGCGACTCGGAACTGGTGGCCGTCGTCCGCGGCCTGGAGCAGCAGTACGACGCCATCGCCGGGATGGCGACGCGCGGCAGCCTGGTGGCCGAGCCGGTGGAGCTGCCCTCCGCCGACGAGCTGGGCGAGGTCTTCGAGCGCTTCCTCGCCGAGCGCGAGGACGGCGACGACCCCGCCTGAGGCCCCGGCGGTTCCCAGCGGATAGCCTGCCGCGCATGCTCACTGTGGGACTGACCGGCGGGATCGGCGCGGGCAAGAGCGAGGCGTTGCGGCTGCTCGCCGAGCGCGGCGCGATGGTCGTGGACGCCGACCGCATCGCGCGCGAGGTGGTGGAGCCCGGCACGCCGGGCCTGGCCGCCGTCGTGGCCGAGTTCGGCGACGGGATCCTGACGCCCGAGGGCGCCCTGGACCGGCCGCGCCTCGGGCGCATCGTCTTCGCCGACCCCGAACGCCGGCGTGCCCTCAACGCCATCGTCCACCCGCTGGTGCGCGCCCGCGCCGCCGAGTTGCGCGCGGCCGCCGCCCCGGACGCGATCGTGGTCGAGGACGTGCCGCTGCTGGCGGAGAATCAGCTCCAGGCCACCTACGACGCGGTGATCGTGGTCGACGCCTCCGAGGCCACCCGCCTGGCGCGCCTGACGCGGCTGCGTGGCATGTCGGAGGAGGACGCCCGCTCCCGGATGGCGGCCCAGGCCAGCCGCGAGGAGCGGCTGAAGATCGCCGACTTCGTGCTCGACAACGACGGGGAGCCGGCGGATCTGGAGCGTCAGGTCGGGGAGTTGTGGGGGCGGCTGCGCGCACTGGCGGGGCGCGCGCCCGGCGCTTAGCTTCTGACATCGCGTGAACTCTCGTCACCGGCCGTTCACTCACGGCGTCGTGACGCCCTAGAGTTGGCGCGCTGTATACACGGCCGTGCTCGACGAGGAGGGGCTGCCTGTGGTGGAAGCGGCGTGGGACGCGGCCTACCGGGGGCTCACCCCGCCCGCCGCGCGGCTGTACCGGGGGCTGGCCGAGCACCCCACCGCGCACTTCCCGCCCGGGGCCGCCGCCGCGGCGCTGGGCGAGGGGAAGGACGCCGCCGACGACGCGCTGGACGAGCTGGAGACCGCCGGGCTGCTGGAGGTGCGGCTCGACGGCCATCTGCACCTGCCCGGCCCGCTCCGCGCCCACGCCCGCCGCCGCGCCCGCGAGCACGGCGACCCGGCGTCGGCCGGTGCGGCGGCGCTGCGGATCGTCCGGTGGTACCGGCGGCAGGCCGAGAGGGCCGACCGGCTCGCCCCTCCTGCCGCCCGCTCCGACGGGCCGCCCCTGCGTTTCGCCGAGCCCGTTCCCGCGCTGCCGTACGCCCCCGACGTGCCGCTCGCCGACGCGGCCGCGGCGCGGCGCTGGCTGGACCAGGAGCGGCCGGCGCTCTGCGGCTGCGTCCGGCTGGCGTACGAGCACGGCGCCGACGCCGACGCCTGGGGGCTGTGCGAGCCGCTGCGGCCGCACGGGCCGGGGTACGCCGCCGACGTCGTCGAGGCCTTCCGCACCGGCGTGGCCGCCGCCGGGCGGGACGGGCACCCCGCCGCGCAGACGCGGCTGCGCTGCCTGCTCGCGCGCCCGCTGTGGGAGCTGGGGCGTTTCGAGGAGTCCCGCGAGCTGGTGGGCCGGGCCGTCGCGGCGGCGGAGGCGCTGGGGGAGGCCGCCGACGGCACGCTGCTGGCGTCGGCCGTGGAGTGCCGCGGCTCGCTGCGGGCCGCCGAGGGCGACTGGCCCGGCGCCGCCGCGGATTTCGAACGCTCCCTCGCGCTGTACCGGCTGCACCGGGCCGCCGCCGCCGGCGCCGGCGCGGCGCGGCTGCGCGAGGCGCTGGAGAACGCCCGGCGGCGCGGGTCGGCGTACGGCGGGGCCCGGTTACGCCCGGAACTGGCCGGAGTCGCCGAGGCGGAGGACGACGCCGCCGCGGCGCCCGATGACCCGCGCGGAGCGGGCGGCCCGGAGCGCTGAACACCTGCCGAACGCCGCCGTGGGACACCGACGGGCATCGCGCTGCCCGTTCTCCGTCGCCCGCCGCGGCGCCGTCCGTGCCGTTCCGCACCCGATGTGGCCAATTGCCGCCCTGGTAGGGCGACTTCCGGCATGGCGGCGTTCACGCGGTGCGCATTAGCGTTGTTTCCATGGACGTGGAAACCGCCATCACCCTGGCCAGCACCGCCGCGGGCAGCGTCGCGACGGAGGCGGGCCGTTCCGCCTGGGAGTCCCTGGTCTCCCTGGCCCGCCGCATCACCGGCCGCCCTGCGGACCCCGCGGACCCCGCGGACCCCGCGGACCCCGCGGACCCCGCGGACCCCGGGGACGCCACCGCCGGCGACCGCGACGCCCTCGTCGGCCGCATCGCCGACCACGCCCGCGCCGACGCCGACTTCGCCGCCCAGCTCTGCCAGTGGGCCGCCGAGCACCGTGCCTCCCTCCAGCTCACCCGCGACGAGAGCACCGTCCACAACACCATCTCCTCCGGCGCGCGGATCGCGGGCACGGTGATCCAGGCCCGCGACATCCACGGCGACATCACCATCGGCGGCGGCCACTCGGACTCCCGCGACTAGAGCACCAGAGCAGCAGAGCAGCAGCGCACTAGAGCATGTCCTCGATCGTGATGGGCAGCCCGCGCACGCGGCGGCCCGTGGCGTGGTGGACGGCGTTGGCGATGGCCGACGCCGTCCCCGCCTGGCCGATCTCGCCGACGCCCTTCACGCCGAGCGGGTTGACCACGCGGTCGGCCACCTCGACCAGCTCCACCTCCACCTCCGGGGCGTCGGCGTTCACCGGCACCAGGTAGTCGCCAAGGCTGGTGTTGGCCCAGCGCCCGGCCGCGGCGTCCATGAACGTGGCCTCCAGCAGGGCCTGTCCGAGCCCCCACAGCATGCCGCCCATCAGCTGGCTGCGCGCGGTCTTGGCGTTCAGGACGCGGCCGGGCGCGAAGGCGCCGACCAGGCGCCGGACCCGGATCAGCCCGAGCCCCGGGTCGACGGCGACCTCCGCGAACTGCGCCCCGAAGGTGGACATGGCGTACGCCCCGTCGTCACCCGGCGGCCCCCAGGCGCCGGACGCCTCGGCGTCGGGCTGGTGGTGGCGTCGCAGCAGCCCGGCGTAGCTCTCCCCGGTCGCGGGCCGGTCGCGCAGCGCCATCCGCCCGTCCGCCACCACGACGTCCTCGGGCGCGGCGCCGTGCAGCGGCGAGGCCGGGTCGGCGACGGCCCGCGCGACGAGCTGCTCGCGCAGGGCCGTGGCGGCCGTGTGCACGGCGGCGCTGATCATGCCCGCGCCGGCGGAGCCGACGGCGGCGGCGACGTTCGGCAGGTCGGTGTCGCCGCCCTGGAAGCGGCAGCGCGCCACGTCCAGGCCCAGCGCGTCGGCGGCGACCTGCGTCATGGCGGTGGCGACCCCCGTGCCGAACTCCGACACGGCCGCCTGCACGACGGCGCTCCCGTCGGCGTACAGTCGGGCGCGGGCGCGCTGCGGGCTGGTGGGCGGGAAGACGGGATACGCCGAGGACGCCATGCCCAGGCCGATGAGCCACTCGCCCTCCCGCGCCGGGGCCTCGGCCCGCCGCCGCCAGCCGATGCGCTCGGCCCCGCGCTCGTAGCACGCGCGCAACCCGCTGCTCGACCACGGCCGCCCGGTGGCGGGGTCGGTCTCGGCCAGGTTGCGCAGCCGCAGCTGAAGCGGATCCACCCCGACGCGCGCCGCCAGCTCGTCCATGGCGCTCTCCAGCGCGAAGAGGCCGGTCGACTCGCCCGGGCAGCGCGTGAAGGTCGGGGTCATGGTGTTGGCGCGGAACAGCCGGTAGACCCCCTCGTATGCCGGGCAGGCGTACATCCGCGAGGCGGCCCCCAGCGAGGGCTCGGCCCAGTGGTCGAAGTGCGAGGTGGGGGAGAGCTTGTGGTGGCGCAACGCCGTCAGCCGCCCGTCGGCGTCGGCGCCGAGGGTGATCCGCTGCTCCTGCTCCTCGCGGTGCCCGCAGGAGGTGAACATCTGTTCCCGCGTCAGCGCCAGCCGCACCGGGCGGCCGACGTGGCGGGCGGCGAGCGCCGCCAGGGTGGCGTGGTGCCAGACCATGGCCTTCGAGCCGAAGCTGCCGCCGGTGAAGTGGCCGATGACGCGGACGTTGACGTGCGGGATGCCGAGCAGCGCGGCGACGGTGTGCTGCGTGGCGGTGACGCCCTGGGTGGTGTCGTGCAGGGTGAGCCGGTCGCCGTCCCACTCGGCGGTGGCGCAGTGGGGCTCGATGGGGTTGTGGTGGTTGGCGGCGTAGGCGTAGGTGGCGTCGACGCGGACGGCGGAGCGGGCGAGCGCCGCCTCGACGTCGCCGCGCGCCGTGCGGCCCGGGACCAGGCCGCCGAAGACCGCCTCGGGCTCGTAGGCCTGGTCGCGCCCCTGGTCGAGGGTGGTGACGGCGGGCGTCTCCTCGTCGGTTTCATACGCGACGCGGACGAGGCGGGAGGCGTGGAGGGCGCGCTCGTGGGTGTCGGCGACGACGAGGGCGATGTGCTGCCCGGCGTAGTGCACCGTCGCGTCCTGCATCGGGAAGAAGGTCTCGCCGGGCGCGGCGGTCCCCGCCAGGGACGGGATCAGCGGCGGCTGGGCCGCGATCCGCGGCAGGTTGTGGTGGGTGAGCACGGCCAGCACGCCGGCGGCGGCCAGTGCCTCCGCCGTGTCGATGGCGCGGATGCGTCCGCCGGCGACGCGGGCGCCGACCAGCACGCCGTGGACCAGGCCGGGTCGCGGGATGTCGGCCGTGTACGCCGCCGAGCCGGTGACCTTGGGCAGGGCGTCGACGCGGTCGAGGGGCCGCCCGAGGGCAGGGGTGGTGGTGGCCGTGGTCATGCGGGGCTCCCGGGCCGGGCGGGACGCTGGGCGGCGAGGATCTCCAGGGCGCGCACGAGGGCGCGCCGGGCGAGTTCGGTCTTGAAGGCGTTCATGGCGGTGGGCGCGGTCCGGGCGGCGGCCAGTTCCTCGCGCGCGGCGCGGGCGAAGCTGTCGCGGTCGGCGACCGCGCCCAGCAGCGCGGCCTCGGCGCGGCGGGCGCGCCACGGGGTGGTGGCCACGCCGCCGAGCGCCAGGCGTACGCCGGTGACGGTGGTGCCGTCGAGCGTCAGGCAGGCGGCGACGGAGGCCAGGGCGAACTCGTAGGACGCGCGGTCGCGGACCTTCAGGTAGAGGGAGGAGCGGGCCATGGGGGTCTCGGGGATCTCGACGGCCGTGATCAGCTCGCCGTGCTCCATGGGGTGTTCGCGGTGGGGCGCGTCGCCGGGGGGGAGGAAGAAGTCGTGGATGGTGTGGGTGCGTTCGCCGAGCGCGGTCCGGGTGTGGATGCGGGCGTCGAGGGCGACCAGCGGCACGGCGAGGTCGGAGGGGTGGGTGGCGATGCAGTGCTCGCTGGTGCCCAGCACGGCGTGGCCTCGGTTGACGCCGGTCAGCGCGGAGCAGCCGCTGCGCGGCTCGCGCTTGTTGCAGGGGGAGACGCCGTCGCGGAAGTAGGGGCAGCGGGTGCGTTGCAGCAGGTTGCCGCCGATGCTCGCCATGTGGCGCAGCTGCGGGGAGGCGCCCAGCTCCAGCGCCTGGGCGACCATGGGGAGCCGCTCGCGCACCAGCGGGTGCCGCGCCACGTCGCTCATCCGGGACAGGGCGCCGACGCGCAGGCTGCCCGGCAGTTCCTCGACGCCGGTCAGGGGCAGGCGGCTGATGTCCACCAGGCGGCGCGGCGTGAGGACGTTCTGCCGCAGGAGGTCGATCTCGGTGGTGCCGCCGGCGAGGTAGTCGCTGAGCGGATCGATGGTGACGGCCTCGACCGCGCTCGCCACGTCGGTGGCGCGGGAGTAGCTGATGGGTCGCATTGCTGACGTGTCTCCTTGGCTCTTTGTCTCCTTACGCGCGTGTCCGTCGCCGGTCGCGGACCTCCCGGATGGCCGCCCGGATGTTGGGGTACGCCGCGCAGCGGCAGAGGTTGCCGCTCATCCACTCGCCGATCTCGGCGTCGTCGTGCGCGTGGCCCTCCTCCAGCAGGGCCACGGCCGACATGAGCTGCCCGGGGGTGCAGTAGCCGCACTGGAAGGCGTCGTGGCGGACGAACGCCGCCTGCACCGGGTGCGGCCCCGTCCCGGTCTCGTCGGTCAGGCCCTCGACGGTGGCGACCTCGCGGCCCTCGCAGGCGATCGCCAGGGTGAGGCACGACAGGACGCGCTGCCCGTCGACCCACACCGTGCAGGCCCCGCACGTCCCCTGGTCGCAGCCGCGCTTGGCGCCGGTCAGCCCGCACTCCTCCCGCAGCGCCTGGAGCAGGCTCACCCGCGGCTCGATATCCACGGCCCGCTCTGCGCGGTTGACCACCAGCTCGACCCTGACGGGCCCGGGCCCGCGCTCCGTGAGGACGCCGGCGCCCTCCACCCCGGCCACCGCCGGCTTGTGTGCTGTCATCGTTCCCGAACTCCCTCCTGCTCCCGCTCCGTGATCGCTCGCGATCATGCTGGGGCAGAGGGGACGAAGTTCGCGCAACGCCCGGGCGCGCGTTCAGGTGAAAGGCGAACGCCGCCCGCGCTACCGCGTCGGCAGCAGGCGCTGCCGCAGGCCGCGCGGCCGGTCGGGGCGTTCGCGCGAGTAGCGGTCGAGCTCCTCCGCGAGGTGCAGGGAACGCCGCTCGATGTCCAGCTCGTCGAGCAACCGGTCGATGTCCGCCAGCAGGGCGCCGTGGAGCTGCCACTGCCGGGGGTGTGCCTGGACCCGGGAGAGGAGCATGCGCGCGAGGCGCTCGCGGCGGGCGCGGCAGACCTCCAGCTGGCTGGCGAGCCGCGTCTCGGCCTCCTCGGCGCTGGCGCTGACCTGGCTGGTGATCAGCTCGGCGAAGGTGCCGATGGCGTCCCCCAGGTGGAGGAACAGCTGCCGCAGCTCCGGCGCCACGTCGGGCGGGAACAGCGGCTCGTCCGCGCGGTGCCCGGCGAGGTCGGCCAGGGTGCGCGAGAGCGTGCGCAGCATGACGGCGCAGATCTCCAGGGTGTCCAGGCCGGTGCGCAGCACGATGCGCGTGAGGACGCCCTCCTTCACGCGCGGGTTGAGGCGCAGGCTCTCCTCGGCCTGCGACAGCGAGGCGTCCACCAGCGCCACGTCCTGGTCGATCCGCCGCGCCTCGTAGAGCTTGGCGGTGGCGCGGGCCACGGGCGTGATCGGCTCGTCGGCCTGCTCGCCGAGCCGGTGCAGCAGCCCCCGCATCCGGCGGGCCTGGTCCTCGATGTCCTCCGAGGCCGGGCGCACCCACACCGGCGGGACGAACACCACGTTGAACAGCAGGCCGACGGCGGCGCCGATCAGCGTCTCCCAGACGCGGTCCAGCGCGGTCTCCGTGACCTGGGTGACGCCCAGCACCAGCATGGCGCTGATCGCCACCTCCGGGACGAACTCGCCGGCGCGCACCAGGTGGCCCATCGCCAGGGAGCAGAGGATCAGCAGCCCGAGGCTCCACCAGCTCAGCCCCACCAGGCCGCTGAAGCCGGTCGCCAGCACCACCCCGGCCACCACCGAGTTCACGCGGCGGATGCCGCTGGTGAGGGTGGCGTAGAGCGTGACCTGGACGACGAGCAGCGCCGTGAGGGGGGCCAGCAGCGGGGCGGTGACGTCCGTCAGCCAGAGGGCGACGAGGTAGGCCATCGTGGCGGCCGCCGCGGACCGCAGCGTCTGCGTCACGACGGGCTCGTTGCGTCGCTTGGCGAGATCGATCACCTGCTCGGTTACGACTGGCACGATTTGGATGATATCGGTGGAAGAAGGGCAGGGCGGAGTGAGGGCGCAACGCCGTGGCGCGGCCGCCGCGGGTGTCCGTTGCTCGGTTGATCCGCGGATGACGGGCAGGATGGGGATGACGGGGATGACGGGGATGATGGGGAGATGCGGCTGAAGGCGATCACCTGGGAGCGGCTGACCGAGGCGCTGGCCGAACGCGTCGCCGCGCTGGAGACCCGGGACGGCGGCCCGTGGCCGCGCGTCCTGGTCGACGGCGCGCCCGCCGCCCGCCCCGGCGAACTGGCCGAGGTCCTGCGCGACGCGCTGCGCCTGCGCGGCCGGGAGGCGCTGTCCGTCGCCGCCGAGGGTTTCTGGCGCGCCGCCTCGCTCCGCTACGAGCACGGGCGGCACGACGCGGACGCCTACTACGAACGCTGGCTCGACGTGGGTGCCCTGTGGCGGGAGGTCTTCGGCCCGCTGGAGCCGGGCGGCACCGGCCGCGTGCTGCCCGACCTCTGGGACCCCGCCCGCGACCGCGCCACCCGCAGCGCGCCGGTCGAGCTGCCCGCCGGAGGGGTGCTCATCCTGCACGGCCCGCTGCTCCTCGGCCACTGGTTCCCGGCCGACCTGTCGGTGCACGTCAGCCTCTCTCCGGCCGCCCTCGCCCGCCGCATCGACGCCGACGAGCGGTGGACGCTCGCCGCCTTCGCCCGCTACGAGGTGGAGGTGCGGCCCGCCGAGAACGCCGACGTGGTGGTCCGCGCCGACGACCCGCGCCGCCCGGCCTGGACCGGCGGCGGAGCGTAGGGCGTCTGGGCGGCCGGATGCATGCGGCGGCGCGCGGGCGCGGGAGTGCACCGCCCGGCGTGGCCGGAAGCCGGGAACGCCTGCGAGCCCCCGCCCCCGCTCACCACAATGCGTGCATGGCCGACTACCACTCTGACTCTGACCATCCCGAGGACACCGCCGAGCTCCCCGAGTCCCACCGCGTGATCCGCGTGGGGCACTTCGACGACCCCGTGTCGGTGATCACCGACACCGAGGCGTGGCAGGCCAGGGACGCCTATCCCGATCTCGGCGGGCGCGGCCCTCTCTTCGCCGTCACCGAGCAGGAGGTGGACGGCCGGTGGCGGATCCTCCTCGCCGACGAGGGCAACCCGCAGGGCTGCCGTGACTCCCTCGCCTCGGAGTGCCGCAGGCGCGCGCAGGAGGCGGAGAAGGCGGAGGACGGCGAGGCCCACCGGGCGTGGATGGCGGGCGCCAGGAGGATGGAGTGGGAGAAGCTCAACGAACTCGCCGTCCGCGACTGCCGCTTCCGCATCGCCCGGGGCGACATGTTCCTGCGCGTCGGGCCCGAAGGACCCGAGCCGCCCCGCCCCAGCGACCCCGACCCCATGCCCATCGGCGAGGGGCGCCGGGCGCGCTCGCGCACCAAGGGCTTCCTCATCGACCCGACCGCCGCCACCGGCATGTCCGAGGGCATCCTGAAGCTCGACCTGCTCCAGTTCGTCTACGCCCGCACCTCCGTCCCCCGCGACGTCCACGAGGACTCCGTGCGCGCCCAGCACACCCACCCCGGCGGCGTGCTGCTGCCCCCGGCGTTCACCGTCTCCGAGCGGATGGGAGACCGCTGGGGCGCCGACGACAACCTCTCCCACGAAACGCCGCAAGGCGCCCGCGACTACCTGGCCAGCCGCTTCGAGGCGTTGCTGCCCCTCTCCCTCAGGCCCCCGGCGTGCCGGAACTCCCGCTTCCCCGAACTCCCCGAGCCCATCCGCGAGGAACTGGCCCGCCGCCACCGCCTCCTCAAGCCCGGCGCGCAGCGCCTGACGAAGGTCCAGCTGCGCGAGTGTGCCGACGTCGTGACCCGCCTGAGCGCCGAACGCCTCGACGACATCGAGGCGTTGGGGCACCACTACCGCATCACGCGCCTGGAACGCCTCATCCGCCTGGGCCCGGACGGCCCGGAGCTTCCCCGGCCGAGCGACTGGGACCCGTACGACCCGATCGAGGTGCAGGCGCAGAAGGACAGGGAGAAGGGGATGCTGTAGGCCGCCCAGTCAGAGCCGGGAGACGAAGCGGCTCCAGACGCCGGGGGAGAGGGTGAGGTGGGGGCGGGCGGGCGTCTTGGAGTCGTGGACGTGGACGTGCGTGGGGTGGGGGGACACCTCGACGCAGTCGTCGCCGGGGCCGTCTGCTGTCGGCGAAGTCTTCTGGGCGCGTCGGCGTTCGCGGTGCTTGGGTGGCGGAATGGAGATCTTGGTGCTGGGCGGAACAGCGTGGGTGGGCCGGGAAGTGTCGCGGCAGGCGATCGAGCGCGGTCATCGGGTGACGTGCCTGGCGCGCGGGGAGAGCGGAGACGTCGCGGACGGAGCGACGCTGGTGGCCGCCGACCGGCGCGACCCTTCGGCGTACGAGCCACTGCGGGGCCGCGCATGGGACGCGGTCGTCGAGGTGTCATGGCAGCCGGGCTTCGTTCGCGAGGCGCTCGATGCCCTGGGCGGCGAGGCCAAGCACTGGGCCTATGTCTCTTCCATCAACGCCTACGCCTCCCATGCCGCGCCGGGTGCGGACGAGTCCGCGGCCGTTCTGGCTCCGACCGACCGCGGCGAGGTCGACCGGGCGCTGTACGGGGAGGCGAAGGCCGCCTGCGAACAGGCCTCGACGGCCGTCGTGGGCGACCGCCTCCTGATCGCACGCGCGGGTCTCATAGGTGGGCCGGGCGATCACAGCGGGCGTTCCGGCTACTGGGCGGCCCGTGCCGCGCGCGATCCGCGTGGGCCGATGCTGGTTCCGGACGAGCCGGGCCTGCCGACGCAGGTGGTCGACGTGCGGGACCTCACCGCCTGGCTGCTCGACGCCGCCGAGGCGGAGCGCGTCGGCGTGTACGACGCCGTCGGGCCGGTCGTGCCGCTCGGGGAGTGGATCGAGCTGTGCCGCACCGTCGGCGGGCACACCGGGCCGGTGGTCGCCGCCGACTCGGCATGGCTGCTCGCGAACGGGGTGGCGCAGTTCATGGGGGCCGAGTCGCTGCCGATGTGGCTGGTCGAGCGGGGGTGGGAGGGGTTCTCGGCCCGGAGCGGGGACGCTGCGCGGGCTGCTGGGCTGAGCCACCGGTCCCGGGCGGAGCTGGTGGCCGACACGCTGCGATGGGAGCGTGAGCAGGACCGGGGCCTGGACCGGGAACGACGCGCGGGGCTCAGCGCCCAGCGCGAGCGCGCGTTGCTCGACGCTTTGGCCTGACGTGGGCTGCGCCGTCACCCCGGCAGGCTCAGCACCGCGGCCCCCGTGACGCGGTCGGCGGCGAGGTCGTCGAGGGCTGCGTCGGCGCGGTCGAAGGGGTAGGGGGCGATCGTGGCGCGCACGCCGTGCTCGATCGCCGCCGCCAGGAACGCGCGGCCGTCCTCGCGGGTGTTCGCCGTGACGCTGCGCACGGTGCGCTCCCGGAAGAGGTGCCGCTGGTAGTTGAGCACCGGGACGTCCGTCAGGTGGATGCCCGCGATGCTGAGGGTGCCGCCCGCGTCCAGGGACTCGAGGGCGACGGGCACCAGGTCGCCGACCGGTGCGAAGAGGATCGCGGCGTCCAGCGGCTCGGGCGGCGGGGCGTAGGCGTCCCCGGCCGATGCCGCGCCGAGGCGCAGGGCCAGCTCCTGGGCGGCCAGGGAGCGGGTCAGCACGTGGACGCGCGCGCCCTGGGCGATGGCGAGCTGGGCGGTGAGGTGGGCGGAGCCGCCGAAGCCGTAGACGCCGAGGCGCCCGTGCGGGGGAAGGTCGGCGCGCCGCAGCGCGCGGTAGCCGATGATGCCGGCGCACAGCAGCGGGGCCAGCTCCTCGTCGGCGTACGGGCCGGGCAGCGGGTAGGCGTACGCGGCGGGCACGGTGGCGTACTCGGCGTAGCCGCCGTCCGCGTCCCAGCCGGTGTAGAGCGAGTGGGGGCAGAGGTTCTCCTGGCCGCGCGCGCAGGAGCGGCAGGTGCCGCAGGTGCGGCGCAGCCAGGCGATGCCCACGCGGTCGCCGGTGGCGTACCCCTCGGCCAGGGGGCCGGCGGCGACGACCTCGCCCACGGTCTCGTGGCCGGGGACCACGGGGGAGGCGTGGGGCGGCAGGTCGTGGTCGCGGACGTGGAGGTCCGTGCGGCACACGCCGCAGGCCCGGACGCGCACCAGCAACTCGTCGTCGGCCGGGCGGGGGACGGGCATCGTGACCGCGTCGAGCCGGCCCGGTGAGCGAACCACCCACGCGCGCATGGTCTCCACACTTGCCATACCCCCAACCTACCGACGCGGGGCGGTCGGTAGCGTGTGTGCGCATGACGACTGAGACGACAGGGGCGACGGGGGACATAGCCGAGGTCCCGGGGCGCAGCGGGCCGGGCCGGACGGTGGAGGTGCTCCCGCGCGAGGTGGGGGCGGTGTGCACCGAGTACTCCCCGGAGCCGGACGGGGACCCGGACCCGGGCGAGATCGTGTGGACGTGGGTGCCCTACGAGGAGAACGACGGGCGCGGCAAGGACCGGCCGGTGCTCGTGGTCGCGCGCGAGGCGGGGCGCGAGACGCTGCTGGCCGTGCAGCTCTCCAGCAAGGACCGGGACCACGACGACGAGTGGCTGCCGATGGGGGCCGGGCCCTGGGACCGGTCGGGGCGGGACTCCTGGGTCCACCTGGAGCGGGTGCTGCGGGTGCACCCGGAGGGGATGCGGCGCGAGGCGTGCGCGCTGGACCGGGCGCGGTTCAACCGCGTGGTACACAACCTTCAGCGCCGCCACGGCTGGCGCTAGCCCCGGTCAGAGCACGGAAGGAGAGCAAACGGTGACGGAGCCGCTGGCGGAGATGCCCACGGACTGGCAGCGGGCGCTGGCCATCGTGGCCCACCCGGACGACCTGGAGTACGGGGCCGCGGCCGCCGTCGCCGAGTGGACGGAGGCCGGGCGGGAGGTGGCGTACCTGCTGGTCACCCGGGGTGAGGCGGGGATCGACGGGATCCCGCCCGAGGAGTCCGCGCGGGTGCGCGAGGCCGAGCAGATCGCGAGCGCGGCGGTCGTGGGCGTACACCGGGTGGAGTTCCTGGACCACCGGGACGGCGTGATCGAGGAGGGGGTCGCGCTGCGCCGCGATCTGGCGCGAGCGATCCGGCGGCACCGGCCGGAGCTGCTGATCACCATCAACCACCGGGAGACCTGGGGCGGCCGGGCGTGGAACACGCCGGACCACCGGGCCGTGGGGCGGGCGGTGATCGACGCCGCCGGGGATGCGGGGAACCGCTGGATCTTCCCCGAGCAGCTCGGCGAGGAGAGGGGGGAGAGCGGGGACGGCGGGGACGGTGGGGACGGCGGGCTGGAGCCGTGGGGCGGCGTGCGCTGGGTCGCGGTGGCCGCCTCGCCGGAGGCGACGCACGCGCAGGCGGTGAGCGACCGGTCCCGGGAGCGGGCGGTCGCCTCTCTGGCGGAGCACCGCGCGTACATCACCGCCCTGAGCGACCAGGAGCCCGCGGTGTACGCGCGGGACCTGCATGCCCAGATCGGTGAGGGGGCCGCCGCGCGTTTCGGCGGGCGTGCGTGCGTCGCCTTCGAGCTCTTTCCGCGCTGAGCGCGGGCGTTTCCGTGAGCTGCGCCACAGCGGAAAACGCACCTACGAAGTGCGGTAGAAGCGAGAAGTGACAAAAGGCCGGGACTTTCGGCCCGCCGAGCGCGGGTAATTCGGGGAAACCGGGGCCCGACCTTCCTCCCCTCCAGGTCAGAAGGGGGCAGGCGGGCAGGGAGGCGGCGCGGGCGCGTGCGCCGAAGGGGGCCGTTAAGGGACTTTCTTCCCCGATTTTCACTACGCGGACGCGTAGTAATTGCCTTTCTTGAGGTCCGGGAAAGGAGCGGTTACCAAGGAAGGGCAATTCCCCCGAAACAGCGAGGTAGCCCCCTTATGCCTAAGAGCACCACGAACCGTCTCGCCCTCCGTACCCGCCTCCGCTCCCGCGCGGCCATCGCGACGGCCGGCGTCTGCGCGTCGGCCGTCCTGGCGACCGCCGGCGTGGCCACCGCGGCCTCGGCCTCGGCCGCGCCCTCGGCTACGCATACCGCCACCAGCACGTCCGAGACCGTCCGAAGTCAGGCCGGCACCCAGGCGGATGCCGCCTCGGGCGCCAATGAGCGCGTCAAGGCCCGGTCCTGGATGCCGCCGGTCACCGCCGACTACACGCTGACCGCGCCGTTCGCCGCCAGCAGCGACCTGTGGTCGGCCACCCACAGCGGCCAGGACTTCGCTGTCCCGAGCGGCACCACGGTGCGCGCCGTGCACGGCGGCACGGTCGTCAAGGCGGGCGCCTGGGGCGCGGGCGATGGCTCGGCCTACGGCAACGCCATCGTGATCCAGCACGACAGCGGCACCTACTCGCAGTACGCCCACCTGTCGCGGGTCGAGGTCAGCGTCGGCGAGAAGGTCACCACGGGCGAGCGGATCGCCCGGTCCGGCAACACCGGCAACAGCACCGGCCCGCACCTGCACTTCGAGATCCGGACCTCGCCGGACTACGGCACCGCCGTCGACCCCGTGAAGTTCCTGCGGAGCCAGCACGTCACCGTCTGACGTCGCGCCCCCGGTCTCCTCTCGCTCCTCTCGCTCCTCTCGGCCGCTCAGGCCGCCCTCGCGGTGGCCTGAGCGGCCGCCTGCTGTCTGCGGCACTCCAGTTCCAGCGCGGGATACGCCGCCGCTATGGCGCCGAATATCCGCTCGGTGAGGAGCCTGCGGCCCTCTGCCTGGCTGGCGCCGGGCGGCAGCGCCTCCAGCAGGTGGTGGCAGCCCGCCAGGGCGTCCCGCAGGTAGATCACCTGCCAGCGGATGAGCTCCCCGGGGAAGACGGACTCCACGGTGACCGGGTTCGGCCGGTGGCCCCAGGACAGCACCGCCCGCTGGGCGTCCAGCACGTTGCGGTGCTCGATCGCGCGGACCGCCAGCTCCGACTGGCTCAGGCACGGCAGGTCCAGCGGCACGGTGCGGATCGCGTCCAGCGCCCGCTCCCGGCGTTTCGCCGTCGCCTTCCGCAGCGCCTCGGCCCGCCGGCGCCGCACGTCGCGGGCGGCGACGAAGTCGTCGCGCCGCTCGACCTCCCTCACCCGGGAGGACAGGTAGAGCTCGACCGGGACCGTGCGGTCCGGGTCGCCGAGGAAGGCGCGCACCAGAAACGGCGTCCAGCCGCGCGCCAGCAGGGTGTCGATTGAGAGGTAGGTGATTGCTGTCCGGTCCTGGTGCCATTCCTGGGGCAGGGCCATCGTCGCCCTCCTGGCGTGGGGGGTGGGAGACGCGAACGCGGTCGCAGAGGTGATGCCCGGCCGGGCCTACGGTCATACGTTTTCGGCCGCCCGGAGTCCCTCAGAACAGCGGTTGCGGCAGCACACCCTCCAGCTCCAGCAGCGCCCGCTTCGTCGCCAGGCCGCCGCCGAAGCCGCCTATGCCTCCGTCCGCCGCCACCACGCGGTGGCATGGCACCACCACCGGCAGCGGATTGGCGCCCATCGCCGCCCCGACCGCCCGCGCGGCGTCCGGCTCGCCGACGCGCTCGGCCAGCTCCCCATACCCCACGATGCTGCCGAAGGGCACCGAGGCGGCGAGCTCGCGCAGCACCCGCTCGTTGAACCCCGAGATCAGCGACCAGTCGAGTGCTATCGCGAAGTCGCGCAGCTCGCCGCGGAAATACGCCTCCAGCGCGGCGACGGCCGGTTCCAGCGCCGGCTCCGGCCCGGCGGCGGGCTCGGGCCGGGACCCCAGCGCGGCGCCCAGCCGGGACAGGGCCCGGCGCGTCGTCCGCTCGTCGGCGTGGAAGACGACGCTGACCAGGCCCCGGCCGGTGGCGGCGAGCAGCAGCGGGCCGATCGGCGTGTCCCGCACGGTCCATACGAAGGGTGTGCCGTTGTTCATGATCCCGAGGTTACGAGGCGCCACTGACAACGCCGCCGCCGCGCCCACCCGCCGGGCCCGCTTCCCCGCCGGCAGGCCCGCCTCAGTCGCCGATGGCGTCGCGCACCACGTCGGGGACGTTGGTGATGATCCCGTCCACCCCCAGGCCGGCCACCCGCCGCGCCGCCTCGGCGTCGTTGACCGTCCAGGTGCTGACCTCCAGAGGCTCGTCGTGCGGGCCCTGAAGCGCGTGGATCTCCTTCACGTAGGCGTCGGTGAGGTCGGCGTGCGTGGGGTTGATCTGGTCGGCGAACGCCGCGTACTCCGGCAGGTCGGCCACCGCTGGGGTGCCCAGGAAGCCGGTCTTCACCGCGGGCGCCAGCTCGTGCACGGCCCGCACCGAGTCCGCCTCGAAGCTCTGCACCACCAGCCGCTCCCCGGGGTGGTGCTCGTCCAGCCAGCCCTCGGCGTCCAGCTCGGCCAGCACCTCCTCCTCGACGCCCGGGTAGAGCTGCGGCTGCTTGAGCTCCAGCAGCAGCCGCTGGCCGTTCTCCTCCAGCACCCCGAGGAAGCCGGCCAGCGTGGGCACCGGTTCGCCCGCGAACTCCTCGCCGAACCAGCTCCCCGCGTCGAGCTGGGCTATCTCCTCGGCGGTGAAGTCGGCGACGTTCCACGGCGCGCGGTCGGGAAAGAGCTCCTCGGCGTTGGTGGTGCGCGCCAGCGTGGCGTCGTGCATCAGGACCAGCTCGCCGTCGGCGGTGCGCTGGACGTCGGTCTCCACCCAGGTGACGCCGAGATCGGCGGCGGCGTCGGCCGCGGCGAGCGTGTTCTCCGGGGCGTATCCGGAGGCGCCCCGGTGGGCGATGATCACGGGATCGTTCTGGGCGGCCGAGGGCGAGGCCGAGGGCGAGGCGGCGGCGTGACCGGCGGTGACGGGCACGGCGAGAACGGCGGCCGAGGCGAGGCCGAGGGCGGCCGTCGCGGACCGGCTCCTGGCGGCGTGAAGCGGCATGGGGGGACTCCTCGTGTGCGGGAACGGGACGCCAGGGAGCCTCCCCGCCCGGGAGAACACCCAGACAGACCGCGGTGACCGTGAGCTGAACACACTCCGTACGTGGGGCGGGCGGCGGCCGCGAGCGCGGTGCCGCTGTCAGTGGCGGATCGTACGGTGGGGACCATGCGGCCCGTTTCTGAGATCGAACGCACCATGGCGCCCTTCGAGGTCGTCAGCCCCTACCAGCCCAGCGGCGACCAGCCCACGGCCATCGCGGAGCTGGAGAAGCGCATCACCGGCGGCGAGAAGGACGTCGTCCTGCTGGGCGCGACCGGCACCGGCAAGTCGGCGACCACGGCGTGGATGATCGAGCGGCTGCAGCGGCCCACCCTGGTGATAGCGCCGAACAAGACCCTCGCCGCCCAGCTGGCCAACGAGTTCCGCGAGCTGCTGCCGAACAACGCCGTGGAGTACTTCGTCTCGTACTACGACTACTACCAGCCGGAGGCGTACGTCCCGCAGACGGACACCTACATCGAGAAGGACTCCTCGATCAACGAGGAGGTCGAGCGGCTGCGCCACAGCGCGACGAACTCCCTGCTCACCCGGCGCGATGTGATCGTCGTCGCCTCCGTCTCCTGCATCTACGGCCTGGGCACCCCCCAGGAGTACGTGGACCGCATGGTGCCGCTGAAGGTCGGGCAGGAGATCGACCGCGACGCGATGCTTCGCCGCTTCGTCGACATGCAGTACACGCGCAACGACGTGGCGTTCACGCGCGGCACCTTCCGGGTGCGCGGCGACACCATCGAGATCTTCCCGGTCTACGAGGAGCTGGCCGTCCGCATCGAGATGTTCGGCGACGAGATCGAGGCGCTGTCCACGCTCCACCCGCTCACCGGCGAGGTGATCTCCGAGGACGACCACCTCTACGTCTTCCCCGCCTCGCACTACGTGGCCGGTCCCGAGCGGTTGGAGCGGGCCATCTCCGGCATCGAGGCCGAGCTGGCGGCGCGGCTCCCGGTGCTGGAGCGGGAGGGCAAGCTGCTGGAGGCGCAGCGGCTGCGGATGCGCACCACGTACGACATCGAGATGATGCGGCAGATCGGCACCTGCTCCGGCATCGAGAACTACTCGCTCCACGTCGACGGCCGCGACACCGGCTCCCCGCCGCACACCCTGCTGGACTACTTCCCGGACGACTTCCTGCTGGTCATCGACGAGTCGCACAACACCGTCCCGCAGATCGGCGCCATGTACGAGGGCGACGCCTCCCGCAAGCGGACCCTGGTCGACCACGGCTTCCGCCTGCCGTCGGCGATGGACAACCGGCCGCTGAAGTGGGAGGAGTTCCTGGAGCGCATCGGCCAGACGGTGTACCTGTCGGCGACTCCCGGGGCGTACGAGCTGTCCCGCGGTGACGGCCACGTGGAGCAGATCATCCGGCCCACCGGGCTGGTCGACCCCGAGGTCGTGGTCAAGCCGACCCAGGGCCAGATCGACGACCTGGTGCACGAGATCCGCGTCCGGGCCGAGAAGGACGAGCGGGTCCTGGTCACCACCCTCACCAAGAAGATGGCCGAGGACCTCACGGACTACTTCCTGGAGCTCGGCATCCGCGTGCGGTATCTGCACAGCGACGTCGACACCCTCCGCCGGGTCGAGCTGCTGCGGGAGCTGCGCAGCGGCGAGTTCGACGTGCTCGTCGGGATCAACCTGCTGCGGGAGGGCCTGGACCTGCCGGAGGTGTCGCTGGTCGCCATCCTCGACGCCGACAAGGAGGGCTTCCTGCGCTCGGGCACCGCGCTGATCCAGACCATCGGCCGCGCCGCGCGGAACGTGTCGGGCCAGGTCCACATGTACGCCGACAAGGTCACCCCGGCGATGGCGAAGGCCATCGAGGAGACCAACCGGCGCCGCGCCAAGCAGGTGGCGTACAACGAGGCCAACGGCATCGACCCGCAGCCGCTGCGCAAGCGGATCAACGACATCGTGGCGAGCATCGCCCGCGAAGAGGTGGACACCAAGGAGCTGATGGACACCGGGTACCGCCACGCCGACGGCACCCGGCGCAGGACACCCGCCCCGGCCGCCACCGCCGGCAAGGGAGGGAAGGGCGGCAAGGAGAAGAAGGAGCTGACCGACCGGCCGGCCGCCGAGCTCGCCGAGACCATCGAGGAGCTCACCGAGCGGATGCGTGCCGCCGCGGCCGAGCTGCAGTTCGAGATCGCGGCGCGGCTGCGCGACGAGGTCTCGGAGCTGAAGCGTGAGCTGCGCCAGATGCGCGAGGTGGGGCTGCGCTGAGGCGAAGGGGGGCTCCGCCCCCGTTGCCGCCCACACCCCGGCACCCCACCCGGGGATGGCCGGGGTGGGTACGTACCCTTAGCCGACCTCGATTAGCCGACCTCGATCCGCGCTTCCCGCCGCACGCCGCTCACCTCCACGGCCAGCCGCACGCCGCCTGGGCGCAACCCGGTCAGCTCCCCGGTATCGGGGTCGAACGCGGCGACGTCGCGCCTGCCCGCCTCCTCGGCCGGGCCGAGGAACAGGCCGCGTGAGCCGGACCAGTCCGCGCTCACCGGGAAGCCGACCGGCACCTCGCGCGCCGCGCCGGCGCCGCCCTGCTGCACCAGGGTCGCGCCCGCCGACGCGGTCTCGCCGACCGCCATCTCCCCGGGGGCGTCGAGCCGCAGCTCGTCCACGTGCGGCCGGGTCTGGACCGTCAGCCAGTCCGGCAGCAGCCGGTGCGGAGCACGCCGCGCGGCGGCCTGATCCGCCGCCGGGATCTCGTCGACGCCGACCAGGGCCCAGCCGTTGAAGCCGCCCTCGTCCACAGGCGCGGCCGGCACCTTCCCGGCGTTCCCGCCGACGAAGTACGGCACGCCCTCCAGGCGGTAGCCGTCGACGACCCCGACGTGCGCCCCGAAGAACGCCGCGCCCTTGCCGGTCTCCCGCCGGAACTCCGCCAGCCAGTCCTCCAGCAGGTCCGCCTCCATCCGGTCGGACAGCTGGCTGGCGGGCTGCGCCGTGGTGTCGCGCGGCGGCACGTGCGCCATCACCACCACCGAGTCCACCGACCGGTCCCCGGCCGCCGCGTCGAGCTGTCCGCGCAGCTCGACGAACTGTGCGTACCCGCCGCCCCGGATCGTCAGCGAGGAGGTGTCGAGCGTGATGAAGCGCGTGCCCCGGTGGTCGAAGGTCAGCTGCGCCTCCCCGAACTCGGCCTCGAAGCGGTCGATGGTGCCGCCCATCACCTCGTGGTTGCCGGGGATGTAGTACCAGGGCAGGTCGTCGCCCAGCTCCTCCTCGATCATCCGGCGGGCGAAGGCCAGGTCGGCCTCGGACCCCTCGTCGACCCAGTCGCCGTTGATCACCACGAAGTCGGGGTCGGCGGCCCTGGCCTCCCGCAGCGTCCGCCGCGCCCGCGCCACGATCTCGCTGTCCGGGTCGCGCGCCACGAACTGGGCGTCGGAGACCACCGCGAACCGCCAGTCCCGCCCGGCGGCCTCCGCCGCCGTGCCGATCACCGGGTCGGCCACGGGCGCCGACTCGGGCAGCTCCACCTCGGGCGGGGTCTGCGCCCGCAGCTCGTCGATGACGAGCTCGTCGGCGTACTGCGCGGCCGGCCGGGTCTCGGCGATGTAGAAGCGGCGCACCGACACCGGGTAGGCCACGCCCTCCGGCACCGCGAAGGTGACCTGCCGCCAGCCCTCCCACGCGATGTAGTCGCCGCGCAGCACCTGACTGGTGCCGTGGGCGTCGATCAGGTGGAGCGAGGGCCAGGCGCCGCGCCCGTCGCCCTTGATCCACAGGGTGAAGCTCTGCGGCTGCCCGGCGACCGGGATGTCCGCGGGCGGCGTGGCGTAGGCGGCCCGGGTGGCGGTGCTGAGACTGAAGTCGTACGCCATGCGCAGCCCGGCGCCCGCCTGCCCCTCGGGCTCCGGCGCCAGCGAGCCGCCCGCCCGCGCGTGGCTGAAAGCCCACTCGCCGGCGTTCTCGAAGTCCGCCACCGTGGCCTCCTCGAGCCCGATGGTGACCGCCAGCACCGTGGACACGCCGCCGACCGTCGCGGTCACCGTGCCGGAGACCTGCGGCCGCTGCGAGGCGGCGGTGACGGCGAAGCCGCCGCCGCTCACGTCCGGCTCGATGGTGAACAGCGAGGCGTCGTAGTCGAGGTGGACGTCGGCCGGCTCGACGGGCGCGGAGTTCCCGGCGGCGTCGAAGCCGACGATGCCGAAGCCGCCCTCGGCCGAGGGATCGGCCAGTCCGACCCGCCGCGCGGTGGGTTCGACGCGGTCCAGAGGGCCGAGGACCGTCAGCTCCAGCGAGCCCTCCTCGGCGCCGCGCCGCGCGGCCGTCACCTCGGCCGTGCCGGGGTGGTGGGCGGTGAAGACGCCGGTCGTCCCCTCCGCCGAGACGGTGCCCGTCCACGGGTCGTCCGAACGCCACCGCGGGTCGCGGCTCCCGGCGGCGGGGCCGTAGGTCTCGTCGTGGCCGACCGCCGACAGCCGCCGGGTCAGGCCCGGGAAGACCCGGTCCGGGTGACCGCCGGGAACCGCGTCCGCGCTGGGGGCCGACGCCGGGTCGGCGGCCGTCTCCACCCGGTAGCCGGCCGGCTCGCCGTCGCCCTCGGGGGCGGTGATCGCCAGCCCGTTGGGGACGGCCCGCTCCTCGCCGTCCGAGGGGCTGCCCACGACGCTCGGCGCCGCGTCGCCCGGCTCGCGGGCCAGCAGGGTGGTGGAGCCGCCGCCGTCCAGGTTCAGGGCGCTGTGGGCGCCGAGGTCGGCCATCAACGTGGCGAGCTCCGTGAGGGTGGCGCCTCCCGAGTGGGCCTGGCGGCCCTCCACGCTCAGCACGAACATCTCCTGCCCGTCCCGCGAGAAGCCGACGGCGGTGCGCGGCGCGGTCGCGTCGTTGGGCCGGCCCTCCCAGTTCTGCGGTTCGCCGTCCACCACCAGCAGCCCGCGCCCGCCCACGGCGGTGCGCGGCACGGCGCCGCCGTCGCTCGTGACCGGGGCGTACTCCATCGCCACGTCGTCGCCGGCGGCGAGCGGAGCCAGGGTGCGCGCTCCCTCGCCCCGGCCCAGCAGTACGACCGCGTCCGCAGGAATCGGGTCCGCGCCCGGCTTCTCGGAGACGGCCGTCACCTCGCCGTCCTCCACCATCACCTCGGTGACCTCCTCCGCGCCCGCCACCGGCAGGGCCCGGTCCCCGGCGCCCCACTGCGGCGTGTAGACGCCGATGCCGTCGGCCGGGAGGGCGGCGGCGTTGTAGGCGTCCAGCTCCTCCGTGCCGCCGCCGGGCAGCGTGAGGGTGCCCTCGAAGTACAGGTCCAGGATGCGCCCGGCGCTGTCCGGGCCGATGCCGACCACCTGCGTGGCGCCCTCGGAACCGGACTGCGTGAGTGCGCCCCCGCTCAGCCCCGGGCCCAACGGCGCCTGCGTGCCGTTGATGTCGAAGAAGTCCCCGTTGATCGCGGCCACCGTGGTGCGGCCCTCGCCCGGGTCGTGGCGCGCCACCATCTCGCTGACCGGCTCGGACGCCGCCACCCCGCCGGGGGCGAGGTAGTCCACCCGCAGCTCGCTGGTGAGGTCGACGCTCAGGGCGTGCGCGCTGAGCCACTTGTCCGGCTCCAGGCGTTGATAGCTCGTCAGCTCCGCGCCGGGCGCGAGGGGTTGCTCCGTGCGCGACAGCTCCATGCCGTCGCCGTCGACGATCCCCGCCGGGGCCGCCGCCGCGCGCCCCGCCGGCGCCCCGGCCCCGGCCGTCGCCGCCGGTATCAGCCCGAAGGTCAGCGCCGCGGCGACCCCCACCGCCAGCAGCGCGCGTGCGCGAACTCCACCGTGCCCAGCCGTGTATGACACCGCAGCTCCCTGGAACGCGTGAACCGGGTGCGCGCGACACGCGCCCAGCGGCTCAGCGTTCCAAGGCCAAGCGGTCTATACCAGAGGGCGACTGAGAACTTTCGGAAAACAACTCACCCGGGTCAACAAGCCGGTTGAGTGCGATTCAGCGCGGCCGATCGCCGAGTATGTCCCGCAGGAACTTGCCCGTGTGGCTGGACGGCACCGAGGCGATCTGCTCGGGCGTGCCCTCCGCCACCACCATGCCGCCGCCGTACCCGCCCTCGGGACCCATGTCCACCACCCAGTCGGCGGTCTTGATCACGTCCAGGTTGTGCTCGATGACGATCACCGTGTTGCCCTTCTCGACCAGATCGGACAGGACCGAGATCAGCTTGCGGATGTCCTCGAAGTGCAGCCCGGTCGTCGGCTCGTCCAGCACGTACACCGTGCTCCCGGTGGAACGCCGCTGCAGCTCCGAGGCGAGCTTGACGCGCTGCGCCTCGCCGCCGGAGAGCGTGGGCGCCGGCTGGCCCAGCCGCACATACCCCAGGCCCACGTCGTTCAGCGTGCGCAG
This sequence comes from Streptomyces sp. 6N223, assembly GCF_052246635.1. Lineage (NCBI taxonomy): Bacteria > Bacillati > Actinomycetota > Actinomycetes > Kitasatosporales > Streptomycetaceae > Streptomyces > Streptomyces sp. 6N223. The sequence continues at coordinate 15,865 of NZ_JBQQCA010000035.1, read as the reverse complement.
GTGCCGGGCGATGGCCGGGACCGCCTCGAAGAAGCCGAACGCCTCCTCGATCGGCATGTCCAGCACCTCGGCGATCGACTTGCCCTTGTAGTGCACCTCCAGCGTCTCCCGGTTGTACCGGGCGCCGTGGCACACCTCGCACGGCACGTACACGTCCGGCAGGAAGTTCATCTCGATCTTGATGGTGCCGTCGCCCGAGCAGTTCTCGCAGCGGCCGCCCTTGACGTTGAACGAGAAACGCCCCGGCAGGTACCCGCGGACCTTCGCCTCCATCGTCTCCGCGAAGAGCCTGCGGACGTGGTCGAAGACGCCCGTGTACGTCGCCGGGTTGGAGCGCGGCGTACGCCCGATCGGCGACTGGTCGACGTGCACCACCTTGTCCACCAGGTCATCGCCGGACACCCGGGTGTGACGGCCCGGCACGGCCTTCGCGCCGTTCAGCTCGCGCGCCAGGTGCGTGTAGAGGATGTCGTTGACCAGCGTGGACTTGCCGGAGCCCGACACGCCGGTGACGGCGGTGAACACGCCCAGCGGGAAGCTGACGTCGATGTCCTTGAGGTTGTTGGCCCGCGCGCCGTGCACCGTCAGCCGCCGCTCGCCGTCCAGCGGCCGCCGCGCCGCCGGCAGCGGGATCGACCTCGCGCCCGCCAGGTACTGCCCGGTGATGGACGCCTCGTTCGTCAGCAGCTTCTCCAGCGGGCCGCTGTGCACCACCTCTCCGCCGTGCTCACCCGCCCCGGGGCCGATGTCCACCACCCAGTCCGAGGTCTTGATGGTGTCCTCGTCGTGCTCCACGACGATCAGCGTGTTCCCCAGGTCGCGCAGCCGCACCAGCGTCTCGATCAGCCGGTGGTTGTCCCGCTGGTGCAGCCCGATCGACGGCTCGTCCAGCACGTACAGCACGCCCACCAGGCCGGAGCCGATCTGCGTGGCCAGCCGGATCCGCTGCGCCTCCCCGCCCGAGAGCGTCCCCGCCGCCCGGTCCAGCGACAGGTAGTCCAGGCCGACGTCGACCAGGAACCGCAGCCGCTCGTTGACCTCCTTCAGGACGCGCTCGGCGATGGCCTTCTCCCGGTCGGTGAGCGTCATGCCGCGCAGGAACTCGGCGCACTCGCTGATCGACATCGCCGCGACCTCGGCGATCGACCTCTCCTGCACCGTCACCGCCAGCACCAGCGGCTTCAGCCGGGTGCCCCGGCAGGCCGGGCAGGGGGCCTCGCGCATGTACCCCTCGAACCGCTCCCGGCTGGAGTCCGACTCGGCCTCCGCGTGCCGCCGCCGGATGAAGGGCACCACGCCCTCGAACGCCGTGGTGTACGCCCGCTCCTGGCCGTGCCGGTTCTCGTACCGCACCTCGATCCGGGTCTTGTGCCCGTACAGCAGCGCCTTGCGGGCCCGCTGCGGCAGCCCCTGCCAGGGCACGTCGGTGCGGAAGTTCAGCGTGTCGCCCAGCGCGCCGATCAGCAGGTTGAAGTACCCCTTGGTGTGGCCGCCCGACCACGGGTGGATCGCGCCCTCCTCCAGGGTCTTCTCCGGATCGGGAATGATCAGCTCCTCGTCCACCTCCATCCGGGTGCCGATGCCGGTGCACTCCGGGCAGGCCCCGAAGGGGGAGTTGAAGGAGAACGAGCGCGGCTCCAGCTCCTCGAAGGACAGGTCGTCGTACGGGCAGTACAGGTGCTCGGAGAACATCCGCTCCCGCTGCGGGTCGTCCTCGGGCAGGTCCACGAAGTCCAGGATCACCATGCCGCCGGACAGGCCGAGCGCGGTCTCCACCGAGTCCGTCAGCCGCCGCTTGGCGCTCTCCTTCACCGTCAGCCGGTCGACCACCACCTCGATGCTGTGCTTCTCCTGCTTCTTCAGCTTCGGCGGGTCGGCCAGCTGCGCCGTCGCGCCGTCGACCCGCGCCCTGCTGTACCCCTTGGTCTGGAGGTCGGCGAAGAGGTCCACGAACTCGCCCTTGCGCGAGCGCACCAGCGGCGAGAGCACCTGGAAGCGGCTGCCCTCCTCCAGCCCCAGCACCTTGTCCACGATCGCCTGCGGCGACTGCCGCGCGATGGGCCGCCGGCACTCCGGGCAGTGCGGCCTGCCGATGCGGGCGAAGAGCAGCCGCAGGTAGTCGTAGACCTCGGTGATGGTGCCGACCGTGGAGCGCGGGTTGCGCGAGGTCGACTTCTGGTCGATGGACACCGCCGGGGAGAGCCCCTCGATGAAGTCCACGTCCGGCTTGTCCATCTGCCCGAGGAACTGCCGCGCGTACGCCGACAGCGACTCCACGTAGCGGCGCTGGCCCTCGGCGAAGATCGTGTCGAAGGCGAGCGAGGACTTGCCCGACCCCGAGAGCCCGGTGAAGACGATGAGGGAGTCGCGGGGCAGGTCGAGCGAGACATTCTTGAGGTTGTGCTCGCGAGCGCCACGAACGATGAGTCGGTCGGCCACGCCGGATGACACCTTTCGTGTGGTTCCTGGAGGCCCGCACCCGTGTGGGGCACCCCCATCAAGACTATGGGCGGGGTCTGACACCCGGACGGAGGGCCGACGCCGCGCTCGCAGCCTATAGCACGAGCGTTCGATTCCCGCTCGTTTTCCCTCACTTTCACTCGGAGGAGTGGCGGAGATAGCGTGAGGGTGTGACGGCACCCACCACCGACCTCACCGGCCTGAGGGACGCCACCGAGCGACTCCTCGACACCGTCGGCGCCCTCGGCGACGACGCCATCGCCCAGCCCTCCCTGCTGCCCGGCTGGACCCGGGGCCACGTCCTGGCCCACATCGCCCGCAACGCCGACGCCCTCGTCAACGTCCTGACCGGCCACCCCATGTACGCCAGCAACGAGGCCCGCGACGCCGAGATCGAGCGCGACGCCGCCCGCCCCGCCGCCGTCCACCGCGAGGACATCAGCGAGAGCGCCGGCCGCCTGGAGGCGAATTTCGCCGCGCTCACCGACGAGGAGTGGCAGGCCACGGTCGAGCTGCGAGGCGGCGTCACCGACAGAGCCGCCGGCATCCCGTTCCGCCGCTGGGTCGAGGTGGACCTGCACCACATCGACCTCGGCGCCGGACGCACCGTCGCCGACCTGCCCGGCGCCTTCCTCGACCACGCCCTGGACTACCTCGCCGCCCGCTTCTCCGGCCGCGCCGGCCTCTCCCCGATCGAGCTGCGCGCCGAGGACGGCCGCACCTGGCGCACCGGCGGCGGCCGGCCCGTCCCGGCCGGCGGCCCCATCGCGGTCGTCGGCACCCCCGCCGACCTCGTCGGCTGGCTCACCGGACGCACCAGCGGCGGCGGCCTGACCACCACCGGCGGCGAGCCGCTGCCCGCCCTGCCGCCGCTGTGACGGGACACTGACGGCCATGGCGTACACCGGAAAGGTCACCGTCGGCGGGCCGGCCGACGTCCACGAGCTCGCGAAGCTGATCGTCTCCAAGGCCGCCGTCGGCCCCATGGAGAACAACGCCTACCTGCTGCGCTGCCGCGAGACCGGCCAGCAGCTCCTCATCGACGCGGCCGCCGAGCCCGCGACCCTGCTGCGCCTCATCGGCGACGACGGCATCGCCGCCGTCGTCACCACCCACCGGCACCGCGACCACTGGCAGGCGCTCGGCGCCGTCGTGCGCGCCACCGGCGCGCGCACCTACGCCGGGCGCGACGACGCCGACGGCATCCCCGTGCCCACCGACGTCCCGGTCGACGACGGCGACACCGTCTCCGTGGGCGCCTGCCGCCTCACCGCCCGCCACCTCGTCGGCCACACCCCCGGCTCCGTCGTGCTCGTCTACGACGACCCCGACGGCCACCCCCACGTCTTCACCGGGGACTGCCTCTTCCCCGGCGGGCCGGGAAAGACGACACGCCCGGCGGACTTCCGGTCCCTCATGACCGGCCTGGAGACGAAGCTCTTCGGCGAGCTGCCCGACGAGACCTGGATCTACCCCGGCCACGGCGACGACACCACCCTCGGCGCCGAACGCCCGCACCTCGCCGAGTGGTGGGCCCGGGGCTGGTAGCTCCTGGCGGCGAACGCCGCAGGGCCCGGCCCCTCCCGGGACCGGGCCCCATGCGTGCTCATCCGGCCGCCGCGGCCGGACGGCTCACATCATCGCCTGGTCGTTGTAGTACTCCTGCACGGTGCCGTCCTCCCAGGTGACGACCAGCGTGGGCCCGTCGAACGCCAGCGTCGCCGACGTCGCGGTCCACTCCTCCTCGCCCCAGAGGCTGCAGTCGTCGAGCGCCAGGGCACCCTCGGTCGCGGTGCCGTAGCAGATGTCACCCTCCGCACCCCAGTCCTCGAAGAACGTGACCTCGTCCTGCGCGAAGCTCAGGAAGGCGTCCTCGAGGTCAGGCCCGGTGGACCAGTTGCCCTGCAGCTCCTCGACGGTGGCGGGCGGCAGGTCGTCCTCCTCCCCGGGGTCGGTGATCCCGAGCTCCTCCAGCTCCTCCCACGGAATGAGGTCCGTCAGGTCGTCGGGGACGAGGTCGACCAGGTCCTCCGGGGAGATACCTGTCGGCAGGCTCGCCGGGTCGATCTGCGACAGATCCTCCGGCTTCGCACCCTGCGCCTCGCCGCCCTGGCCGTCGCCCTCCTGCTCCGCTCCGCCGCCCTCCTGCCCGGCGTCGGCTCCCTGCTCGCCGTCCTGCTCGCCGCCCTGCCCGGCGTCCTCGCTCGGCGCGCTGTCGGACGGCGACTCCTCCTCGTCGCCGTTACAGCCGGTCAGCACCAGCGCCGCCGCGACCGCGACGGCCGGCAGCGCGGCCCGTATCGTCCTGGCACGCATCTGTTGTCCCCTCCCGTTGGGTGAACCTGAGGTCGGCGGGGACACTAGCCGCCCGGCGAGGCCGAAACCCGGTGCTGTTACCGCCCTGTTCCGTTCCGCGCCGAACAGGGACACACGTGATCGACTGGTGGCACCGGACGGCGGCCGGGTGACGGGAGTTACTGAGTGTCAGCCCCCCGCAGTAGGGTTGCGACCATGGCCGACCCCTCCAGCTACCGCCCCAGGCCGGGCGAGATCCCCGACTCCCCGGGCGTCTACCGCTTCCGCGACGAGCACGGCCGGGTGATCTACGTCGGGAAGGCGAAGAGCCTGCGCCAGCGCCTGTCGTCGTACTTCCAGGACGTCTCCGGCCTGCACCCGCGCACCGCCACCATGGTCACCACCGCCGCCTCCGTGGAGTGGACCGTGGTCGCCACCGAGGTCGAGGCCCTCCAGCTGGAGTACTCCTGGATCAAGGAGTACGACCCCCGCTTCAACGTGAAATACCGCGACGACAAGAGCTACCCGTCGCTCGCCGTCACCATGAACGAGGAGTTCCCCCGCGCGCAGGTGATGCGCGGCCCGAAGAGGAAGGGCGTGCGGTACTTCGGGCCCTACGCCCACGCCTGGGCCATCCGCGAGACCGTCGACCTCCTGCTGCGCGTCTTCCCCGTGCGCACCTGCTCCGCCGGCGTCTTCAAGCGCGCCCACGCCGTCGGCCGCCCCTGCCTGCTGGGGTACATCGGCAAGTGCTCCGCCCCCTGCGTCGGCCGCGTCACCGCCGATGAGCACCGCGCGCTCGCCGAGGAGTTCTGCGACTTCATGGCCGGCCGCACCGGGGCGTACCTGCGCCGCCTGGAGCAGCAGATGCGCGACGCCGCCGAGGAGCTGGAGTACGAGCGGGCCGCCCGGCTGCGCGACGACATCGAGGCCCTCAGGCGCGCCATGGAGAAGAACGCCGTCGTCCTCGCCGACGCCACCGACGCCGACCTCGTCGCCCTCGCCGAGGACGAGCTGGAGGCCGCCGTCCAGATCTTCCACGTCCGCGGCGGCCGGGTCCGCGGCCAGCGCGGCTGGGTCACCGACAGGGTGGAGCAGCTCGGCAGCGCCCAGCTCGTCGAGCACGCCCTCCAGCAGCTCTACGGCGAGGAGAGCGGCGAGGGCGTTCCCAAGGAGGTGCTCGTCCCTGCCCTGCCCGAGCCCGCCGAGCCGCTCGCAGACTGGCTGAGCGAACGCCGCGGCTCCCGCGTGAGCCTGCGCGTGCCGCAGCGCGGCGACAAGAAGGACCTGATGACGACGGTCCAGCGCAACGCCCAGCAGGCGCTCGCCCTCCACAAGACCAAGCGGGCCTCCGACCTGACTACCCGCTCCCGCGCCCTGGAGGAGATCGCCGACGCCCTCGGCCTGGACTCCGCGCCGCTGCGCGTCGAGTGCTTCGACGTCTCCCACCTCCAGGGCGACGACGTGGTCGCCTCCATGGTCGTCTTCGAGGACGGCCTGGCCCGCAAGAGCGAGTACCGCCGCTTCCAGATCAAGGGCTTCGCCGGGCAGGACGACGTCCGCGCCATGCACGAGGTGATCTCCCGCCGCTTCCGGAGGTACCTGCGGGAGAAGGTGAGGACCGGCGAGTGGGCCGGGGAGGAACCGGGCGGGGAGGAACCGGACGGCGAGCAGCCGGCGTCGTTGCGTGAGGACGACGGCCGCCCCAAGCGCTTCGCCTACCCGCCGCAGCTCGTGGTGGTGGACGGCGGGCAGCCGCAGGTGGCCGCCGCCCGCCGCGCCATGGACGAGCTGGGCATCGACGACGTCGCCGTCTGCGGTCTCGCCAAGCGCCTGGAGGAGGTCTGGCTGCCCGGAGAGGACGACCCCGTCATCCTGCCCCGCACGAGCGAGGGCCTGTACCTGCTGCAGCGGGTGCGCGACGAGGCGCACCGGTTCGCCATCCGGTACCAGCGCGGCAAGCGGTCGCAGGCGATACGCACCGGCCCCCTCGACGCCGTCGCCGGCCTCGGGGAGACCCGGAAGAAGGCCCTGCTGAAGCACTTCGGCTCGGTCAAGCGGCTGCGCTCCGCCACGATCGAGGAAATCACCGAGGTCCCGGGCATCGGTCGCAAGACCGCCGAGACCGTGGTCGCCACCCTCGCCGAGGGCACCCGGCCCGCCCCGGCCGTCAACACCGCCACCGGCGAGATCATCGAGGACTGAAACGAAGCCGAGCACACGCGAAACGCACCGATACAGACGGGGGACGACATCATGGACACCATGAGCGAGCAGACGACAGACACGGACCAGCTGGACATGCCGGAGCTGGTGATCATCTCAGGCATGTCCGGCGCCGGGCGCTCCACCGCCGCCAAGTGCCTGGAGGACCTCGGCTGGTTCGTCGTGGACAACCTGCCGCCCGCCCTGATCCCGACCATGGTCGACCTCGGCGCCCGCTCCCAGGGGAACGTGGCCCGCATCGCCGTGGTCGTCGACGTCCGCGGCCGCAGCTTCTTCGACAGCCTCCGCGAGTCCCTCACCGACCTGGACACCCGGTCGGTCACCCGCCGCATCGTCTTCCTCGAGGCGTCGGACAACGCGCTGGTCCAGCGGTTCGAGTCGGTGCGCCGCCCGCACCCGCTCCAGGGCGACGGCCGCATCGTCGACGGCATCGCCGCCGAGCGCGACCTGCTGCGCGAGCTGCGCGGCGACGCCGACCTGGTCATCGACACCTCCAACCTCAACGTGCACGAGCTGCGCGCCAAGATGGACGCCCAGTTCACCGGCGGCGGGGAGACCCAGCTGCGGGCGACGGTGATGTCCTTCGGGTACAAGTACGGCCTGCCCGTCGACGCCGACCACGTGGTGGACTGCCGCTTCCTGCCGAACCCGCACTGGGTGCCCGAGCTGCGCCCGTTCACCGGCACCACCGAGGAGGTCGCCGGGTACGTCTTCAACCAGCCCGGCGCCAAGGAGTTCCTCGACCAGTACGCCGAGCTGCTGCGGCTGGTCGCCGACGGGTACCGGCGCGAGGGCAAGCGGTACGTCACGATCGCCGTGGGCTGCACCGGCGGAAAGCACCGCAGCGTCGCCATGTCCGAGCGGCTGGCCCGGCGGCTGGCGGCCGAGGGCATCGAGACCGTCGTCGTCCACCGCGACATGGGGCGCGAATAGGCATGCCCCCCCGCAAGGCCGACCGGCGCTCCCGCAGCTGGCGGGCGATCCGCCCGCTGCGCGGCGGGAGCCGCGCCGCCCAGCCCAAGGTCGTCGCCCTCGGCGGCGGCATGGGGCTGTCCGCCTCGCTCACGGCGTTGCGGCGCATCACCGGCGACCTCACCGCCATCGTCACCGTCGCCGACGACGGCGGCTCCAGCGGCCGGCTGCGGGACGAGCTGGGCGTGCTGCCCCCCGGAGACCTGCGCAAGGCGCTGGCCGCGCTGTGCGGCGACGACGAGTGGGGCCGCACCTGGTCCGAGGTGATCCAGCACCGCTTCAAGAGCGGCGGCGCGCTCCACGACCACGCCGTGGGCAACCTGCTGATCGTCGCCCTGTGGGAGCAGCTCGGCGACCACGTGCAGGCCCTCGACCTGGTCGGCAAGCTGCTGGGCGCGCACGGCCGGGTGCTGCCCATGTCCGCCGTGCCCCTGGACCTGGAGGCGGTCGTCCGGGGCCACGACCCCCGCGAGCCGCACCGGCTGAGCAAGGTGCGCGGCCAGGCCACCGTCGCCCTCACCCAGGGCGAGGTGCGCCACGTCATGCTCGTCCCCGACGACCCGCCCGCCGTGCCCGAGGCCGTCGAGGCCGTCCTCGACGCCGACTGGGTGGTGCTCGGCCCGGGCTCCTGGTTCTCCTCCGTCATCCCCCATCTGCTCGTGCCCCGCCTCCGCGACGCCCTCACCGAGACCAGGGCGCGCCGGGTCCTCTCCCTCAATCTCGCCCCCCAGCCCGGCGAAACTGATGGGTTCTCCCCGCAGCGTCATGTGGAGGTTCTGGTACAACACGCCCCTAAACTCACCTTCGACGTGGTGCTGGCCGACCGGGCCGCCGTGCCGGACCAGGAGAGCCTGAGCAGGGCCGCCGAGCGGCTGGGAGCGACAGTTCATCTGGCGCCGGTGGCCGCGGGCGGGGGCGGGCACGCCAGCAGCGGATCCCCCCGCCATGATCCCGAGCTGCTGGCCGCCGCGTACGACCGTATTTTTCGGATGCATGGAAGGATTGGCCCATGGCGATGACGGCAGCGGTGAAGGACGAGATCTCCCGGCTCCCGGTCACCCGCACCTGCTGCCGCAAGTCGGAGGTGTCGTCCATCCTGCGCTTCGCGGGCGGCCTCCACCTGGTGAGCGGGCGGATCGTGATCGAGGCGGAGCTCGACACCGGTATCGCCGCCCGGCGGCTGCGCAGGGACATCCTGGAGATCTTCGGGCACGCCTCGGACCTCGTCGTGATGGCCCCCGGCGGCCTGCGCCGCGGCAGCCGGTACGTGGTGCGCGTCGTCGCCGGCGGCGACCAGCTCGCCCGGCAGACCGGCCTGGTGGACGGCCGCGGCCGCCCCATCCGCGGCCTGCCCCCGCAGGTGGTCTCCGGCGCCACCTGCGACGCCGAGGCCGCCTGGCGCGGCGCCTTCCTGGCCCACGGCTCCCTCACCGAGCCGGGCCGCTCCTCCTCCCTGGAGGTCACCTGCCCCGGCCCCGAAGCCGCCCTCGCCCTGGTCGGCGCGGCCCGCCGCCTGCAGATCGCCGCCAAGGCCCGCGAGGTGCGCAGCGTGGACCGCGTCGTGGTGCGCGACGGCGACGCCATCGGCGCGCTCCTGACCCGGCTCGGCGCGCACGAGTCCGTGCTGGCCTGGGAGGAACGCCGCATGCGGCGCGAGGTGCGCGCCACGGCGAACCGGCTGGCCAACTTCGACGACGCCAACCTGCGGCGTTCGGCGCGGGCCGCGGTCGCCGCGGGGGCGCGGGTGGCGCGGGCGCTGGAGATCCTCGGGGACGAGGTGCCGGACCACCTGGCGGCGGCGGGGCGGCTGCGGATGGACCACAAGCAGGCGTCGCTGGAGGAGCTCGGGGCGCTCGCGGATCCGCCGCTGACGAAGGACGCGGTGGCGGGGCGCATTCGCCGGCTGCTGGCGATGGCCGACAAGCGCGCGCAGGATCTGGGGATTCCGGGCACGGAGGCGAGCCTCACCGAGGAGATGGTGGGGTAGCCGCGGGCTCCGCCCCGACGCCCGGCCGTCCTCACCCCTGCAGCCACCCGGGCTGGGCGCCGTCGTGAGTGGGGGAAGTCGCGTGGCCGGTGTCACCCCGAAGGAGCCCGCGCGGTAGGGTCTGGAGTGGTCGGGGACATCCCAAACAGCATCGCCGGTGTCGCCACCGGCGCACCAACGAGGAGATCGGTTCGTGACGATCCGCGTAGGAATCAACGGCTTTGGCCGTATCGGTCGCAACTACTTCCGCGCACTCCTTGAACAGGGAGCGGATGTCCAGATCGTTGGCGTCAACGACCTGACCGACAACGCGACCCTGGTCCACCTGCTCAAGTACGACAGCGTCCTCGGCCGTCTCCGCCAGGAGGTCTCGCACACCGAGGACACCATCACGGTGGGCAACCAGACCTTCAAGACGATGGCCGAGCGCGACCCGGCGTCGCTGCCCTGGGGCGAGCTCGGCGCCGACATCGTCATCGAGTCCACCGGCATCTTCACCAAGCGGGACGACGCCGCCAAGCACCTCGCCGCCGGCGCCAGGAAGGTCCTCATCTCCGCCCCCGCGAAGAACGAGGATGTCACCGTCGTCATGGGCGTCAACCAGGACGTCTACGACCCCGCCCAGCACGAGGTGATCTCCAACGCCTCCTGCACCACCAACTGCGTGGCGCCCATGGCGAAGGTGCTCGACGAGAGCTTCGGCATCGTCAAGGGCCTGATGACCACCTGCCACGCGTACACCAACGACCAGCGCATCCTTGACTTCCCGCACAAGGACCTGCGCCGGGCGCGCGCTGCCGCGATCAACATCATCCCCACCACCACGGGCGCCGCCAAGGCGACCGCGCTGGTGCTGCCGCAGCTCAAGGGCAAGCTCGACGGCCTGTCGTTCCGCGTCCCGGTTCCCACCGGCTCCGTCACCGACCTCGTCGTCGACCTGGGCCGCGACGTCACCAAGGACGAGGTCAACGCCGCCTTCAAGCAGGCCGCCGAGACCTCGCTCAAGGGCATCCTGGAGTACACCGAGGACGCCCTGGTCTCCTCCGACATCGTCAACACGCCGCCCTCCTGCACCTTCGACTCCGCGCTGACCATGGCGCAGGGCAACCAGGTCAAGGTCGTCGGCTGGTACGACAACGAGTGGGGCTACTCCAACCGCCTCGTCGACCTGACGGTGTACGTCGGCGAGCGGCTCTGAGCCGTCCGCCGGGGCAGGGCTCGCAAGCGCGCACCGCGACAGCACCGCGCGCCTGCGGGCCCTCGCGCCATGCGTGAGCCATGCAGTCTCAAGGAGAGCCCTCGACACCATCATGAAGACGATTGACGACCTCCAGGTCTCCGGGCGCCGTGTCTTCGTCCGCGCCGACCTGAACGTGCCGCTCGACGGCGCCACCATCACCGACGACGGCCGCATCCGGGCCGCCGTGCCGACCATCACCAAGCTCACCGAGGCGGGCGCCAGGGTGATCGTCGCCTCCCACCTGGGCCGCCCCAAGGGCGCCCCGGACCCCGCCTTCACCCTCGCCCCGGTCGCCGCCCGCCTCGGCGAACTCCTCGGCCGGGGAGTGGCCTTCGCGACCGACACCGTCGGCGACAGCGCGCGCGCCTTCGCCGACGCCCTGGACGACGGCGATGTCGTGCTGCTGGAGAACCTGCGCTTCAACCCCGGCGAGACCAGCAAGGACGACGCCGAACGCGGCGCCTTCGCCGACCAGCTGGCCGCCCTGGCGGACGCGTACGTCGGCGACGGCTTCGGCGCCGTCCACCGCAAGCACGCCTCCGTCTACGACCTGCCCGCGCGCCTCCCGCACGCCGCCGGCGGCCTGATCGCCACCGAGGTGGGCGTCCTCAAGCGCCTCACCGAGGAGCCGGACCGGCCCTACGCCGTCGTGCTCGGCGGCGCCAAGGTCTCCGACAAGCTCGGCGTCATCGGCCACCTGCTGGAGCGCGCCGACCGCATCCTGATCGGCGGCGGCATGGCGTACACCTTCCTCAAGGCCCAGGGCCACGAGGTGGGCGACTCCCTCCTCCAGGCCGACCAGGTCCCCGCCGTCCAGGAGTACCTGCGCCGGGCCGCCGAGCGCGGCGTGGAGTTCGTGCTCCCGGTCGACGTCGTGGCCGCCAAGGACTTCCCCGACCTGAAGACCAAGGCCCCGGCCGAGACCGAGACCGTGGCCGCCGACGCCATCCCGGCGGGGCTGCAGGGCCTGGACATCGGCCCGGCCACCCAGGAGCTGTACGCCGCCAAGCTCGCCGACGCGGCCACCGTCTTCTGGAACGGCCCCATGGGCGTCTTCGAGCACCCCGACTTCGCCGACGGCACCCGGGCGCTGGCCCGGGCCCTGGCCGACAGCTCCGCCTTCACCGTGGTCGGCGGCGGCGACTCGGCGGCGGCCGTGCGCATCCTCGGCTTCGACGAGTCGACCTTCGGACACATCTCCACCGGCGGCGGCGCCAGCCTGGAGTACCTGGAGGGCAAGACCCTCCCCGGCCTTGAGGCACTGGAGGACTGAACGCCATGGCACCCACGGATTCCGCAGCCGCCCGCGTCCCGCTGATGGCCGGCAACTGGAAGATGAACCTCAACCACCTCGAGGCCATCGCACACGTCCAGAAGCTCGCCTTCGCCCTGTCGGACAAGGACCTCGACGCCGTCGAGGTCGCGGTGCTGCCGCCCTTCACCGACCTGCGCTCGGTCCAGACCCTGGTCGACGGCGACAAGCTCAGGATCAGGTACGGCGCGCAGGACATCGCCGCCCACGACTCCGGGGCGTACACGGGCGACATCTCCGGCCCGATGCTCGCCAAGCTCAACTGCACCTACGTGGTCGTGGGCCACTCCGAGCGCCGCCAGTACCACGGCGAGAACGAGGAGACCTGCAACGCCAAGGTGAAGGCCGCCTACCGGCACGGCCTGACGCCGATCCTGTGCATCGGCGAGCCGCTGGAGATCCGCAAGGCGGGCCAGCAGGTCGCCTACACCCTCACCCAGCTCGACGGCGCCCTCGACGGGCTCCCCGCCGAGCAGGCCGCGAGCATCGTGATCGCCTACGAGCCGGTGTGGGCCATCGGCACCGGCGAGGTCGCCACCCCCGAGGACGCGCAGGAGGTCTGCGGGGCGATCCGCGCCCGGCTGGCCGAGCTGTACGACGTGGCGCTCGCCGACGGCGTGCGCATCCAGTACGGCGGCTCGGTCAAGGGCTCCAACGTCGCCGCGATCATGGCGCAGCCCGACGTGGACGGCGCCCTGGTCGGCGGCGCCTCGCTCGACGCCGACGAGTTCGTCAAGATCGTCCGCTTCCGCGACCAGTGACGACCGGAGGTACCCTGACGGGGGCCGTGGCCACCGGCTGGACCGGTTGGTGCGGCCCCCGGATGCCGGTACATTGAGTCGCGTCCATCCACCGTCTCCGATCTGCAGAGAGTTGGTCCAGTCGTGGAAACGGCGTTCCAGATCGCCCTCATCGTCTTCAGCGGCCTGCTGGGCCTGCTCGTGCTGATGCACAAGGGCAAGGGCGGCGGCCTCTCCGACATGTTCGGCGGCGGTATGCAGTCGTCCGTCGGCGGCTCCTCCGTGGCCGAGCGCAACCTCGACCGGCTCACGGTCGTGGTCGGCCTGATCTGGTTCGGGATCATCGTGGTGCTCGGCCTGCTGATGAAGTAGTTCTGAGTGACGCGGGAGTGACAGCCTGGCCACAACGCGGTAAGTCAGTAACTCGAAGCACTGGACGTGCGTTGAGCCTTGCATAGACTGAGGCGACTTCGCAGCACACAGCACGTGAGGCAGGGAGTTACGACCGTGGCAGGTGGCAACGCGATCCGGGGCAGCCGGGTCGGCGCGGGGCCCATGGGAGAGGCCGAGCGGGGCGAGTCCGCGCCGCGGCTGAGGGTCTCCTTCTGGTGTGCGAACGGGCACGAGACACGGCCCAGCTTCGCCAGCGACGCACAGATTCCCGACACGTGGGACTGTCCTCGGTGCGGCTTCCCGGCAGGCACGGACCGCGAGGACCCGCCGGACCCGCCCCGCACCGAGCCCTACAAGACGCATCTCGCCTACGTTCGCGAACGCCGCAGCGACGCCGACGGCGAGGCCATCCTCGCCGAGGCCCTCGCCAAGCTGCGCGGCGAGATCTAGTCCGGGGCGGGTCCGCGACGCGGGCGGCCGGGCGGCGCCGTCAGGCGGCGGCGTAGCCTGGGACCGCACGATCGCACGGAGCGCACGGATGGGCTGAGCAGAGGACATGAACGCAGGCGCGCGGGTCAGGCTGGACCGGACGGCCGAGTGGGGTGCTCTGGCCAAGCACCGGGAGCAGCTGGGGGAGGTGCACCTTCGCGAGCTGTTCGACCGCGACCCGGACCGGGCGGGGCGGTACGGCGTCCGCGTCGGCGACCTCCTCATCGACTACTCCAAGCAGCTGGTGACCGACGAGACCCTGCGCCTGCTGCGCGATCTCGCCGCGGCGTCCGGCGTGGAGCCGCTGCGCGACGCCATGTTCCGCGGCGAGAAGATCAACATCACCGAGGGCCGGGCCGTGCTGCACACCGCGCTGCGCGCGCCGCGCGACGCCGTGGTCGAGGTCGACGGCGAAGAACCCAAAAATGTCGTGCCCGGCGTCCACGCCGTGCTGGACCGCATGGCGGACTTCGCGCGGCGGGTGCGCTCGGGGGAGTGGACGGGCCACACCGGGCGGCGCATCAGGACGGTCGTCAACATCGGCATCGGCGGCTCCGACCTCGGCCCGGCCATGGCGTACGAGGCGCTGCGGCCCTACACCGCGCGGGAGCTGGGCTTCCGCTTCGTGTCCAACGTCGACGGCGCCGACCTGCACGAGGCGGTGCGCGACCTCGACCCGGCCGAGACGCTGTTCATCGTGGCGTCGAAGACGTTCACGACGATCGAGACGATCAGCAACGCCACGGCGGCGCGGCGCTGGCTGCTGGCCGGCCTCGGGGGCGAGGAGGCGGCCGTGGCCCGCCACTTCGTCGCTGTCTCGACCAACGCCGAGAAGGTGGCTGAGTTCGGCATCGACACGGCCAACATGTTCGAGTTCTGGGACTGGGTCGGCGGCCGGTACTCCTACGACTCGGCGATCGGCCTGTCGCTGCTGATCGCCATCGGGCCCGAGCGCTTCCGCGAGATGCTGGACGGCTTCCGCACGGTGGACGAGCACTTCCGCACCGCGCCGCTGGAGGAGAACGCCCCGGTGCTGCTGGGGCTCCTCGGCGTCTGGTACGGGGCGTTCTACGGGGCGCAGTCGCACGCGGTGCTGCCCTACAGCCACTACCTCTCCCGCTTCACGGCGTATCTGCAGCAGCTCGACATGGAGTCGAACGGCAAGTCGGTGGACCGCGAGGGCAGGCCCGTCGACTGGCAGACCGGGCCGGTGGTGTGGGGCACGCCGGGCACCAACGGGCAGCACGCCTACTACCAGCTGCTGCACCAGGGCACGAAGATCATTCCGGCGGATCTGATCGGCTTCGCCCGGCCGGTTGAGGAACTGGAGCCGGGGCTGGCCGCGCAGCACGACCTGCTGATGGCGAACCTCTTCGCGCAGGGCCAGGCGCTCGCCTTCGGCAAGACGGCCGAGGAGGTGCGGGCGGAGGGCGTCGCGGAGGAACTGGTGCCGCACCGTACGTTCCCGGGGAACCGGCCCACGACGACGATCCTGGCGGTGGAGCTGACGCCGTCGGTGCTGGGGCAGCTGGTCGCGCTCTACGAGCACAAGGTGTTCGTGCAGGGGGCGGTGTGGGACATCGACTCCTTCGACCAGTGGGGGGTGGAGCTGGGGAAGGTGCTGGCGAAGCGGGTCGAGCCCGCGCTGACCGCTGGCGCGGAGGTCCCCGGGCTCGACGCCTCGACGGCGGGCCTGGTCGCCCACTACCGGCGGCTGCGCGGCCGCTGAGGTCCCCCGCCCACCCTAGCCG
>NZ_JBQQCA010000034.1:0-73398 GCF_052246635.1 Streptomyces sp. 6N223 | reverse complement strand
GTGGGCGGCCGGGGGTCCGGGGGCGGAGCCCCCGGTCAGGGCGCCGCGGGCAGGCGTTCCCTCACGTCCGGGACGACCTCCTCGGCGAAGAGGCGGGACTGGCGCTCGCGGTCGCGGGCGGGCCAGTAGACGAACGCCGTCATGCCGTGCTCGGCGTGGAGCCGGACCAGCGTGTCGGTCCAGTGGGCGACCGGGCCCTGGAAGGTGCCGGAGCCGTCCCCGGCGCCGGGCGCGTCCGTGATGAGCCCTGCCACGTTGTACAGGCGCAGGATCGCCCCGGGATCGCGGCCCGCCTCCGCCGCGGCCTCGGAGATCACGGCGTTGAGCCCGGCCAGCCGCGCCGGCGGCACGTACGGGCTGGAGACCGACCAGCCGTCGGCCTTGGCGCCCAGCAGCCGCAGCGCGCGCGGGCCGGTCGCGCCGAGCCAGATGGCGATGTCGTGCGCCGGACGGGGCCCCGGACGGGCGCCGGGCACGGCGTAGTGCTCGCCCTCGTGGGCGTAGGGCTCGCCCGCCCAGCTCGCGCGGATGATGTCGATGGCCTCGCTCAAGGCCGCCCGCGCCTGTCCAGGGGAACGCCGGGGTCCGCCGAGCCCCGCGATGCCGTCGGCGAAGGCGCCGGCGCCCAGGCCCAGCTCGAAGCGGCCGCCGCTCAGCGCGTCGATGGTGGCGGCCTGCTTGGCAAGCATCGCGGGCGGGCGCAGCGGCAGGTTGGCCACGTTCGGGAAGAAGCGCACCGAGCGCGTCCGGCCCGCCAGCCAGGTGATCAGGGTGAAGGTGTCCAGGAAGTCGGCGTTGTACGGGTGGTCCTGCACGCCCACGTACTCCAGGCCCGCGGCCTCGGCGATCGCGGTGATCCGCGTCGCGGCCGGGACGCCCGCCGCGTGCGGGTCGACGTTGAGCCCGAACCGGACCGGCGGCATTGCCATGAGTGCTCCTCGCTGTCCTCGCTGTCCTCGCTGCCACGACACCACAGCGTGATCGCTCACGGCGAACATCCCCCACCCGGGGAACATCCCCGCCGCGCCGGGCATTGAGAGGTCATTGGATTGAGTCTTCTCAGCTCAACTTGCCTGCCGAGGGAGAGGTCATGACTTCGTCGTTCGACATACTCACCCTGCCGGTGCTGCCGCTCGATGACGAGGTGGTACTGCCCGGGATGGTGGTCCCACTGGAGTTGTCGCAATCCGAGGTGCGCGCCGCGGTCGAGGCCGCGCAGGCCGCCGCGCCCCGGGGTGAGAAGCCGCGCGTGCTGCTGGTGCCACGGGTGGCGGGAAGCTACGCGGACATCGGCGTGCTGGGCCGGGTGGAGCAGGTCGGACGCCTCTCCGGCGGCGACCCGGGCGCGCTCGTGCGCGGCCTGCACCGGGTGCGCATCGGCTCCGGCACCACGGGACCGGGCGCGGCCCTGTGGGTGGAGGGTACGCCGCTGGCCGAGTCCGTGCCCGATCCGGCGCCGGCCGAGGTGGCCGAGCTGGTCCGCGAGTACAAGGCGCTGGCCACGAGCTGGCTGCGCGAGCGCGGCGCCTGGCAGGTCGTGGACCGGGTGACGCAGATCGAGGACGTCGGCGCCCTGGCCGACAACGCCGGGTACCTGCCGTTCCTGAAGACCGAGCAGCGCGTCACGCTGCTGGAGACCACCGACCCCGTGGCGCGGCTGAGGCTCGCCGAGCAGTGGCTGAGCGAGCACATGGCCGAGCAGGACGTCGCCGAGTCCATCGCCAAGGACGTGCAGGACGGCGTGGACAGGCAGCAGCGGGAGTTCCTGCTGCGCCGTCAGCTGGAGGCGGTGCGCAAGGAGCTGGCCGAGCTGAACGGCGACGCCGCCGACGAGGGCGAGGACTACCGCGCCCGCGTCGAGGCCGCCGACCTGCCCGAGAAGGTGCGCGAGGCGGCGCTGAAGGAGGTCGACAAGCTGGAGCGGGCCTCCGACGCCAGCCCCGAGGGCGGCTGGATCCGCACCTGGCTGGACACCGTCCTGGACCTGCCGTGGAACACCCGCACCGAGGACGCCTACGACATCGCGGGCGCCCGCGCCGTGCTCGACGCCGACCACGCGGGCCTGACGGACGTCAAGGACCGCATCACCGAGTACCTGGCGGTGCGCAAGCGGCGCGGCGAGCGCGGGCTCGGCGTCGTCGGCGGACGGCGGGGCGGCGCGGTGCTGGCGCTGGTCGGCCCGCCCGGCGTGGGCAAGACCTCGCTGGGGGAGTCGGTGGCCCGGGCCATGGGCCGGAAGTTCGTGCGCGTCGCGCTCGGCGGCGTGCGGGACGAGGCGGAGATCCGCGGTCACCGGCGTACGTACGTCGGCGCGCTGCCCGGCCGCATCGTGCGGGCCATCCGCGAGGCCGGCTCGATGAACCCCGTGGTGCTGCTCGACGAGATCGACAAGGTCGGCAGCGACTACCGGGGCGACCCGTCCGCCGCCCTGCTGGAGGTGCTGGACCCGGCGCAGAACCACACCTTCCGCGACCACTACCTGGAGGTCGAGCTGGACCTGTCCGACGTGGTCTTCCTCGCCACCGCCAACGTGCTGGAGGCCATCCCGCAGCCGCTGCTTGACCGGATGGAGCTGGTCACGCTCGACGGATACACCGAGGACGAGAAGGTCACCATCGCCCGCGACCACCTCGTGCCCCGGCAGCTCGAGCGGGCCGGGCTGAGCGCCGACGAGGTCGCCGTCACCGACGGCGTGCTGCGCAGGCTCGCCGGCGAGTACACGCGCGAGGCGGGCGTGCGCGCGCTGGAGCGGTCCATCGCCCGGCTGCTGCGCAAGGTCGCGGCCCGCGAGGAGCTGGGCGAGATCGAGCTGTCCGAGGGGCGGCCGTTCACCGTCACCGAGGAGGGCCTGCGGGAGCTGATCGGGCGCCCGCGCCACACCCCGGAGGCGGCCCAGGAGCCGGGCGAACGCCGCACCGCGGTGCCCGGCGTCGCCACCGGCCTGGCCGTGACCGGCGCGGGCGGCGACGTCCTCTACATCGAGGCGTCGCTGGCCGACGCGGAGACGGGCGGCGCGGGGCTGACCCTCACCGGGCAGCTGGGCGAGGTGATGAAGGAGTCCGGCCAGATCGCCCTGTCCTACCTGCGCTCGCGCGGCGCGGAGCTGGAGCTGCCGGTCGGCGACCTGAAGGAGCGCGGCGTCCACCTCCACGTCCCGGCGGGCGCGGTCCCCAAGGACGGGCCGAGCGCCGGCATCACCATGACGACGGCGCTGGCCTCGCTGCTCAGCGGGCGCCAGGTGCGGCCGGACGTGGCGATGACCGGCGAGGTCTCGCTGACCGGGCGGGTGCTGCCGATCGGCGGCGTCAAGCAGAAGCTGCTGGCCGCCCACCGGGCCGGGATGACCACGGTGATCATCCCGAAGCGGAACGAGCCGGATCTGGACGACGTGCCCGAGGAGGTGCTCGAGACGCTCGACGTCCACCCGGTGACGGACGTGCGGCAGGTGCTGGAGCTGGCGCTGGCCCCCGCGCAGTCACCGGCGGTCGCGGTCGCGGCCTGACGCGCCGTACACCGGGCGCCGCCGGCACCGCCGATCCCCGGCGGTGCCGACGGCGCCCGCGGCTGGCAGAGGAGTCTGCGAGGATGCGCCCATGACTCCCCTCGGCCCCTTCGACTTCCAGCTCGTCCTGCTGCGGCGGATGGCCGACTTCCAGCCGGGCCTCGTCGAGGACGCCCTGCGCGAGCTGGGCGTGGGCCGGGACCGCATGCGGGAGGCCAACCGCCGCTGGCAGGCGATGGCCCGCTCCCCCCGGCGGGGCGGCGGCGCCCTGGGCCGCTACCGCGCGGTGCTCGGCCCGCCGGAGGAGACCGCCTCGCGCCGCGTCGGGGACCTCGACTGCCACGTCCACCGCTGGCCCGTCCCCCTCTGGCCGGACCTCCGCTTCGAGGCGCTGGCCGTTCCGGGGGGCGAGGTGTGGCACGAGACCCTGGCGCGTGCACCCGGCGCGCCGGGCCCCGCGCTGCGGACGGTCGAGGATCTGACCCCGTGGTCGTGCACCCTGGACGAGGCCGCCCGCGCCTACGCCCCGGCGCGCCCCCTGGAGGGCTCGGCCCCCACGCGCTGGTGCCTGGCGTTCACCGCGCGCGAGGCGTCCGGCGGTGAACGCCCGGTGGTGGCGGAGTTCAGCTGGGGGCTGCTCCAGCGGCTGCTGCCGTGAGCCGCCCGCGACGACAGGCACCGGCGGCGGCGTGTGGCACGGCGCCCCGGGGCGTAGGGTCGTGGGCCATGAGTCCTTCGATCGCGACGAACATCACCGTCGACCGCGAGCGGCTGCTGGACTTCGTCCGGCCGCGTCACCGGGCGATCCTGCTCACCCGGCGGGCCGACGGCTCCCCGCAGGGATCGCCCCTCACCTGCGGCGTGGACGACGACGGGCGCATCGTCATCGCCACCTACCCCGAGCGCGCCAAGACCCGCAACGTCCGGCGCGACCCGCAGGTCAGCCTCCTGGTGCTCTCCGACGAGTGGGACGGGCCCTGGGTGCAGATCGACGGCACCGCCGAGGTGCTCGACGTGCCCGAGGCGGTCGAGCCGCTGGTGACGTACTACCGGAACATCGCGGGCGAGCACCCCGACTGGGACGAGTACCGCGCCGCCATGGTCCGGCAGGGCAAGTCGCTGATCCGCATCACGCCGGACCGCTGGGGCCCGGTCGCGAAGGGCGGCTTCCCGGCCCGGCTCGCCCCGGCCTGACCGCCCGCCGCCCGGGGGGCACGGCCGGGGCCGGTCCCACGGCCATGTCCGATTCCCGCCAGTGCGCGCGTCCCGCGGCGCGCACACTGAAGGCGTGAGAGACGATGACAGCAGGTACGAGGCGGTGCGCAGCCGCGACGAGCGGTTCGACGGCGTGTTCTTCGTGGCCGTTCTCAGCACCGGCATCCACTGCCGCCCGAGCTGCCCGGCGGTGACCCCGAAGCGGGAGAACTGCCGCTTCTACCCCTCCTCCGCCGCCGCGCAGGCCGCCGGCTTCCGCGCCTGCCGCCGCTGCCGCCCCGACGCCGTGCCCGGCTCCGCCGAGTGGAACGCCAGGGCCGACGCCGTCGGCCGCGCCATGCGGATGATCGCCGACGGCGTCGTCGACCGCGAGGGCGTCGCGGGCCTGGCCCGGCGGCTGGGCTACAGCGCCCGGCAGGTGCAGCGGCAGCTCACCGCCGAGCTCGGCGCCGGACCCGTGGCGCTGGCCCGCGCCCAGCGCGCCCACACCGCCCGGATCCTGCTCCAGACGACGACGCTGCCGGTCACCGAGATCGCGTTCGCCTCGGGCTTCGCCAGCGTCCGGCAGTTCAACGACACCGTGCGCACGGCGTACGCCCGCACCCCCAGCGAGCTGCGCGCCGCCGCGCGCGGCGGGCGGGCGGCGGCCGGCGCGGCCGCCGGGTCGGGAGGAGCCGGCGACGTGGGCGGCATCCCGCTGCGGCTGGCCCACCGGGGCCCCTACGCCGCGCGGCAGGTCTTCGACTTCCTCCAGCTCCGCGCCATCCCCGGCATCGAGGAGATGCGCGGCAGGCCGGGCCGCCGGACGTACCGGCGTTCGCTCGCCCTGCCGCACGGCCCGGGCGTGGCCGAGATCGACGAGTCCGCCGGGGCGGGCGGCGGGCGCTGGCTACCCTGCCGCTTCCGCCTGACCGAGCTGCGGGACCTGACGACCGCCGTGCAGCGCGTGCGGCGGCTGTTCGACCTGGACGCCGATCCCTACGCGGTGGCGGAACGCCTCGCCGCCGACCCGGCGCTCGGCCCGCTGGCCGCCGCCCACCCGGGGCTGCGTTCGCCCGGCGCCGCCGACCCCGAGGAGCTGGCGTTCCGCGCCGTGCTCGGCCAGCAGGTCACCGTGGCCGCCGCCCGGACGCTCGCCGCGCGGCTCGTGGCCGCCCACGGCAAGCCGCTGCCCGCGCCGGACGGCGGCCTCACCCACCTCTTCCCCGAGCCCGGCGCGCTGGCCGAGGCGCCGCTCTCCGAGCTGGGCATGCCCGCCACCCGGCGGGAGACGATCCGCTCGCTCGCCGCGGCCCTCGCCGACGGCGCCGTCTCCCTCAGCCCCGGCACCGACCGCGACGAGGCCGAGCGCGGGCTGCTCGCCGTGCGCGGCATCGGCCCGTGGACGGCGGGCTACGTGCGGATGCGGGCGCTGGGCGACCCCGACATCTTCCTCCCCGGCGACGCGGGCGTCCGCCACGGCCTCGACCGCCTCGGCGCCCCGCCCCGCGCGGCCACGGGCTGGCGGCCCTGGCGTTCCTACGCCGTCCACCTGCTCTGGCACACGGGCGGCGACCCGGCGGCACCCACAGACCCCGCGAAGAATCACCCGACGATGGCGAAGGACCCGCGATGACCCTCTACACCACCCACCCCAGTCCGCTCGGCGACCTGCTGCTCGCCGGCCCCGAGCCGGGCACGCTGGCCTCCGTCACCATGCCCGGGCAGCGCGGCGGCGCCCGCGTCGAGCCCGGCTGGCGGCGCGACCCCGCGGCGTTCGCCGAGGCCGGCCGTCAGCTCGACGCCTACTTCGCGGGCGAGCTGAAGGAGTTCGCCCTGCCCCTGGCCCCTCGCGGCACGGCCTTCCGCGAGCGCGTGTGGGCCGCCCTGGACCGCGTCGCCTACGGCTGCACCGCCACCTACGCCGAACTCGCCGCGCTGGCCGGCCTGCCGCCGCGCTCGGCCAGGGCCGTCGGCGGCGCGGTGGGCGCCAACCCGCTGACGGTCATCCGCCCCTGCCACCGCGTCATCGGCGCGGACGGCTCCATGACCGGCTACGCGGGCGGCCTGGAGCGCAAGCGCCGGCTGCTCGCGCTGGAGGGCGTCCTGGCCGAGGCGGCCGGCTGACCGCATGAGGCCGGACAGGGCCGGTCGGGACCGGGCTCAGCTGAACTGACGCTCTATCCGCGCCAGCTTCTCCTCCAGGGAGTCCAGCGCGCTCGCGGCGCTGGACCGGGTGCGGTCCGCCTCGGACGACGCGACGCCCGCGCCGGCGCCCGCGCCCGCAGCCGCAGTCACGCCCGCGCCCAGGTCCGAGGCGGCGCCGCCCGAGCCGTGCAGCGCCGGCCGCTGCGCCGCCGCCTCCAGCGCGGCGGGTGCGGCGGGCGCGGCGGGCTCCGCGCTCGGCTGCGGCGCCGCGCTCCCCGCCTGCGCCACCGACACCTCGACCCGCCGCCGGCCCAGAGCGCGGTGCTGGCGGCCGAGTGCCTTCATCCGGGCCTTCTCCAGCCGCCGCTGCTCGCGCCGCCTGCCGCGCCGCGTCTGCTTCGCCCGCTTCTCCTCGCGCACCTCCTCGACCGCCTCGTCCAGGGTGCGCACGCCCTCCAGCAGCATCAGCGACCAGGCGGCGTACGTCTCCCGCGGCGCCCGCAGCCAGCGCGCGGCGCGGATCTGCGGCAGCGGGCGCGGCACCAGGCCCTGCTCGCGCAGCGCCGCCCGTCGGGTCTGCTTCAGCGCCCGGTCGAAGAGCACGGCGGCCGAGAGCGACATCCCGGCGAAGAACTGCGGCGCGCCCGCGTGCCCGGCGCCGCGCGGCGCGTGCACCCAGTTGAACCAGGCCGCCGCGCCCGCGAACAGCCACACCAGCAGGCGCGAGCCGAGCGAGGAGTCGCCCTGGCTGGCCTCGCGCACCGCGATGACCGCGCAGAACATGGCCGCGCCGTCCAGGCCGAAGGGCACCAGGTACTCCCAGCCGCCGGAGAGGTTGAGGTTCTCCCGCCCGAAGCCCACCAGGCCCTGGAACGACAGCGCCGCCGCCACGCCGGCGCAGCAGAAGAGCAGCGTGTAGGACACGGCGGCGTAGACCCGCTCCCGCTTGCGGCGGCTCGCCTCGAGCCGCTCCCAGGAGTCGCTGGGCTCCGCGCGGTCGGCGCCGCCGTTCCTGCCCCGCGCCATGAGCGTCACCGCCACCATGGCGCCGCTCAGCAGGAGGGCCCCTGCCAGCACCCAGTTGAGTCCTATGTCCGAAAGTGTCATGGGAGAGCCCCCTGCCTGCCCGATGCTGCCGCCGCGAGTGGCCGCGCGGAGTGGCCGATGGTAGCTGAGTCGCCGTCAGGCGCCGCACCCCGATGAGCGGTAAAGCTACACCAACGAGTGGGATTCGAGTGAGTGTTGTGCGTTCTGATGTCCGCTCTGCTATAGCGTGGCCCGCGCCGTCACTCCGTCACGCCGTCAGGCGCGCGACGCGCTCGGCGTCGCAGGTGCGCGGGCAGGTCACGCAGGTGTCCTGAGGGCGCAGCGTGTAGTACAGGCAGCAGCTCGCCCGGTCCCGGGTCGTGACCGTCCGGCCGTCCGGCACGGGCAGCTCCCGGAAGGCCGCGCCGCCGGCGTACGGCCCGGTGCCGCCCGGCAGCAGCAGGCCCGCCTCCGCCCTGGCCCGCTCCTCCTCGCCGAGCAGCTGCCCGAGATACCACAGCCCCTCGGTCAGCTCGTCGGTCGCCGCACCCCACAGCGCCCTCGGCCCCCGGCGCATCCGCGGCCCGAAGGCGGCCATCACCGGCCCCAGGTGCTCGGCGGCGGCCCGCCGCACCTCCGCCCGCAGCGCCGCCTCGCCGCGCACCGCGCGCGCGCCCGGCAGCCCGGCCGCCGGGTCGTCCGGCAGGCAGCTGAACGCCGTGATCCGCGCCGTCAGCCGCCCCTCGGCGCGGTGGAAGGAGACGTCGTCGGGGGAGAGCCACGGCACGCGGCGCAGCAGGAAGTAGGGGAGGGTGAAGAGCAGGCCCGCGGGCCAGGCGTAGCGGTGGAGCGCGAAGCTGGCCACGACGTCGGGGCGGGCGGGGCGTGCGTAATCGGCCACGATCTGGCGTTCCTCCGCGGCCAGGAACGCCGCCAGCGCCTCGCCGCCCGCCGCCAGATCGCTCGCCCGCAGCCAGCCGGCGCCCTCGCGCGGCGTCTGCTCGGCGATGCGGAGCTCGGGCATCACCTCGGCGGCCCTGCGGTAGGCCGGGGCGAGGGGGGACGCCGGGGCGAGGGCTGGCACGGACGCGGGCATGGTGCGGGACCACCGTTTCGTGATCGAGAGCTGATCGAAAGCAGGTAAGCCTTACCTTAGCTGATCTTGCCGGTGGCCGAAGTTAGGGGTTTGCACCCGGGCCGAGACGGCCTAAGGTGCTCCAAACCCCATTGATTCGGGGGGATGAAGGGGACGGGAGCGGACGGATGGAGCGCACCTCGGCGGAGTCGGCCGCGACGGCACTCCGGCCGGCGCCTGCCGCCGAGCCGTACCCGGCGCAGCGGCAGTCCGAGCGGCAGCCCGAGCGTCCGCCGCTGCCGGTCAGGCCCCGGTCGCTGCCGGAGCGGCACTCGGTGCGCGCCCAGGTGCTGGCCGCGCTGCGCGACGCGCTCTCCAGCGGCGAGCTGTCCTGCGGCGAGACGTACTCCGGCCCCGCGCTGGCCGAGCGGTACGGCGTTTCCCCCACGCCGGTGCGCGAGGCGATGCAGCAGCTCGCGAGCGAGGGGGCGGTGGAGATCGTGCCCAACCGCGGCTTCCGCGTCACGGGCCGCACGCCGCGCGACATCACCGAACTGGCCGAGATCCGCGCCGCGCTGGAGGTGCCCGCCATCACCCGGCTGGCGCGCACGCTGCCACCCGAACGGTGGGAGGAGCTGCGTCCGCTGGCCGACGCCACCGTGACCGCGGCCTCGGTCGGCGACCGCGCGGCGTACGCCGAGGCGGACCGCTGCTTCCACCGCGCGCTGCTGCAGCTCACGGGCAACCGGCAGCTCGTCCTCGTCGCCGAGGAGCTGCACCGCAAGGCGCAGAGCCCGCCCGCGCACGGCCGCCTCCCCGGCACGGCCGAACTCCTCGCCGACGCCCTGGAGCACGGCGCCCTCCTCGACGCCCTGCGCCGCCGCGATCTGGCCACGACGGAGCAGCTCGCGCGCGAGCACCTGACGGGCGTCTGACGCCGGGTTCCGAGGGCTGCGCCTACGCCGCCGGCGCGGCCGGGAGGTGGGCCGCCAGCCACGTCGGGACGCCGTCCAGCAGGCGGAAGAGCCGCGCCGCCTCCGCCCGCAGCCGCCCCGCCGCCGGCTCCGCCTCCACGTCCGCCAGCGCGATCAGCGCCGGCGCGATCCCCACCAGGAAGCCCGTCTCCTCCCGCAGCCGCAGCGACTCCGCGAAGCCGTGCCGCGCCTCCGTCAGGTCGCCGTCGCGCAGCGCGAGCCCCGCCAGGTGGCGCCAGGTGTAGGACGCGAGCAGCGCGTCGCCGCGCCCCGTCGCCTCCTCGTGCGCCCTGCCGTACGCCGCCCGCGCGCCCTGCGGGTTCCCGCCGACGTGCTCGGCCATCAGGCCGCGCCGCAGGTCGAGCAGGGGGCGGCCGGGGGAGTCCGGCGCCAGGAGCGCCGCCGCCCGGCCCAGCGCGGCGCGCGCCTCGTCGGCCCGGTCCCTGACCTTCAACAGGGTGGCGGCGTAGGCGAGATAGCCGCGTTCGCAGGCCGCCGCTCCCCGCTCCTCGTCGTCCAGCGACATCGACTCCGCGGCGCGCAGCGCCTCCTCGGCGCGGCCCCAGCCCCCGGCGGTGAACATGCAGCGCTCCACGAGCAGTTCGGCGCGCAGCAGCGCCGCCGTCGTGTCCCGGGCGGCCAGCGGATCCAGCAGCGCGGCCGCGTCCTCCCAGCAACCCCGGGACCGCAGCCGCCAGACCGCGCTCTGCAGGGGATCCGCTCCCGACGTCCTCACCCCGGCCGAACGCGGCACGGCGGTCTCCGTCACATTGGCCTCCCCAGCGCGCCATCGCGCCGTCGGCATCTGGTCATGTGAGTGAATCTCAGCACGAGGGAGCGGGCCTGGCCAAGTGGGTTCCGTGAATGCGTTCACAAGATGGCCGGTTCGGCGGTGGGCTCAGCTCATCCGCAGGGCGAGGAAGAAGTCGACCTGGTCCTCCAGGCGGGTCGGGTCGCGCCCCGTCAGCCGCTCGATCCGGCCGATGCGGTAGCGCAGCGTGTTGACGTGCAGGTGCAGCCGGGCGGCGCAGCGCGTCCAGGAGCCGTCGGACTCCAGGAACGCCGCCAGCGTCGCCACCAGGTCGGCGCGGTGCCGCCGGTCGTACGCCCGCAGCGGGTCGAGCAGCCGCGCGGTGAAGGCGCGGCGTACGTCGTCGGGGACGAACGGCAGCAGCAGCACGTGCGAGGCCAGGCCCTCGGGGTCCGCCGCCGACACCCGGCCGGGCCGCGCGGCGGCGGCGCGGCGCGCGTGCCGGGCCTCCTCCAGCGCGCCCCGCAGCCCCTCCGCCGACGGCACCGGCGCGCTGACGCCGATCGTGAGCCGCCCGTCCTCGCCCAGCCCGGCGGCGAGGACGGACCGCACCGGGCCGAGCACCGACTCGGCGCGCAGCGGCGCCCGGCCGCGCGCGGCGGCGTCCGCTGCGTCGGGGGCGATTCCCGCATGCCGCGGGCCGGGCGGGTCGGGCGCGGTTCGGGCGTGCGCCGGGTCCGGCACGTCCGGCGCCTTCTGCGCGCCGGTCCGGTTCCGCGTGCGTGGCCGGCCCGGTGCGTCCCCCGTGTGTGCCGCGTACGCGGCGCCCGGGGCGGCCTCGGCGTCCGGCCGGTCCCGCGGGTTCGCCACGTCCGGCGGGCTCCCCGTCTCCGGCGCTCCCGTCCGGGCCGCTCCGGACGGCGCGCCCC
Source organism: Streptomyces sp. 6N223 (assembly GCF_052246635.1). Lineage (NCBI taxonomy): Bacteria > Bacillati > Actinomycetota > Actinomycetes > Kitasatosporales > Streptomycetaceae > Streptomyces > Streptomyces sp. 6N223. The sequence continues at coordinate 61,799 of NZ_JBQQCA010000034.1, read as the reverse complement.
GCGCGGGCGGCTCAGCCGCCGGCGCGGGCAGCGGCACCAGGGCGATCGCCTCCCCGTCGCCGTGCGCCACGGCCACGTCCGGCTCGGGCTCGGCCGCGTCGGTCAGCAGCTCCTCCAGCAGCGCGCCCGCCGCCGGGCCGCCCCCCGAGGCGTCGCCGTTCCACGCCACCTGGGCCGCCACCACCTGCCAACCGGGCTGCCGGCCGGGCTCGGCGAGGCGCGGCACCAGCACGGACGCGACCATCCGCAGCCGGGCGGCGATCTCGGCGGGCGGCGCACCCTGCCCGACCAGTTCCAGCACCTCCCGCGCCATCCGCCGCCGCACCGTGCGCCCGGCCTCCCGCCGGTCCCGCTCGGACGCGATCAGCCCGGCCACGCCCCGCAGCAGCTCCAGCCGCTCGGCGGGCCACTCCGAGGCGTCGGAGGCGACCGCGAGCAGCCAGCCGGTCGGCACCTCGCGCCCGGTGGCCGACCCGGCTCCGCCCGGGCCGGCCACCGGGAAGAGCGAGTACACCGTCGCCGACCCGCCGTCCTCGGCCACCTCGCGGTACGGGCCCGGGCGGCCGGAGCGCGCGGCCGCCAGGTGGCGTTCCGCCAGCTCGGTGCCGAGCCCCTCCGGCAGCGGCTCCGGCCCGGAGGCGGCGATCGGCCGCCCCGTGGCGGTCAGCAGCCAGGCCCGCAGGTCCAGGTCCGTGGCGAGCAGGGAGAGCACGGCCTGCGGCCCGCCGCCGCCCGCCGGCCCCGCCGACATCAGCCGCCGGTGCCGGTCCACCACGGCGGCCAGGTCGCCCGCCCGCTCCCCGGATATCCGCCGCACCACCCGCTCGGTGACCTCGGCGAAGCTGACCTCCTCCGGCACCGCGAACAGCGGCAGCCCGTGGCGGGCGCAGGCGAGCGCCACGTCGTCGGGCACCGAGCCGAACTCCGCCTCCCCGGCCGCGAGCCCGGCCACCCCCGCCGCCACCAGGGTCCGCACGAACGGCTCCGCGTCCCCCGGCCCACGCCACCACGCCAGGCCGGTCAGCACCAGCTCGCCGCCGCGCAGGTACCGGCTGGGATCGCGCAGGTCCGTGGTCATCACGCCGAGCAGCCGCCGGTCGAGCCGCTCCTCGCCGCCGAGCAGCCTCAGACCCAGCGCGCCCGTCTCCAGCAGTGTGCGCAGCCGCATCCGCATCGTGTCCCAGGTGTTGCCGCTCGGGTGCCGGGCGATTGCCACCGGCGTTTCTCTCGTACGAATCTACAAGAATGGGCGTCCGACCAGCCCGGCGCTTCGGCGCTTCGGTGACTGTCCCGCCCGGCCGTCACCGACTGTAATGGATGGGTACGGAGAGACGGGAGGACGCTCGCGATGGACTTCCTGCGCCCGGCGAGCTGGCAGGAGGCGCTCGCCGCCAAGGCGGAGCACCCCGATGCCGTGCCGCTGGCGGGCGGCACCGACCTGATGGCCGACCTCAACTTCGACCGCCGCCGCCCCGAGCGCCTCCTCGACCTCAGCCGCATCCCCGAGCTGCGGACCTGGCACACGGACACGGGCACCGTGCGCCTCGGCGCCTGCGTGCCGTACGCCGCGATCATCGACCACCTGGGCGACCCGCTGCCCGCGCTCGTCCTCGCCGCCCGCACCGTCGGCTCCCAGCAGATCCGCAACAGGGGCAGCGTCGGCGGCAACCTCGGCACCGCATCCCCGGCCGGGGTCACCCCGCCCGCGCTGCTCGCCGCGGGCGCCAGGGTCGAGGCCGCCTCGGCGCGCGGCAGCCGCCTGATCCCGGTCGAGGAGTTCTGCACCGGGCCCCATCGCAACACCCTGGCCCACGACGAGCTGATCCGCGCCATCCACATCGACGCCGCCCGCGGCCCGCAGCAGTTCGCCAAGGCCGGCCAGCGCAACGCCATGGTCCACGCGGTGTGCACCGTCGCCCTGGCCCTGCGCCCGGACGAGCAGGCCGTGCGCACCGGCATCGGCTCGGCCGCCCCCACCCCCGTCAGGGCGCGCGAGGCGGAGGCGTTCCTCGCCGCCGAACTCGCCGACGGCCGCTACTGGGACACCGGCAGAGCGCTCCCGCCCGCCCTCGCCGCCCGCTTCGCCGAGCTGGCCGCCGACGCCTGCCGGCCCGTCGACGACGTGCGCGGCAGCGCCGCCTACCGCAGGCACGCGGTCCGGGTGCTCGCCCGCCGCACCCTCACCTGGTCCTGGGACGCCTACCGCCACCGCCCCGCCGAAGCCACGGAAGGAGGCCGGGCGTGCGCGTGAACCTCACCGTCAACGGGCGGCCACGGACGGCCGACGACGTCTGGGAGGGCGAGAGCCTGCTGTACGTGCTGCGGGAGAGGCTCGGCCTGCCCGGCTCCAAGAACGCCTGCGAGCAGGGCGAGTGCGGCTCGTGCACGGTCCGCCTCGACGGCGAGCTCGTCTGCGCCTGCCTGGTCGCCGCCGGCCAGGCCGAGGGCGCCGAGGTCACCACGGTCGAGGGCCTCAGCCCGGACCCGGCCGGGCTCGCCCCGCTCCAGCGGGCGTTTCTCGACGCGGGCGCCGTGCAGTGCGGCTTCTGCACGCCCGGCCTGCTGATGACCGCCGACGCGCTGCTGGAGCGCAACCCCCGGCCCTCCGACGCCGACATCCGCGAGGCGCTCTCGGGCAACCTGTGCCGCTGCACCGGCTACGAGGCGATCCTCGACGCCGTCCGCCTCGCGGCCGCCAGAGCGGGCGACCGCGGCGGCGCCGCAGGAGAGGAGCCCCGACCGTGAGCCGGGCGCCCGTCCCCGTCCCCCTCCACCAGGACGGCGGCACCGCAGGCCGCGTCGGCGAGTCCACGCCCCGGCCCGATGGCGTACTGAAGGTGACCGGCGAGTTCGCCTACGCCTCCGACCTGTGGCACGAGGACATGCTCTGGGGCCACACCCTCCGCAGCCCGCACGCGCACGCGCGCATCACCGCCATCGACACCGCCGGGGCCCTCGCCACCCCCGGCGTCCACGCCGTCCTCACCCACGACGACCTGCCCGCCGCCACCCACTACGGCGTCGACGTCGCCGACCAGCCGGTCCTCGCGGCCGACGTGGTCCGGTACGAGGGCGAGCCCGTCGCCCTGGTCGCCGCCGACCACCCCGAGACGGCCCGCCGCGCCGCCGCCCGCATCCGCGTGGCGTACCAGGAACTGCCCGTCGTCCACGACGAGGCGTCCGCCACCGCGCCCGGCGCCCCCGTCCTCCACCCCGGCCGCACCGACAGGACCGACAGGACCGACAGATACGCAGCCCACGCGCCGCACCCCAACGTCCTCCACCGCCAGCCGGTCATCCACGGCGACGTGGCCGCCGCCGCGCCCACCGCCGAGGTCGTGGTCACCGGCACCTACGAGGTCGGCATGCAGGACCAGGCACCGCTCGGCCCCGAGTCCGGCCTCGCCGTGCCCGCCGAGGACGGCGGCGTCGACCTGCACATCGCCACCCAGTGGCTCCACATCGACCGGCAGCAGCTCGCCCCCCTGCTCGGCCTGCCCCCGGAGCTGGTGCGGCTGACCCTCTCCGGCGTCGGCGGCGCCTTCGGCGCCCGCGAGGACCTGTCCGTGCAGGCCCACGCCTGCCTGCTCGCGCTGCGCACCGGCCGCCCGGTCAAGATGGTCTACAACCGGCAGGAGTCGTTCGTCGGCCACGTCCACCGCCACCCCGCCCGGCTCAGCTACGAGCACGGCGCCACACGAGACGGCCGCCTCGTCTACGTCCGGGCCCGCATCGTGCTCGACGGCGGCGCCTACGCCTCCTCCTCCCCGGCCGTCGTCGGCAACGCCGCCTCCCTGGGGCTCGGCCCGTACGAGGTGCCGAACGCCGAGATCGAGGCGTTGGCGCTCTACACCAACAACCCGCCCTGCGGCGCGATGCGCGGCTTCGGCACGGTGCAGGCGTGCTTCGCCTACGAGGCGCAGATGGACAAGCTGGCGGCGGCCCTCGGCATGGACCCGGTCGAGCTGCGGCAGCGCAACGCCGTGGCGCGGGGCTCGGTGATGCCCACCGGCCAGGTCATCGACGCGCCGGCGCCGGTCGCCGAGCTGCTGCGCCGCGTCAGGGAGCGCCCGCTGCCGCCCGAACGCCAGTGGGAGACCGCGGGCGGCGGCCCCGACCTGCGCGCACTGCCGGGCGGGCTGTCCAACGCCACCCACGGCGAGGGCGTGGTGCGCGGCGTCGGCTACGCCGTCGCCGTCAAGAACGTCGGCTTCTCCGAGGGCTACGACGACTACTCCACGGCCCGCGTCCGCCTTGAGGTGGTCGGCGGCGAGCCGGTCGCCCTCGTGCACACCGCCGCCGCCGAGGTCGGGCAGGGCGGCGTCACCGTCCAGGCGCAGATCGCCCGCACCGAGCTGGGCGTCACCCGGGTCAGCCTCCTGCCCGCCGACACGCGCGTCGGCTCCGCGGGCTCCACCTCCGCCTCCCGCCAGACCTACATGACGGGCGGGGCGGTCAAGCTCGCGTGCGAGGCGGTGCGGGCCGAGGTGTTCCGGCGCTGCCGGGAACGCCTCGGCCGGCCGGGGGGCGAGCTGCGGCTGACCGGCGGCAAGGTCACCACCGCCGACGGCGAGGTCCTGGCCTCCCTCGCGGAGCTCCTCGCCGGAGACGACGCCGTCGAGATCGAGCTGGAGTACCGTCACCGCCCCACCGAACCCTTCGACCTGACGACGGGCCAGGGGAACGGGCACGTGCAGTACTCGTTCTGCGCCCACCGCGCCGTCGTGGAGGTCGACACCGAGCTCGGCCTGGTGAAGGTGGTCGAGCTGGCCGCCGCCCAGGACGTCGGCCGGGCGATCAACCCGGGCGCCGTCCTCGGGCAGATCCACGGCGGCAGCGCGCAGGGCCTGGGCCTGGCGGTGCTGGAGGAGATCGTGGTCGGCCCGGACGGGCGTATCCGCAACCCGTCCTTCACCGACTACCTGATCCCGACCATCCTCGACGCCCCGGCCATGCCGGTCGACGTCCTCGAACTCGCCGACGAGCACGCCCCCTACGGGCTGCGCGGCGTCGGCGAGGCGCCCACCGTCTCCTCGGCCCCGGCCGTGGTGGCCGCCATCCGGCAGGCCACCGGTCTGGCGCTGGAGCGGGTGCCGGTCCGGCCGGAACACCTCACCGGAAGGTAGAACGGGGACATGCTGGACATCGCCGCCGAGCTGCGTCCGTGGTGCCGGGACGGGCGCGACTTCGCCGTCGCCACGGTCGTCGCCACCAGCGGCAGCGCCCCGCGCGAGCCGGGGGCCGCGCTGGCCGTGGACGCCGGGGGCACGGCGATCGGCAGCGTCTCCGGCGGCTGCGTGGAGGGCGCGGTCCACGAGCTGTGCCGCGAGGCGCTGGAGCGTGGCACGCCGCTGGTCGAACGCTTCGGGTACAGCGAGTCCGACGCCTTCGCGGTGGGGCTGAGCTGCGGCGGCAGCATCGAGGTCCTGGTCACGCCCGTGCGGGCGGGCGCGGCGGCGCGCCCCGCGCTGGCCGCCGCGCTCGCGGCGGCCGCCGAGGACCGGGCGGCGGCGCTGGTCCGCGTGGTCGCGGGCCCGGACGGGCCCCGCCCGGGCGCCCTGGCGGTCCGGCCGGACGGCACCCGCACCGGCACCCTCGGCGGCCCCGCCGCACTCGACGCCGCCGCCGTCGCCGAGGCCACGCGCCTGCTGCGCGCGGGAGGCACCACCACGGTCACGCTCGACCCCGGCGCGGCTCCCGGCCGGGGAGACGCGGCCGGAGACCAGCCGGGCGGACCGTCGGCGGGCCCGGTCACCCTCCTCGTGGAGACGCGGCTGCCGCCGCCGCGCATGCTCGTCTTCGGGGCCATCGACTTCGCCGCCGCCCTGGTGCGGGTGGGGCGCTTCCTCGGCTACCGGGTCACCGTCTGCGACGCCCGGGGCGTCTTCGCCACCCGGGCGCGCTTTCCGGAGGCGGCGGAGGTGGTCGTGGAGTGGCCGCACCGGTATCTCGACGCGCAGGCCGCGGGCCGGCTGATCGACGCCCGCACGGTGGTGTGCGTGCTCACCCATGACGCGAAGTTCGACGTGCCGCTGCTGGCCCGCGCGCTGCGGCTCCCCGTCGGGTACGTGGGCGCGATGGGGTCGCGCCGCACGCACGCCGCGCGGCTGCGGCGGCTGCGGGAGGAGGCCGGGCTGGGGGAGCGGGAGCTGGCGCGGCTGCGTTCGCCGATCGGGCTCGACCTGGGCGCGAGAACGCCGGAGGAGACCGCGTTGTCGATCGCGGCCGAGATCGTCGCCGACCGGCGCGGCGGCTCGGGCGTGCCGCTGACCGGCGTCGACACGCCCATCCACCCCGACCCCGGCCCGGGCCACGGCCCCGGGGACGGCTCCGGCGACGGGCACGGTGACTGTCAGTGGTGGCGCGTAGGGTCGGGGCATGAGTTCGACCCCGACGACGCCCGCGCTGTCCCTCCGCGAGCTGAACCGCGCGCTGCTTGACCGCCAGCTGCTGCTCGCCCGCTCGCCGATGGACGCCGCCCAGGCCGTGGAGCACCTGGTGGGCCTCCAGACCCAGGTGCCGGGAAACCACTACACGGCGCTCTTCGCGCGGCTCGACGGCTTCGACGCCGCGGAGTTCTCCCGGCGGTTCGCCGAGCGCGAGCTCGTGCGCATGGCCCTCCTGCGGTCCACCATCCACACCGTCACGGCCCGTGACTGTCTCGCGCTGCGGCCGCTGCTGCAGCCGCCGCAGGAGCGCATGCTGAAGTCGGCGTACGGCAAGCGTCTGGCCGGGGTGGACCTGGAGCGGCTGGCGCGGCGGGCGCGCGAGCTGGCGGAGGAGGAGCCGCGCACGTTCCACCAGTTCGGCCAGGCGCTGGCCGGGGAGTGGCCGGACAGCGACCCGCAGGCGCTGGGCATGGCGGTGCGCGTCGTGCTGCCGATGGTGCAGACACCGCCGCGCGGGCTGTGGCAGCGCGGCGGCGCCACGCGGCACACCACGGCCGAGTCGTGGCTCCGCGGCGAGCCGGCCGAGGCGGCCACCCTGGACGACCTCGTGCTGCGGTACCTGGCGGCGTTCGGCCCGGCGTCCGTCAGGGATGCCCAGATCTGGTCGGGCCTGACCAGGCTCCGCGAGGTCTTCGACCGGCTCGCGCCCCGCCTGGTGCGGCTGCGCGACGCGGGCGGCACCGAGCTGTTCGACCTGCCCGACGCCCCGCGCCCCGGGGCCGACGTCCCGGCGCCCGCCCGCTTCCTCCCGGAGTTCGACAACGTCTTCATAGGCCACGACGACCGCACCCGCGTGATATCCGACGCGGCCAAGCGGCGGTCCTGGCTGGGAAACCGCGCGATCCCGGTCTTCCTCGCGGACGGCTTCGTACGCGGCTCCTGGCGCATCGACGCCGACCGCAGGCACACCGAGGCGACGCTGGTGCTCACCCCCTTCGACCGGCCGAGCCGCGCCGAGCGTGCCTCGCTGGAGGACGAGGGTGCCCGCCTCCTCGCCTTCCACACGCCGGGCGCCTCCCACGACCTGCGCTGGGAGGAGGAGACGGCCTAGGGCCGCCCGGCGCGCAGCAGTTCGTCCGCCAGGTCGTTCACCGGCTGGGGCGAGCCGGTGAGGTCGAAGACGAACAGCGGCACGTGCAGCTCGTCGGCCCGGACGCGGGCCGGCCGGTCGTAGCCCGCGAGGGAGAAGGCGACCGCGGTGGCCGCCTCGTGGAGGCCGTGCAGCCACAGCGTCTCGATGGTCCGGGCGCCCGTGGTCCCCGTGCTCGCGTCGACCAGGCCGACGACCGCCGGGCCGCGCAGGTCCACGCCGGGCCGCGGGTACGGCGCGGCGGTGTACACCTCCTCGAAGCCCAGCCAGCGCAGGAAGCGGGCGGCGCAGGCCACGGCGTCGTGGGCCGTGCGGATGGTCAGCGGGCGGAACGGCGGCCGTCCGCCCGCGCCCGGCTCCGCGGCGGCGTCCCGCACCTCGCCGGGTGCGGCGAGCCGCAGCGTGGTGCCGCACGGGCAGTCGAGCTCCGGCCGCGGCCACTGCCCCCGCAGCCCGCAGGCGGGGCAGTCCACCTCCGTCCACGCCTCGGACCAGGACCGGTGCCGCACGGGCACCGGCACGCTCGCGCCCCGCGGCCCCGGGGTGACCGGTGCCCCGCAAGCGCAGGGGTAGTGCGCGGGCACATAGGTGTGCTCCCGGCGGCACTCGGGGCACCGTACGAGCACGCTCTTCGTCATCTGCCGCTCCTGGGACGGAACTTCTCGACGAGATCCTCACACTGTGCCAGCAGGAGCGGCGATCCCGCAGGCGTATGCTGCAAACACCCGTCACCTCACAGCTCAGCACCGTGTCGACCGCCGCCGCGCAGGCTGGCGTTCATCCGAATGTGACACGGAATTTCGCCCTCCGTATGGCGCGATGCGCGGACAGTGATATTTACTGTCCCTGTTCGTCCTGCCGGTGCCGCCCCCAGCGAAGTGCGCCCGGCGGGTGCGGGCGTGTCGACGAAGACGTCATCGGGAGGGGCCGAGTGTCGACAGGAGAAGACCCACGGATGTCGGCGCTGAGCGCCGCGGTGGATCGGTTGGGCGGCGAGCTGGGTGACTACGAGGCGGCGCTGGCCGACCGGGAGGTCGCCGAGCGGCAGCTGGCGGCGCTCAGAGCCATGAGCGCGGCGAGAGAGCCGGACGGGGTGGCCATGCGCGACGCGCTGCTGCTGATCGCGGCGGCGGTCGGCTCGGTCAGCGCGCTGGCCCCGGCCGTGGCGCGGCTCCGCGAGGCGGTGGAGGCGTTCGGCGTGCCGCACACCGCTCACACCCATCACAGCCCGCACGCCCCGGAGGCCGTCAGGGCCGCCAGTCGCTGAGGGCCCCGCAGGACAGGCTCCGCCGTCCCGCCGCCGCGTTAGGTTGACGGGCGTGCGACTGAGACTGGAATTCACGACCGAGCCATTCGACCTGGACGAGCCCCCGCCGCACGCGCTGGTGGCCCGCGAGGTGGTGTTGGGCGCACGGCTGGACGCGGTGGACGTCGGGCCGTTCGGCAACACGGCCGTCGGCCCGGCCGAGGAGGTGCTGGCGGCGGTGAACGACCTGCTGCGCCGGTCCCTCGCCGTCGGGGCCACCCGGATCTCGCTCCAGGTCAACGCCCTCGGCGGCGAGGGGCGGGAGGACACGCCATGACGAGGCCGGAGGACCACGCCTTCATAGACGCGATCAAGCCTTTGGTGGACGCCATCGGCGGCGAGCTGGTCGCCCCCGGCACGGCGGGCGAGGACGACGTGGTGCTCTCCTGGGAGGGCTCGGAGGTGGCGGCCGTGCGGCTGCCGCACCTGTCGGAGTCGCTCGACCACATCCTCAGCGAGCTGCGGCGCCGGCACGGCGTGCCGCTGTCGGAGCTGGACCGCAAGACCAAGCAGCAGGTCGTGCGCTCGCTGGAGACGCGCGGCGCGTTCGCGATGCGGCACGGCGTGGAGACCGTGGCCGGCGCCCTCGGCGTGAGCCGCTTCACGGTCTACAACTACCTGAACCGCGAGGGCTGAGTCCCCCAGCGCCCCCGCAGCGCCCTGCGCCCGGCGGGGCCCGCGGCAGGACTCACCCACCGTCAACAAATTGTTGACGCAACCGGTGCGGGCCGCTTAGCTGTGTGTGCCCGACACCGCCCCTCACGCCCTCGGAGGGTTCACGTGACCAACGCCCCCCAGGCCGGGCTGGCCTGGCTGAACCGCGCGGAGGAGGGGGCCGCGCGGGAGGCCCTGCACCGGGTGTGCGCCGCCCGCGCCTGGGCCGAAGGACTGCTCGCCGCCCGCCCCTTCCCCGGGCTCGACGCCCTGCTCGCCGCGAACGACGCCGCAACGGCGGCGTTGACCGACAAGGACCTCGACGAGGCCATGGCCGCCCACCCGCCCATCGGCCGCCCCGAGCCCGGCGACCCCGGCTCCGCCCGCGAGCAGCGCGGCATGGCCGACGCCCCCGAGGCGCTGCGCGCGGAGATGCTGGAGCTGGGCCTCGCCTACCAGGAGCGCTTCGGCCACGTCTTCCTGATCTGCGCCACCGGCCTGACCGCCGGGCAGATGCGCGACGCGCTCCGCTCGCGGCTCGGCAACGCCCCCGACGCCGAGCGGGAGATCGTCCGCGCCGAGCTCGGCCGCATCAACCGCCTCCGGCTCACCCGCCTGGCGGGCGCCGCCACCGTCTCCACCCACATCCTCGACACCAGCCGCGGCCGCCCCGCCCCGGGCATCGCCGTCCACCTGGCCGTCCGCCCGGCCGGCGACGCCGCCTGGGCCGGCCACGCCGCCGCCGGCACCGACGCCGACGGCCGCTGCGCCGCCCTGCCCGCCCTGCCGGACGACGCCGTCCAGGCCCGGCTCACCTTCGCCGTCGCCCCCTACCTCGAACGCCACGGCACCGCGCCCGCGTTCTTCCCCGAGGTGACCGTCGCCTTCGCCGTCACCGCCGGCGAGCACTACCACGTGCCGCTGCTGCTCACCCCGTTCGGCTACTCCGTGTACCGAGGGAGCTGACCACGCCATGCCCACGCTCGGCCAGAACCAGTACGGCAAAGCCGAAACCCGCGTCGTCCGCGTCACCCGCGACGGCCCCACCCACCACATCAGGGACCTCAACGTCTCGATCGCCCTCTCCGGCGAGATGACCGAGGTCCACCTCACCGGCTCCAACGCCGCCGTGCTGCCCACCGACACCACAAAGAACACCGTCTACGCCTTCGCCAGGGAACACGGCATCGACGCCCCCGAGGAGTTCGGCATCCGCCTGGCCCGGCACTTCGTCACCTCCCAGCCGACCATCGCCCGCGCCCGCGTCCGCATCGAGGAGTACGCCTGGGAGCGCATCCCCACCCCCGGCGAGGCCGAGCACTCCTTCGTCCGCGCCGGACGCGAGACCCGCACCGCCCAGGTCACCTTCGACGGCGCGGCGGTCCAGGTCCTGACCGGCCTGACCGGCCTGACCGTCCTCAACTCCACCGACTCCGAGTTCCGGGGCTACATCAGGGACCGCTACACCACGCTGCCCGAGACCCGCGACCGGGTCCTGGCCACCGACGTGAACGCCGTGTGGCGCCACGCCTGGACCGGCGAGCCCGGGCGGCCCGCGCCCGACTGGGACGCCAGCTACGCCGCCGCCGCCCGGCACCTGCTGGACGCCTTCGCCCGGACCTACTCCTACTCCCTCCAGCAGACCCTCTTCCAGATGGGCAGCCGCGTCCTCGACCACCGCCCCGAGATCGACGAGATCCGCCTCGCGCTGCCGAACAAGCACCACTTCCTCGTCGACCTGGAGCCGTTCGGCATGAAGAACGAGGGCCCCGACGGCGCCGTGTACCTCGCCGCCGACCGCCCCTACGGCCTGATCGAGGCCACGGTGCTGCGCGAGGGCGCCGAGGCCCGCATCCCCGCGGAGGGCGGCGTTCGATGACCGCCAGGACCGTGATCGAGAACTGCGCCATCGCCACCGTCGACGCCGACGACACCGAGCACGCCTCGGGCCACCTCGTCATCGCCGGCGACCGCATCGAGTCCCTCGGCCCCGGCCCCGCCCCCCGCCACCTGGACGGCGTGACCCGCCGCATCGACGCCGCCGGGCACCTGGCCACCCCCGGCCTGGTCAACACCCACCACCACTTCTACCAGTGGCTCACCCGGGGCCTGGCCCAGAACGCCGGCCTCTTCGACTGGCTCGTGGCCCTCTACCCGATATGGGCCCGCATCGACGAGCCCATGGTCCACGCCGCCGCCCGCGGCTCCCTCGCCATGATGGTCCGCGGCGGCGTCACCACCGCCATGGACCACCACTACGTCTTTCCGCGCGGCGCCGGCGACCTGCTCGGCGCCGAGATCCGCGCCGCCCGCGAGATCGGCGTACGCTTCACCGCCGCCCGCGGCTCCATGGACCTGGGCACCACGGCCGGCGGCCTGCCGCCCGACTTCGCCGTCGAGACCACCGACGGGGCCCTGGCCGCCACCGAGGACGCCGTCCGCACCCACCACGACCCCGCGCCCGGCTCCCTGCTCCAGATCGCCGTCGCGCCCTGCTCCCCCTTCTCCGTCTCCACCGAGCTGCTGCGCGAGGGCGCCGCCCTCGCCCGCCGCCTCGGCGTGCGGCTGCACACCCACGGCTCGGAGACCGTCGAGGAGGAGAAGTACTGCCAGGAGACGCACGGCTGCGGCCCCACCGCCTACTTCGAGTCCACCGGCTGGCTCGGCGAAGACGTGTGGATGGCCCACTGCGTCCACATGACCGACGACGACCTCGCGGCGTTCGCCCGCACCGCCACCGGCGTCGCCCACTGCCCCTCCTCCAACGCCCGCCTCGCCGCCGGGATCGCCCGCGTCCCCGACATGCTCGCGGCCGGCATCCCCGTCGGCCTCGGCGTCGACGGCACCGCCTCCAACGAGTCCGGCGAGCTCCACACCGAGCTGCGCAACGCCCTGCTCATCAACCGGCTCGGCCGCCACCGGGAGCACGCCCTGACCGCCCGCCAGGCGCTGCGCCTGGGCACCCACGGCGGCGCCCGCGTCCTCGGCCGCGAGCGCGAGATCGGCTCCCTCGAACCGGGCAAGCTCGCCGACGTCGTGCTGTGGAGGCTCGACGGCCTGGCCCACTCCACCATCGCCGACCCCGTCGCCGCCCTCGTCCTGGGCGCCCCCGCCCCCGTCACCCTCTCCCTCGTGGGCGGCGTCCCCGTCGTCGAGCACGGCCGCCTGCTCACCGCCGACGAGGAGGCCATCGCCCGCGCCGCCCGCGCCCAGGCCCGCCGGCTGGCCGAGCTCGCCGAGTCCTGAACGGTCCGGGTCAACGACCTCCGGACTGACGGACCCTCAGGATTGTTCATCCGCCTGCAATATGCCGCAATGGTGTTGCGGCGGGCCACAGCGCACGATCGGTGACATGACGATCAGCGAACGGACCTACGACCGCATCCGGCTGCGCCAGTGGCTGAGCGGCACCGCCCGTGCCGACGGCGTTCACCGTCGCGATCTGCTGCGGCTGCTCGCCATCGTCGGCACCGCCTCCGCCGCCGCCACCACCGGCCCCGGAGCCGCCACCGCGTACTCCGCCAACGCCGACGACCCCGCGCCGGGCATCGTCAAGCCGCTGCCCGATGAGCAGTTCATGGTCCACGGCACCAACGCCGAGACCCGCTGGTCCGCGCTGCGCGGCACCGTCTACCACACGCCCACCCGGCTGTTTTTCGTCCGCAACCACACCGCCACCCCCCGCATCGACACCGACGACTGGCACCTCACGGTGTGGGGAAACGGCCTGACCGGCGGCCCGGTCGACTTCGGCCTCGACGACCTCAAGGCCCTGCCCGCCACCACCCGCTGCGCCGTCCTGGAGTGCGCGGGCAACGGCCGCGCCTTCTTCACCACCCAGCAGGGCCAGCAGGTCACCGGCACCGCCTGGCAGCTCGGCGCCGTCGGTTCCGCCCGCTGGCGCGGCGTGCGGCTGGCCGAGGTGCTGTACCGCGCCGGGCTCGCCCCTCACGCCGTGGACGTCCAGCCGCGCGGCCTGGACCAGGAGGTCATCGGCAGCGACGGCACCAACCTCGGCCGCGTACGCCGACCCCTGCCGCTGGCCAAGGCGCTCGACGACGTGCTCCTGGCGTACGAGATGAACGGCGAGCCGCTGCCGCCCGACCACGGCCACCCGGTGCGGGTGCTCGTCCCCGCCTGGGTCGGCATCGCCTCCATCAAGTGGGTCGGCGACATCGAGGTCTCCGCCGAGCCCCTCTACTCCCCGTGGAACACCGACCTCTACCGCCTCTTCGGCCCCGACTACCCGCCCGAGGGCAGCGCGCCGCTCACCCGGCAGACCATCAAGAGCGCCTTCGAGCTGCCCTGGCCCGCCACGCTCGCCTGCGGCGTCCCCCACCGCCTCACCGGCCGTTCCTGGTCCGGCAACGGCGGCATCACGCGCGTCGAGATCAGCACCGACGGCGGCGCGACCTGGCACCCGGCGCGGCTGTACGACGCGCCGCGCGAGCACGGCTGGGCCCGCTGGTCGGCCGAGTGGACCCCGCCCGCGCCCGGCAGCGCCGAGCTGCTGGCCCGCGCCAGCGACACCTCCGGCGCCATCCAGCCCGAGCGAACCGTCTTCAACGAGCAGGGCTACCTCTTCGGCGCCGTCGTACGGCACCCGGTGACGATCACCTAGGGCCGTGGCCGGCGCGGGCGGCGCTACACTGCCGTCTCGTGCAGGAGACGCGGCTCGACACTGCGGGGATCCGGGCGGCTCGCCAGGTGATCGACCCGACGTTTCTCGACACTCCGCTCTACCGCTGCGAGGCGCTGGAGCCGGTCCTCGGGTGCGCGGTGAGCGTCAAGCTCGAAACGGCGAACCCGGTCCGCAGCTTCAAGGCCCGCGGCACCGAGGTCGTCGCGAGCCTGCTCGCCGAGAACGGCCCGCGAGCCGCGGTGTGCGCCAGCGCGGGCAACCTCGGCCAAGCCCTCGCCTGGTCCGCTCGCGGACGGGGGCTGGAGGCCACCGTCGTGGCATCCCGCTTCGCGCCCGCGGCCAAGCTCGATCGCATCCGAGCCCTGGACGCCACGCTGGAGCTGGTGGACGGCGACTTCGACGCGGCTCGCGAGCGGGCGGCGGCCATCGCGCGCCACGACGGCATCCGGCTGGTCGAAGACAGCCTGGACATCGAGACCTGCGAGGGCGCGGCGACCATCGGCCTGGAACTGGTGGACACGGTGGACACCGCCGACACCGCGCCGTCGTTCGACGCCGTCCTGATCGCGCTCGGCGGCGGGGCGCTGGCCACCGGCGTGGGGCACGTGATCAAGGCCCTGGCGCCCGGCATCGAGGTGATCTGCGTCCAGCCGCTGGGCGCACCGGCGATGACACACTCCTGGCGCCGGCGGCGCGTCGTCACCACCGACGCGACCCACACCATCGCCGACGGCGTCGCCGGCCGGCGTCCCATCCCGGCCGTCCTGGACGACCTCCTCCTGGTCGCCGACGACGCCGTCCTGGTGCAGGAGGCGTCGATCATCGCCGGCATGCGGATGCTGCTGCACCACGCCGGTCTCGTCGCCGAACCGTCGGCCGCGCTCGGCATCGCGGCGATCCTCGAAGACCCGGGCCGCTTCGCCGGCCGACACGTCGTCACCATCGTGTGCGGCAGCAACGTCGACGCGGCCGCCTACCACCGCTGGGTCGGCGCGGCTCCCGTCCACAGTTCCTGACGACCGCTCACGCCGGGCGCGTGTCACTGAGAGCGCGCGTCCGGGCTGTCGGCAGCCACATGACCGAAGGCGTCGCGCCAGGCCGCATACCACTGGCGGAACCACGGGTGGGACTGCGCGAGCGGGACGACGGAGTGCACCGTCTCCAGATAGTACGAACGGCGTTTCTCCGGACGGGGATGGGTGTCCAGCCGCTGCACGTTGCTCAGCCGGTCCGCCAGTTTCAGCAACACCGCATCAGTCGGGGCGGTGCGAAGGCGCCTCAAGTACGCCGCCCGCGCCTCCTCGCGGGTCTGGCCCTCCGATGGCGCGGGCTTGGTGACCCAGTCGACCAGGACCGCGACGCGGTCACCGAAGCGCTCCCGCACGTCCTCGAGCGAACACTCCGTGTCCTCGACCACGTCGTGGAGAACGGCCGCGCGCAACACATCGACGTCCGTCGTTCCCACCGCCTCGGCCAGCACGCACACGACCTCGAGCAGATGCTCGACATACGGCTCACCCGCCGGCCGCCTCTGGTCCGCGTGCCACCGCACGGCGAACTCGACCGCCTCATCCAGCGAGGCCAGGTCCTGATCTGCGACGCGCCCCGCCAATCGCTCGCGCACCGACGGCCAACCGGCCGCCGCCTCGAAAACCCGCACCATGACGAACAACTCCCTTCACGTGCCACGGCGACGACAAGCCGAACCCGGCTCCCACACGCTCATCCGCGCCCTTCGGCGTCGAGCAGCTCGTACGCGGGCAGCGTCAGGAAGTCCACGTACTCCTCCCCCAGGGACAGCCGCATCAGCACGTCGAACGCCCGCTGCCAGCCGTCGGCGAAGAAGGCGTCCTCGCCCACCTCGTCGCGGATGGCGAGCAACTGGTCGGCCGCCACCTGCCGCACGAACTCCCGCGTGACGCGCTCGCCGTCCGCCAGCTCCACACCTGTGTTGATCCACTGCCAGATCTGCGAGCGGGAGATCTCGGCCGTCGCCACGTCCTCCATGAGGTTGAAGACGGCGACCGCGCCCCGGCCGCCCAGCCACGCCTGGAGGTACCGGGTGCCGACCTGGACGGCGTTCACCAGTCCCTCGCGCGTCGGCCGCGCCGCCAGCGAGCCGATGGCCAGCAGGTCGTCGGCGGTGACCTTCACCTCCTCGCGCAGCCGCTCCTTCTGATGCGGCCGGGTGCCCAGCACCGCGTCGAAGGACTCCCGCGCCACCGGCACCAGCCCTGGGTGCGCCACCCACGAGCCGTCGAAGCCGTCGCCCGCCTCCCGGTCCTTGTCGGCCTTGACCTTCCGATACGCCACCGCGTTCACCTCGGCGTCGCGGCTCGGGATGAACGCCGCCATGCCGCCGATGGCGTGTGCCCCGCGCCGGTGGCAGGTGCGGACGAGCAGGTCGGTGTAGGCGCGCATGAACGGCGCCGTCATCGTCACGGCGTTGCGGTCCGGCAGCACGAACTCCGGCCCGGCGTCCCGGAAGTTCTTCACGATCGAGAAGAGATAGTCCCAGCGCCCGGCGTTCAGGCCGGCGGCGTGCTCGCGCAGTTCGTAGAGGATCTCCTCCATCTCGAACGCGGCGGTGATCGTCTCGATCAGCACCGTGGCCCGGATCGTGCCGCGCGGCAGGCCCAGCTCCTCCTGCGCGAAGACGAAGACGTCGTTCCACAGCCGCGCCTCCAGGTGCGACTCCAGCTTCGGCAGGTAGAAGTACGGTCCGCGCCCCCGCTCGGCCAGCAGCCGGGCGTTGTGCACCATGAACAGCCCGAAGTCCACCAGCGCGCCCGGCACCGGGGCCCCGTCCACCCGGATGTGCCGCTCGTCGAGGTGCCAGCCGCGCGGCCGCGTCACCACCGTCGCCAGTTCCTCGTCCGGCCGCAGCGCGTACCGCTTGCCGCTCACCTCGTCGGTGAAGTCGATGCGGCGGCGGAAGGCGTCCGCCAGGGACAGCTGGCCGCCGATCACGTTCGCCCAGGTCGGGGAGGAGGCGTCCTCGAAGTCCGCGAGCCAGACGCGGGCGCCGGAGTTGAGGGCGTTGACCGTCATCTTCCGGTCGGTGGGCCCGGTGATCTCCACCCGCCGGTCGCTGAGCGCCGCCGGCGTGGTCGCCACCCGCCACCCGTCGTCCTCCCGCACGCCCGCCGTCTCCGGCAGGAAGTCCAGGCGCCCGCTGCGCGCGACGGCGGCCCGCCGCTCGGCGCGGCGCGCCAGCAGCTCGTCGCGGCGTTGCGTGAACCGTTCGTGCAGGGCGGCGAGGAAGCGCAGGGCCTCGTCGGTCAGGATCTCGTCCTGCCGGGGCAGGGCGGCGGGGGCGTCAACTCGCGTGACGGGCATGGGGCTCACTGGTGTCACTCCTTCGCGGACTGTTGCTGGAGAGTAGTTTTCTCATGGCGGAACATCAACGGCGGGCCGGGACCCCCTTCAGCTTCGGCTTCAGCTTCGGCGCAGCAGCGGCAGGTCGCCGGGCGTGTCGATGTCGTACGGCGCCGCCACGTCCCCGCACTCCACCAGCGTGGTGTGCGACTCGTGTTCCCGCAGATAGTCGCGTGCCCCCCGGTCGCCGTCCGCCGCCCGCGCCACGGCGGCGAAGTGGGCCGCGCCGAGCAGCACGGGATGCCCGCGACGGCCGGCGTAGGCCGCCGCCGCCAGGGTCCCCGGCGAGCGGTACGCCGCCAGCACGCGCGCCATGGCCGCGGCCCCCACGCCCGGCTGGTCGACGAGCGCCACCAGCGCGCCGCCCGCCCCCGCCGCGGCGACGGACGCCAGCCCGGCCCGCAGCGAGGAGCCCATGCCCGAGGGCCACCCGGGGTTCTCGACGACGACGCAGCCCGCCAGCTCCGCCCGCGCCCGCACCTCGCCCGCCCCGGCACCCAGCACGACGTGCACCGCCGGGCACCCGGCCCCGCGCAGCGCCTCGGCGGCGAGCTCGACCAGCGGCCGCCCGCCGCGCTCCAGCAACGCCTTGACCGCGCCGCCCAGCCGGGTCCCGCCCCCGGCGGCCAGCAGCAGTCCCGCGACGCTCTCACTCATGCCGCGAGCCTACGTGCGATGAGGGCCCCAGGCTCGCCGCATGGCCTCCAACGAGAACACAGACCGCCCGGAACCTTCGTTGGTGGCCGTGGAGACCGACCCGCCACCAGAAGGCAGCGATGGGAGACGGCCCCTGTGCTGGCACATCGTTGACCGCTGGAACGGTCTTGGGATCGCTGGCAAAGTGGGTGTGTTCTGCGGCGTGGCCGCTGCGGTGGTCGCAGGGTTCGTCGCCGTCGCCCTTGCCAGCACCCGCGCGACGGCGGTCGGCATGCCAGCGGTGAACGATGAATAGATGAATATTGGTATCACTGCCGTGACTGCGACGGCTTGGGGACTCTGGAAACCCTGATTTGGGACGAGGAGGCCGATGAGGCAGTCATGACCACGATCGAGTGTCCCGACTGCGATGGCTGTGGTCGCGTCGAGGGCGAGGCAGATGATGAAGCGTACGGAGGCATTCGAGTGCCGACCGTCTGACCGGCATGGAAGCGCTGAGCCTGACCCGGAGTGCGTCAGCCGCTGTATCAGGATGGCTCCCGACTACGGGTGCCACTACTGTAAGCGCCAAGCTCGTGCACACTGCATCATCAGGTTTTCGGTGGCGTTATGCGGCGGGGTTCGTGGGCAGGACTCGGGCGAGCCAGTCGGTGCGGGTTCGGCGGGCTGTGGCCGAGATGTGTGCCTGCGGGTACAGAGCGTCGAATCCGTGGAAGCCGCCTGCCCAGACGTGGAGTTCGGCCTGGCCGCCGGCCGCCCAGATGCGGGTGGCGTAGTCGGTGTCCTCGTCGCGGAAGACTTCGGCGGAGCCGGTGTCGATGTAGGTGGTCGGCAGGCCCGCGAGATCGTCGGCCAGGGCGGGTGAGACGTATGCGGGTACCTCGTCGTCGGTGAGGTCGCCGAGGAGGCAGCGCCATCCGAATCCGTTCATCTCGCGGGTCCAGACGCCGGGCCCGTTCGAGTACTGGAGGCTGGAGGTGGTGGTGTTGCGGTGGTCGAGCATGGGGCCGATCAGGACTTGGGCGGCGATGGTTGGGGTGCCGAGGTCGCGGGCCAGCAGGGTGACGCCGGCGGCCAGGCCGCCGCCCGCGCTGGCGCCTGCGACGATGATCCGGGCGAGGTCGATGCCCAGTTCTTCGGAGTGTTCGGCGATCCAGAGTAGTCCCTGGTAGCAGTCGTCGACCGGGATGATGCCGGTGGCCTCGGGCGCGAGCCGGTAGTCGACGGAGACCACGACGGCGCCGAACTCGTCGAGCCACTCCAGCGGGATGTCGATCTGTGAGAAGCGGTCGCCCATGACCATCCCGCCGCCGTGCATCCAGTAGACGCAGGGTGCGGCGGTGGTGCGATCGGTGTTCGCGGGGCTGAAGACGGACAAGGGGATGGTGGTGCCGTCCGGACTCGCAGCGGTGACCTCGCGCCGGTCAATCGCGCGACCCTCGAGGAGGGGTTCGACGGGCATCGAGGAGAAGGGGCGTACCTGCGCCAGCACTTCCGGGCTGAGCTGGGACATCAGCGGCATGTCGGCCAAGAGTTCATGCAGTTCGGGGTCGAGGGCGGGTCGTGCTGTGGTCATGGTCGTTGCCTTTCGTGGGTGGTGGCGGGACGGTCGGGCGAGGAGGGGGGTCGCCTCGGCGGGCACCGAGGCGGCAGGGGCTGGGGGTGTGGGGTGTTCGGCGGGTCAGAAGGCGGCTTTGCCGCGGACCGGGACGTAGTCGGTGTACTCGGATTCCTTGGCCAGCAGTCCGTCGATCTGCGCCACGATGGCCTGGGCGGCCTCGCCGGCGAAGATCCGGTGGTGGTCCTCCTCGCTGGTCCAGCCCTCGGTGACGTGGACGACGTCGGGGGCGGACGCGGAACGGGAGACGAGATAGACGACGCAGTGTTCGCTCGCGCCGGGGCTGCCCTCGTCCAGGCCGGTCAGCAGCAGGTCGACCAGCCGGTCGCCCATTCCGGGCCTGGCGGTCAGGGTGGCGTTGAAGCCGTACTTGGCAATCATGGAGGCCTTCTTCTGCGTTGATGGAGTGAGGTGACTCCATTCAACAGTCCTGACCTGCGGAAACGTTAGAACGATGCTCGCTGCTACTTGCATAATCCTCGCGGCTACGGGAGCCCGGGTGCCGAATGGTGCTGCAATGGACGCATGTACCTCGAAGAGCTCCGCACTCTGCTGGCCCGGCATGCCCGCCCCGACTGGACCACGGCCATCGACGGTGTCCTGATCTCGAAGGTCGACCGGCCGGATCCGCCGGCGCCCTCCATGTCCGGCACGGTGCTCGCGGTCATCGCCCAGGGCGCCAAACGCCTCGCGCTGGGCGACCGGGTCTACGAGTACGGCGCCGGGCAGTACCTGGTCGCATCCGTCGACCTGCCCGTCACCGGGCAGTTCACCCAGGCCGACCCCGAGCGGCCGGCCCTGGGCTTCGGTCTCACGCTGGAACCGTCCGCCGTCGCCGAACTGCTGCTGCAGGCCGATCCCGGCGACGCCCCCCGCGCCGGCACAGGCGCGCCGTCGGGGATCGCCGTCAGCGACGCCCCGCCCGGGCTGCTCGACGCGGTGGTCCGGCTGCTGCGCCTGCTCGACGAACCCCGCGACCGGGCCGTACTGGCCCCGCTGGTCAAACGCGAGATCCTGTGGCGCCTGGTCACCGGCGAGCAGGGCGCGGCAGTGCGCCAGCTCGGCCTCGCCGACAGCGGCCTCAGCCATGTCTCCCGGGCCGTGCGCTGGATCCGCGAGCACTACGCCGAGCCCTTCCGGGTCGAGGACGTGGCACGCCTGTCCGGCATGAGCGTCTCCGCGTTCTACCGCAACTTCCAGGCGGTGACCGCGATGAGCCCCATCCAGTTCCAGAAACAGATCCGGCTCCAGGAGGCCCGGCTGCTGCTCGCCACCCACCCGGGCGACGTCACCGGAGTCGGCCACCGCGTCGGCTACGACAACCCGTCGCAGTTCAGCCGCGAGTACAGGCGCCAGTTCGGCGCACCCCCGAGCCGGGACGCGGCCCGCCTGCGGAACACCACAGGCACTCCCGCGGGCGTTCTGCCCTGAGCGGGGTTGCTCCTCGGAGGAGGATCGTGCAAGAGGGAGCGAGGATAGTTCTACTATTTGCGCAGGTCAGAGCGATTCAATGGGATCACGAGTTCTTCCGCGGGGCAGGAAAATGCCTGTCCCTCCGCGGCTCCCACGACATCGCGAGGATCACAGCATGAAGACAGTCCTGATCACTGGTGCCTCCTCCGGATACGGGCGGGAGACCGCCCTGTACTTCCACGCGCGGGGGTGGAACGTCATCGCCACGATGCGCACGCCGCGTGCGGGCGTCCTGCCCGAGTCGGACCGGCTCTACGTCGTCGAGCTCGACGTGACCAAGCCCGAGACCATCACCGCCGCGTTCGAGGCAGCCGGCCCCATCGACGTCCTGGTCAACAACGCGGGCGTCCCATCGATCAGCGTGTTCGAGGGCACCCCCATGGCCCGAGTGCGGGAAGTCTTCGAAACCAACACGTTCGGCGTGATGGCGACGACGCAGGCGGTGCTGCCCCAGTTCCGCGAGCGCGGCTCCGGCGTGGTGGTCAACGTGACCTCCAGCGTGGTGCTGGGCCACATGCCGCTCTCGGCCGTCTACAAGGCAAGCAAGATGGCCATCGAGGGGTTCACCGCATCCCTCGCGCTCGAGCTCGCGCCCTTCGGTGTGCAGGCGAAGACGGTCGAGCCGGGCGCCTGCCTGACGACGAACTTCGCGGCCAACGCGACGAACGGCGCCTCGCTCGACGAGCTGGTCCCGGCGCCCTACGCACCATGGGCGAAGAAGGCCATGGGCGACTTCACGGGCCAGGACCTGTTCACCAAGGAGAGCGACGTCGCCGAGACAGTGTGGCGTGCCGTGCACGACATGACCGGCCAGCTGCGATTCCCGGCCGGTCCCGACGCGGTCCGGCTCGCTCAGGCGAAGTGACCACCAGCAGGCAGATGACGCCGCACTGATGCCACGAGTCCGCCACGCACACAGGCAAGTGGCCGGCTCGCCGTCCAGCGCCCACCCAGGCGAACGGGAACCCGACCAACGACGAGAAGCCGGACTGCAGTACGGCAGACGGACACCCCTGGTCGAAAGCCCGGTGCGGAGGGGCGCCAGGCACTGGCGGCCAAGGCACGAGGTTACTGTAATGAACGTGTCACCGATTCTGCTGGCTTCCGTGCCTGGCGGGGCTGGCGGCTCGTTGGTCGGGACAGTAGTCAAAGGCGCCTTCGGGACCTTCAAGAACCCCGCGAGTCATCGCCGCGTCGACTACGCAGACCCCACCGAAGCCGCGGAAGTCGTACTGCTTGCCGATCTGCTCATGCGCCTGCTCGACAAGGTTGAGGCATCTCAGCGCGCGGCCAAGCAGATCTGAGGCCCCGCATCCCCTCGCCAGCGGGCGCTCACCCGACTTGACGAAGTGCAGAGAAGGAACCGCCACCACCGGAGCAGATCCATGCCGTAGGAGCGGACAGTCGACGGAGCCTTCCCGGCCGCCAGCAACTCCTGGAAGTAGACCGCGACCGGTTCCACGGTCACACCATCGGGGGCGAGGAGCCGGTAGGGCTGGTACCGATCGTCGGTCTCCACCAGCCGTCCCCACCGAGGAACCACCAAGACAGCCAGATCCCGTTCGAGCGCATCGTTCGTCACGACTGATGACCGTAGCGACCGCGAACAGCACTTGCCCTCTGAACTGGGAAATCTCCCCAGTTCCTTCAGTCAACGGGGCGTCCGATGCTCACTCCTGCGACCAGACGCAGGCCAGCGTGCACGGCTGGTCGAGATCCGCGACAACCTCAACGCACGCATCGCAGAAGCCGAGCGCGAGGGCTGGCTTGGCGAGATCGAGGGACTCGAAGTCAGCCTCGCGGGAGCCCAGGACAAGATCATCCAGCTCGACGCCGAGGAAGCCCGGCGGCAGCAAGCCGTAGATCTGCGCATGCCATCCTTTCGCCAGGGTCCTGCGGGCAAGGCAGCGGATCCCGCCGGTGATCTTTCACCGAACATCGTCAGGTGAGCTCATCGGCCCGCTCGCCACCCGCGCCCCGCGCCTGGACCCCGCCGTGACGAAGCTCGCCAAGCGGGGCGCGGAGGTGGTCCTGCTCGACGGCACCCTCATCCCCACCCTGCGCCACCGCGGTCAGCCCACCGAGGCGACGTCAGGCGGCTGTTTAGCACCGGACGACTTGTCTTGCAGCGCGAGTGAGTGCGACATAGAGCACTCGATCGTCGAAGCGGTGCTGTTTCAGACCTGCTGTCAGCCGATCCGTTCCCGACTCGGGACCCCTCCCAGGCCGCGCTTCCTAACATGGGCAGCCACCATCGGTGGTTCGTCCAGAGAGGCAAGTCCAAGGGACCCGACGGAACCGGCACCAGCGACTCCTGACGACACGTCACGGCCGGAGCCGACCGATTCCGCCTCCGCTCCCCGGCCCCGCGACCCGTTCACCGCCTCGCTCGCCAACGCTGGCCTCCCCGGTGCCGGATACCTGTTCCTCGGGCGGCGGCGGCTCGCCACCGCGAGCCTGGCGGTCACGGTCATCCTTGTCACCGTCCTCGCCTCGGGCGAACAGCCCACATGGTTCCGGTTCGCGATGCTCCTGTGGTGGGTGGCCGTCACCGTGCACGGCTGGTGGCTGGCGGGCGGATGGCCCCGGCGATCCGGCTGGGAGGCGTTCCCTCGGGGCGTTGGGGCAAGCCGGGTGTGGAGGCAGCGGCTCCTCGCCCTCGGCGTCGCGGGTACGGTGCTGCTGGCCTTCGCCGCCCTCCGGGCCGACGCCTCCGGGATCGAGCGGGACGCGGCCTTAGCCCACCGCGACGGCGACTGCGCGCGGGCGCTGTCGATCCTGGACGGGCTGTGGGCCGGCCACCGGGTGGCCGACGGGCGTCTGGTCACCCGCGCCGACGACAGCGCCGAGGCGTGCGAGCTCCTGGTCGCGGCCGAGCAGCAGGCCCTCACCGGCCGGCTGCGCGCCGAGCGGACGCTGTGGACCTACGAAGAACATCCTGCGGCGCTGTGGGAGGGGGCGCCGGACCTGAGGGCCGACCTCGTCCTCGCGGAGGCCGCCGACGAGCTCGACACCGCCCTGACCGGCGACATCGGGGCCCTGTCCACCGGTTTCGACCACTTCGCCGCGGTCCTGGCGGAGTTCCCCGGCCGGGAGGACGAGGTCGGGGAGGTGATGAACGGATTCCTCGACCGGCTGCCCACTGAGGACGCCTGCACCACCCTGCGGATCACCGACTGGCTCGGGAACCGGCCGGGCCGCGGCGATGTGCTGGACCACGCCACGGACGTCATCCCGGAGGTCGAGCCGGCGGCGATCGTCGGATGCGGCGACGACGCCCTGGAGGACGAGGCCTGGGACCAGGCACGTCAGCAGTACCAGCAACTGCTCGACGAGTACCCCGGCCACGACCTCGCCACCGACGCCGAGCGGGGAATCGACGAGGCCGAGACGGCCATCGAGCTTGACCGGCTGCGCGACCTCGTCCAGACCGACTACGACGGCGAAGAACCCGCTTACTGCGACGACCCGGCCCCATACCGCGGTGCGGACCCCTACCGCGGCGGCGGCCCGCACCCTGCCCTCCTCTTCGGCGAGACCGAGCTCTCCGGCCAGCTCGACCACGCGGAAGAACTCCCCGGCGGCTGGCTCGCCGACGGCGCCGCCGACGCGGTGCTGGTGATCTGCGTCAGCGAGCCGCGGTATGGCTCCGTCGTCGAGACCTGCACCTACGAGTCCGACACCAGCCCCTCCGGGTACGACAGCGTCACCTTCCACACAATGGTGCTCTCCGTCCGGGTCTACGAGGTGCGGACCGGTCGGCGCCTGGACACCTCCACCATCGAGGTCGGCGGCAACTGCCCCGCCATCCTGAGCTACGAGTACTACGGCGAGGACCCCGGCCCACCGTCGGACGACTACGTCTTCACTTCGACCGACGACATACGTGACGCCTACCGGCCGCTGATCAACCCGTGACGGCCGGGACCGGTGAACAGGGCAGCGTCATTCGGCCACGACCGGTCGGTACCGCACGTCCACCGCAGCCGAGTGGTCAACGCCGTTGAGGAGCTGGAACCGGACAGGGGGGGCCTCGGGGTTGTCGCAGCTCAGGGAGGTCACGCCGTCGGCGGGCCGCGCGTCCGGGGTGGTGCGTGAGGACGAACACCGGCCCTCGAACGGGTCGTGTCGCCGCGGAAGGTACGGCGTTCCGGCGAAATTGGGAAGGGCGGCTTCGCGGTGCACCCGCCGATACGGCGGGAGGTCCGCGCGCTCGACGGGAGCAAGGGTCACATCCTGTGGATCGCGGGGGCGCCCAGCGCCTCGCCGGGGTTGAGGCGGGTGCGCGGGTGCGGCGCGGTAGGCGAGGGCCAGCAGCGAGCCGTCCGGGGCCAGGGCCTGGCGCTGGGCATCCTGCCCGATGAGGGTGAGGTACGCCGCCCGGTCGCGGGGCTCGGCCGCCGCCGCCGCGAGCAGGTCCCGCACGTTCGCCTCGGGCGACGCGCCGGCGTTCTCGCCTATCGCCTCCTGCGCGTGCGGATCGCCGGCCGCTCAGGCGCCCACCAGCCGACGCCACGCCCGCCGCGCCAGCGGCCCCCGTGAGCCGTCGGCCCGCCGTCTCCCGGCCCGGCTCACCAGCCGGGCGTCGTCATCCAGGCTGAGCACCATCGTCGCTCCCCGTCGCACCCAGCTCGATGTCGTCGTCGGCCGTGGGCACAGCGCTCGTCGTGTCGCCGATCACGACATCGTGGCGGAACCGGTGCTCCAGGCAGGTCCGCAGCAACTCCAGCGTCTCCCGTGACGCGTCGCCGCAGACGGGGTGCTCCTGCACCGCGACCACGTCCGCCAGATGCCGGTGGGTCTTCTGGCTCAAGGGCTTGCCGATGACGTGACGCAGGGAGAGGGCGGTGAGGAGGTAAAGGTCGATTGTCCCCTCGACGCGCGGCGCTACGGCCAGGACGTCACCCCGGGGCGACAGGCATACGGGATCGTGCTCCCAGGGCGTGCGGCCAAGGGTGATCCTCCCGCGGACGACGGACTCGGGCCTGGGACTGTCGCGCGTCGGCGGCACCCTGAGGACCGTCAGATGCTCGCCGTTGAGCGCCAGGAACTGACGCAGCGCGGGAGACCAGGCCAGCCTCGTCGGACGCACGTCGAGCGTCCCGGCGAATACGGCTTCCGAGGCCTGCGGGGCCTGGGCAGACGTGAGCGGCTCGTGCAGGACGTGCAGGTCGGTTCCGCAGCAGGCGAGGAGGATGGAGGGCGACATGGCGGCGATCGGGGAAGGGCCCGGCCACGATCCCGGGAACCTCAGCTCCTTCACGGTGGAGGAGCTGAGGTCGGCGATCATGGTCCGTTCGTTGCGGAGGATGGCGACCGTCCGGCCATCGGGGTCCGTGGCCATGGACGGCACCCGCGGGAGGGAGGACGAAGCCCAAGCGTCGAGCATGCCGCTTCTGACGAGGTCCATCCCGGCCGTGCCGATGAAGAAGTTGGTCATCCCGTCCCTGTAGGAGCACGCGAGAAACGCCCGGTCCCCGGCGATGCGTACCACCTCGACCATGCGGGGGCGGTCGGAGCGGTACGACCTCCCCTCAGGGCCGGCGCACAGGTGCAGTTTCCGTGCGACATCCAGTGCCACGACCGTGTCCGCTCCCAGATGTCTGACCTGCCTCACGCGGTGCTCCAAGCCGGAATGCACCCGTGACAACGACACGGCCCTGCTGGCGATGTCCATGATCCCGACTCCGCCGTAGACCCGCTCTCCGCCGTTCACATGACCACCGGCGAAGGCGAGTTGTGTGCCGTCCGGAGCGAAGTCGAGGTCGTCGATGAAGGTCAACCACGCGCCGAGGCCGAGGTCGCGGAGGCTGATCCGGGTTTGGGGGGTGAGCCGGGAGACGGGGCTGGACAACGCCGCCACCTGGTCGCGCACCGCCCGGGGGTCCGCGGTGCGCAGCGCCTGGAAGAGCCCGCGGTCGTCCTCGCCGGGCGGCAGCCAGTCACCGGAGACGCGGGCGGCGGCCTCCACGGCCTCGGCCAGCGGCATCTGGAGGGTGAGGCGCCACAGGCCGTCCCAGTCGCGCCGTTCTGTGAGCTGGCGTACCAGGTAGGCGCGTTCCTGGTCGGAGAGGTGCTTGAGGCCCTGCCGCCCGGCCTGTTGCCCCGCCACGACCCGCAGCGTGTCGATCTCGCCGAGCGTGGTCATCGCCGTCCGCAGCGCCGCGCGCTCCTGAGGCGTCGCGCCCTGGTAGCCGAGGGCGAGCAGTTCCCCTTCGGGGTCCAGCGCCCGGTGCTGCTCGTGCTGTCCGGTGCGGACGAAGAAGACCGCGCGCTGGACATCACCGGAGGGGGCGAGGCGGTGGGCGAGGCAGAAGGCCATCGCGTCAGGGGCGTCCAGCGCCGCCGCGCAGAACAGGTCGACGGCCTCCTGGGCGTCGGGGGCCAGCAGGCGGGCGCGGGCGGATTCGCCGATGGGATGGCCGAAGCGGGCGGCGGTGCCGGCGAGCAGCCGTGGCGCCACCGGAGCGCCCTGGTCGCCGAGGACCAGTCGGCTCAGGGACCGTACGCCGGGGTCGGCGGCTGGGCTCGCGGGCTGGTTCCAGCGCTCCAACAGGGACCACAGCGCGGGGTGGTGGTCATCGAGCCAGTCCCGCCACGCGGCGTCGACCAGCAGGTCGGGAACGGCGGCCGTGTCGCCGCCGTCGAGCAACGCCGGGAGCAGAGGGGAGGCCCACCGCCGCGGGGCGGGCCCTGAGACCGACGGTTCCAGCCACACCCGCCACACCGCCTCCGGGTGGGATGCCGCGGCCCTGGCGGCGGCGCGTATCGCCGCGGGAGCGCCGGAGGCGCCGGAGGCGGCCTCGCGCAGCACCGCGCCCAGGGCCCGGTTCCACGCCGGCGAGTCCGGCGCGGCGCTGAGGCGCAGCAGCAGCGCGGCGATCCTCGGACGCATGGGCCTCACCGCTCCCCGCCCCGGCCGAGGGCGATGTCGTCCGGCCCAGCGGCGGGGGTGGCGCCGTCGCCGAGGGAGATCGCGTCGCCGAAGCGGTCTGCGAGGCGCGCCGTCAGGAGGCCGAGCGCGTCCCGCACCGCGGGATCGCCGATCTTGGGGCGCAGCTCCCGCGCCCGCGACAGGTCCCCCGGGCGGCTGTGGAGCAGCGGCCGCTCCAGGAGCTCACGCGCGGCGGCCAGGTGAGGACTGTGCACCTCAACGGCCCACCCATGGCCGGTGTGGACGTGGGTGGCGATCATGTCCTTCTCCGGAGAGATCGCCAGAAGAAGGCGGGGCGCATGGCCCTCGGGGAGATGCAGCCAGGGGCCGTCCGGGACGGGATTCCCTATCCGGGTGGCGAACTCGTCCTGCAACGGCAGCCCGAACCACGTCTCGAAGGGCCACAGCTCCCGGATCGGGCCATCGTGGTGGGCGGTGCGCCGTGCCGCTCCCTTCGCCGGGAACTCCCATATCTCGGTGTGGGGCCGGTAACTGAAGCCGTCTTCGTAGTTGTAGTGCAACGCCAGCGAGTCCGGAGAGAGGAAGGTGAGCACGGGTCCGATGCGCCGGTTGCCGGGAGAGGCGATCCGCCGGTCGCCGTGAGGGCCGCGCGGTCCCGCCTCGGCCTGGTGAACCACCTCGCCGTCCTCGCTCACCACCCAGATGCCGTGCCCGTCGAAGAAGGCGACGCGCCGGGCCTCCGGCAGCGTCGCGAGACAGCGGTGATCGATGTCGTGCCTGAAGCGGGCTCCCTTCCCGCCCGGTGCCAGCGGCCCGCGGATCGGCTGGTACCGCAGGGTGGTCGCGCCGGGATCGGCGAAGGTGAGCCCCTGGGGACCGACGGCCACGGCCCCACCGCTGGACCGCCCCAGGGCCGAGAGCTCGAAGGGCGGGCGGAGGACCGTGCGGTCCGGCACGATCCTGACGACGAGATACTTCCCATGGCTCACCAAGCTCACCAGAATCTCGTCGCCGAGGTGCAGCACCGTGTCCATCGAGCCCTGTTCAATCACGACCTCGCCGGCGTCCGACACCTCGCCCGTGCCGATGCGGAGCGTGTCCACCCCAAACCGGGCGCGGCCAAACTGGGTGCGTGGGAAGTCCTTGACCATCAGGGCGAGTTCGGCGGCGTCCGGGGCGAAGGACGCCGCGAGGGCGACGCGCGACGCGCTGACCGGCTCACTCCTGAGCAGAGGCTCGCGCGGCAGGCGGTCGACGGTCGCCCGGAGGTCCGACGCGGAGTGCCCGGCCAGCGCCGGGCGCTCCGGCTGCGGCGGCAGGAGGCGGGCGACCGCGGCCGCCTGGGCCAGGGGGAGGTCGCGGGCGAGGCGGCCGAGCTCGTCCCAGCGGTGGTGTTCGGCCAGGTGGTGGGCGAGGTAGTCGATCTCGCCGTGGGACATGGCGGCGATCCGGTCGCGCTCCTCGCCGGTGACCACGACGCGGATGACGTCGGCGTCGCCGTCGGCCCCCAGCACCACGCGCAGGCGTTCGCGCACCTCGGGCGTTGCCGCGCGGTAGGCCAGGGCGAGCAGCGAGCCGTCCGGGTCCAGGGCCCGGCGCTGGGCCTGCTGACCGATCAGCGTCAGGTACGCCGCCCGGTCGGCCGGCTCGGCCGGCCCCACTGCCAGCAGGTCCAGGACCTCCTCCTCCGACAGCCCTGCCGCCGCCGCCCGGATCGCGTCCTGCACGGCCGGATCCCCCGCAGCGCACGCGCGCACCAGCCGCCGCCACGCCCACCGTGTCACCAGGCCACGCGCGCCCTTCGCCAGCCGCCGCGCGACGCCGTCATCGTCGTTGACCATCACCCCTGTCTCACACCTCCAGCACCGGCACCGGGTGTGTCGCGGCCTCGGCGGTGCCGGCGTAGGAGGCGGAGTGGGCGCGGCCTTCGCGGAGCCAGACGCGGGGGCCCTGGATGGTCTCGCGCTGGGAGGTGCTCAGCGGCACCGTGCGATCGGCGGCGCGGGAGATGTCGTCAGTGGTCACGTCGCGGTCCTCGTTGAACGCCTCGTCCATGGCGTCCATGGCGTCCATGGCGTCGTCGGTGTCGCGGGCGAGGTGGTGGACGTCGAACGCCTGCGGGCCGCGACGGCGTTTGCGCAGGTGGACGGTGATGATCTCGCGGCGTTCGTTCTCGGTGGGCAGGTCGAGGAAGAACACGGCCCATGAAAATGCCTGCCCCGTCACGGTAAGCACCGTTACGGTACTAGGCCGCGATGCCCAGGGCCTCGCGGACGTCGCGCACCAGGAGGTTCGTGGTGCTGGTCGGCGACCAGTCGTTCGTGAGGTGGTTCTTCGCCAGCGCGAACGCGAAGCCGCGGCGCGGGTCGGCGAAGCCGATCGTCTCGCCGAGGCCGTCGTGTCCGAAGACGTGCGCCTCGCCCATGGGGGAGCCCGGCCGCCCCAGCAGGTACCCGAGGCCGCGCAGTATCGGATGGCCGCTGAGCACGTCCACGCCGTCGACGGCAGGCGCCGTCGCGGTCTCCAGCCGCTGCCGCGAGACGATCCGCACGCCGTCCAGCTCGCCGCCGCCCGCCAGCGCGGCGTACATCCGCGCCAGGCCCCGCGCCGAGCCCGAGCAGGTGGACGGCAGGCAGGCCAGCTGCCGGCCGGGGTGGTTGGCCTGGGTGACGGGCCGCAGCGTCTCCAGCGGCGCGTCCGCCGTCGCCTTCTGCTCCTCGGCCGCGCCGTCCTCGACGTGCCAGGCCATGCGCGGCAGCATCGACTCGGCGATGCCGATGGCGAGGGAGTCCTCGACGCCCAGCGGCCCGGTGATGTCCTCGCGGACCACCTGGTCGACGCGCCGCCCGTCGGCGCGCCGCACCGTCTCGCCCAGCAGCCAGCCGTAGGTCCCCGGGTGGTAGCCCGACTTGGTGCCCGGCTCCCAGACCGGCTCCAGGCCCGCGACCAGCTCGCACATGCGCTCCCAGTCGCACAGCTCGCCCAGGGTGGTGCCCTCGGGAAGATGGGGTACGCCCGCGGTGTGCGTCAGCGCGTGCCGCACCGTGATGCGGTCCTTGCCGCGCGTCCCGAACTCCGGCCAGTAGGCGGCGATCGGGGTGTCGTAGTCCACCACGCCGCGCTCGGCCAGCAGGTGAACGGCGGTCGCGGTGACGCCCTTGCCGCAGGAGAAGAGGTAGAACAGGGTGTCGCCGTCCACCTCCCTGCCCGTCTCAGGGTCGGCGACGCCCGCCCAGGCGTCGACCACCAACTCCCCCTCGAGGTACGCGGCTACCTGGAGGCCGATCTCCCGCCCCTCCGCGACGAGCCGCTCCAGAGCCGCCTCGATCCGACGCTGTGCGTCCACCTGAAAAACCTCTTCCACACCTTGTTCGACCGCGTGGCCGATTGACCATCATGCCCCATGTGTCGCCGCAAGAGCGGCGGACAAATCCTGGGCGACCTCGTGGAGGAGGGGGACCATCTTCTCCGTGGCCTCGTCCGTCACCCGGCCCGCCGGCCCGGAGACGGATATCGCGGCGGCGGTGGGGGCGTTCGGCACGCGGACGGCTATGCAGCGGACGCCTATCTCCTGCTCGTTGTCGTCCAGCGCGTAGCCGTCCTCCCGGACCGCGGTGAGGGCGGAGAGGAACGCGTCAGGCGTGGTGATGGTCCGCTCCGTGGCGGGCGGCATCCCCGTGCGGGCCAGCAGCGCGCGCACCTCGCGGTCCGGGAGCCCGGCCAGCAGCGCCTTGCCCACCCCCGTGGAGTGGGGCAGCACCCGGCGGCCCACCTCGGTGAACATCCGCATGGAGTGGTGTGAGGGCACCTGCGCCACGTACACCACCTCGTCGCCGTCGAGCAGCGCCATGTTCGCCGTCTCCCCGGTGCCCTCCACCAGCCGCGTCAGGTGCGGCCGCGCCCAGGTGGCCAGCGGCCGGGCGGCGCTCTCGCCGAGGCGGATCAGGCGCGGGCCCAGGGCGTAGCGGCGGTTGGCCTGCTGGCGGACGTAGCCGCTGGTGACGAGGGTGCGCATCAGGCGGTGGATGGTGGGCAGCGGCAGCCCGCTGCTGGTGGCGAGCTCGCTCAGGCCCGTCTCGCCTCCGGCGTCGGCCATGTGTTCCAGCAGCGCGAAGGCCCGTTCCAGGGACTGCACCCCACCGCCGGTGGGCTTGCGTACGTCGGACGGCGGCACGTCGTCGGGTCCTTTCCGGTCCTTCACGGCCCGTGCGGGTGGTTCTCAGCGAGCCTACCCGCCGCTTGACGACCGGCCCCACGCACCCGAGGATCTCTTCAACGATTTGTTGAAACATGGTGCGGACGGGACGGAGGAGGATGCCGGTGCCGGAAACGCCGGAGCTCGTGCTGCGTTCGACCCGCGTGGTCACGCCGGAGGGCGTCCGCGCCGCCGCCGTCGCCGTGGCGGGCGGCCGGATCGCCGAGGTGCTGCCGCACGAGGCGTACGCCGATGACGACCGTGCCCGGGACTACGGGGACGCCGCGCTGCTGCCCGGACTCGTCGACACCCACGTGCACATCAACGACCCGGGCCGCGCCGAGTGGGAGGGCTTCGCCACCGCCACCTCGGCCGCCGCCGCCGGGGGCGTCACGACCGTCCTCGACATGCCCCTCAACAGCGTCCCGCCGACCACCACGCCCGCCCACCTCGCCGTCAAGCGCTCCACGGCCGCGCCCAGCGCGTACACCGACACCGGATTCTGGGGCGGCGCGATCCCGGGGAACACCGGGGAGCTGCGCCCGCTGCACGAGGCGGGCGTCTTCGGCTTCAAGTGCTTCCTCTCACCATCGGGGGTCGAGGAGTTCCCGGAGCTCGCGCCCGCCGAACTCGCCGAGGCCATGACCGAGATCGCCGGCTTCGGCGGCCTGCTCATCGTGCACGCCGAGGACCCCGGGCACCTGGCCGCCGCGCCCTCGCCCGACGGCAGCCGCCGCTACGCCGACTTCCTCGCCTCCCGGCCGCCGGCAGCCGAGCTCGACGCCATCGCCCGGCTGGTGGCGCTGGCGCGGCGGCTCGACGCCCGGGTGCACGTGCTGCACCTGTCCTCCGCCGACGCGCTGCCGCTGATCGCCGAGGCCCGGGCGGCGGGCGTGCGGATCACCGCCGAGACCTGCCCGCACTTCCTGACGCTGACGGCCGAGGAGGTCCCCGACGGCGCGACGGAGTTCAAGTGCTGCCCGCCCATCCGGGAGGCCGCCAACCGGGACGCGCTGTGGTCGGGACTCGCCGACGGCACGATCGACTGCGTCGTCTCCGACCACTCGCCCTGCACCGCCGAGCTGAAGGTCCCCGACTTCGGCACGGCCTGGGGCGGCATCGCCTCCCTCCAGCTCGGCCTCCCGGCCGTGTGGACGGAGGCGGCCGCGCGCGGCTTCGGCCTGGCCGACGTGGCCCGCTGGATGGCCGCCGGCCCGGCCCGCCTCGCCGGGCTCGACGGCCGCAAGGGCGCGATCGCCGCGGGCCACGACGCCGACATCGCCGTGCTCGACCCCGAGACCACCTTCACCGTCGACCCCGCGGCGCTCCACCACCGCAACCCGGTCACCGCCTACGCCGGGCGCACGCTGCGCGGCGTGGTCCGCGCCACGTGGCTGCGGGGGCGGCTCATCGCGGCGGACGGCCGCGTCACGGGGCCCCGCGGGCGGCTCATCGAGCGTGGGGGGAGCGGCGCGACCGGCGTCCCCGAGGTGGTCGGCGCGGCCCGCCCGGCAAGCGCGGGGCGAAAGGAGACCACCGCATGAGCGGGCGCCGCCCGCGCGCGGAAGCGGGGGACGCCGCTACGCCGGATATTCCCCGCTTCACGGGCGCGGCAGCGCCCTACCGCGGCGGCGACCCGTACGCCGACTACCGCGCGCCCGACCCGGACGCGCTGCCCTTCGGCCGTCTTCCCGACCTGGCCTCACGCCGCCTGGGCGGCTCCGTGACCGCCGCCGGCGACGAGTTCTTCGCCGAGCGGGAGAACCTGATCGCGCCCGGCCCCGCCCGCTTCGACCAAGGGGCGTTCGGCCACAAGGGCAAGGTGATGGACGGCTGGGAGACCCGTCGCCGCCGGGGCGCCGCCGCCAACGCGCCGCATCCGGCCGCGGACGACCACGACTGGGCGATCGTGCGCCTCGGCGCGCCCGGCATCGTCCACGGCCTGATCGTGGACACCGCCCACTTCCGGGGCAACCACCCGAGCGAGGTGAGCGTCGAGGCAGCGGCGTTCCGCGACGACGACGGCGCCGTCGCCCGCGACGCCGCCTGGACCACGTTGGTGCCGCGCACCCCGGTCGGCGGCCACGCCGCCAACGCCTTCGCCGTCGGCGCCGAGCGGCGCTGGACGCACCTGCGGCTGCGCCAGTACCCGGACGGCGGGGTGGCCCGGCTGCGCGCGCACGGCGAGGTGGTGCCGGACCCGGCGTGGCTGGCGGCGCTCGGCACCTTCGACCTGGCAGCCCTGGAGCACGGCGGTGTCGCCGAGGACGCCTCCGACATCTTCTTCTCGCCGCCGGAGCACAGCATCATGCCGGGGCGTTCCCGCTCCATGGAGGAGGGCTGGGAGACCCGCCGGCGCCGGGACGGCGGCCACGACTGGGTGCGGTACCGGCTCGCCGGGCGGGCCGTGATCCGGGCGGTGGAGATCGACACCGGCTGCTACAAGGGCAACGCCCCCGGCTGGGCGGCGCTTTCGGTGGCCGACGACCCCGGGGCGGGCGGCGAGTGGCGCGAGGTGCTGCCACGCACCCGGCTGTGGCCGGACGCCGTGCACCGCTTCGTGCTGGCCGCCCCGGCGGCAACGCACGCACGTCTGGACATCTTCCCGGACGGCGGGGTGGCGCGGCTGCGGCTGCACGGCTCGCTGACCGAGGACGGCGCGCGGCGTCTCGCGGAGCGGCACCGCGCGCTGGGGGGCTGAGGGGCAGCGTCGCGGCGTGGTGTTCCCCGTCTGCGGCGAACCTGTGGAGCAGACACGGCTCCTGTGAACTCCTGGGAAATATCACCGATGTGCCGTTGACGCGCGTCACACTACGCGCGTCACACTGATTGGCATGGGCATGAACTTTCCCCGAGGCTTCCGACGGATCGTCCGGACCGGCGCCGCCGCGTCCCTGCTCTCGACCCTGCTCATCGGCGGCGCGGCCGCGACCGCCAACGCGAGCACGGCCCCCACCCTCACCCCCACAACCGCCTCCGCCGCAGCGGTCGTTCCGTTCGACTACGGCGACATCTGCTACAGCGACCTCCCCGCCGAGGCGTACGACACCCTCGACCTCATCGAGGCCGGCGGCCCCTTCCCCTACCCGGAGGACGGCGGCGTCTTCTACAACCGCGAGGGCCTGCTGCCCTCCCAGTCCGAGGGCTACTACCACGAGTACACCGTGGAGACGCCCGGCAGCGACGACCGCGGCGCCCGCCGCATCGTCACCGGCGAGAGCTACGAGGAGGACTACTACACCGCCGACCACTACGAGTCCTTCGACCTCATCAACTACGACTGCTGACGGGCCGCTGACGCCCTGCCGGCGGGCCGCAGGGCAGCAGCGCCGCACCTGAAAGACTCGCGTCCCCCCACACACGGCGCCGGGATCGTCCCCCTCTCGATCCCGGCGCCGTGCCCTGTGCCGAGCCCGCACGTTTGACGCGGCCCCGCCGCGCACAGCATCTTCGGAGAACGAAGGGGTGACCGGCAGTGACGGTGCGGCAGGGAGCGGACGAGGCGATGGGCGACGCGATCATCGACCTGGCGGAGCTGAGCGAGGACTTCGACGCCGACCCGTACGCCGTCTTCGCCGCGCTGCGCGAACGCGGCCCGGTGCACCACATCCGGATGGCCAAGGGCGCCGACGGCTGGCTCGTCGTCGGCTACGACGAGGTGCGCGCCACCCTCGCCGACGCCCGGCTGAGCAAGAACTGGGCCCACGCCGCCGACAAGCTCAGGAAGCTGCGCGTCTCCACGGGCTACCACATGCTCGGCGCCGACCCACCGGACCACACCCGGCTGCGCAGGCTCGTGGCGCGGGAGTTCACCGCGCGGCGCATCCAGGCGCTGGCGCCGCGCGTCCAGCGGATCACCGACGAGCTGCTGGACGCCATGCTCGCCGCCCCCGACGGCCGGGCCGACCTCGTCGACGGCCTCGCCTTCCCGCTGCCGATCCGCATGATCTGCGAGCTGCTCGGCGTTCCCTTCCTGGACCACGAGCGGTTCAGGGCCTGGTCGAACGCCCTGCTGAGCGGGGCGCCGACCGGGGAGAAGCAGGACATCATGCGGCAGATGTCCGAGTACCTGGCCGCGCTGCTCGACGCCAAGCGCGAGAAGCCGGGCGACGACCTGATGAGCGCCCTGATCACCACCGCCGACGAGGACGGCGACCGGCTCTCGGCGGACGAACTCCTCGGCACCGCCTGGCTGCTGCTGATCGCGGGCCACGAGACGACCGTCCACCTCATCGTCAACGGCGTGCTGGCGCTGCTCCTCCACCCCGAACAACTCGCCGCGCTGCGCGCCGACTGGGGGCTGCTCGACGGCGCCGTCGAGGAGATGCTGCGCTACGACGGACCGGTCCTCACGCCCACCTTCCGCTTCACCGTCGACCCCGTCGAGATCGGCGGCACGCTCATCCCGGGCGGCGGCGAGCTGGTGCTGCCCGCCATCGGCGACGCCGACCGCGACGCGGCCCGCTTCCCCGACCCGCTGCGCTTCGACATCCGGCGGGAGACCGGAGGCCACATGGCGTTCGGCCACGGCATCCACTACTGCCTGGGCGCCCCGCTGGCCCGCCTGGAGGGCCGCATCGCCATCCGCTCCCTCCTCGAACGCGCCCCCGGCCTCGCCCTGGACGCCGACCCCACCGCCCTGGCCTGGCGCAGCGGCATGATGATCCGCGGGCCGCACCGCCTGCCCGTCCGCTGGCGGTAGCGGACCCGGACCCTCTTCGACGGGCACGACGCCGCCGTCACCCCGCGCCGAGGCCCAGTCCCAGCAGCAGCGCCTCCTCACCGTGCCGGGCGACGAGTTGCAGGCCGACCGGCTCCCCGGCGCGGGTGCGGCCGGCGGGCAGGCTGATCGCCGGGTGACCGCTGAGGTTGAACGCCCACGCCAGCGCCGTCGACATCAGCTCGCCCGGCCCCTCGTGGCCGTGCGGCGGGTTCGGCGTGGTGGGGGTGGCCAGCAGGTCGGCGGCGGCGAAGACCTCGGCGAGCGCGGCGTCGTTGGCGGCGCGCAGCGCACGCGCGGCGCTGCCGGGGTCGCCCCGGCGCAACGCCGCCCAGGCGGGCGCCGGGTCGCGCAGCAGCACCGGCTCCGGCGGCGCGGCCGGCGCCAGCCCGTGACGAGCCATCAGCTCCCGCAGCGCCGCCTCCGCCACGGCCGCCACCTCCGCGTCCGTGCCGGCGAAGCCGAGGTCCGCCGACCACACCACCCGCGCGCCCGGCGGCGGGGGAGCCGCGCTCACCTCCTGCCCGGTGACCGCGCTCAGCCAGGCGGCGGCGTCCTCGGCGTACCGCACCAGCGGGCCGCCGACGTTCAGGCCCGCCCGGTCGCGGGCCGGGAGGCGGCCGTTGGTCGGCTTCAGGCCGATCACGCCGCACCACGCGGCCGGGATGCGGACCGATCCCGCCCCGTCGCTGCCGGTCGCCAGCGGCACCATCCCGGCGGCGACCGCGACCGCCGAGCCCGCCGACGAGCCGCCGGGGGAGCGGTCGGGCAGCAGCGGGTTCAGTGTGGGTCCTCGTTCCGTCCCACCCCACGTCTGCCACACCGTCCCCGGCCCTGGTGTGGACGTCGCGCCGACCGGCACGCAGCCGGCGGCCAGCAGCCGTCGGCTGTGCTCCGAGGCACGGCCCTCGGTGGCCTTCACCGCTATCGGGACCCCGGCCAGCGGCAGCCGCCGCCCCCGCCGCACCTCGGCGTCCACCCACCGGGCCCGCGCCGCCGCGTCATCGGGCCAGACCTCGGTGAACGCCCGCAGCCACGAGTCGAGCCGGCCGATCCGCCGCAGCGCGTCAGCGGTCACCTCGGCCGCCGTCGGCTCCCCCGCCCGCACCGCCGCGGCGATGCCGGTGGCGGAGTGCTGGGCCCGTTCGCCCAATCCGCCCTACTTCTCAGGGTTCTTGAGACCGCCTATGAACGCGGCCCAGGCCCGTTCGGCGAAGAGCACGGCCGGGCCCTGTGGGTTCTTGGAGTCACGGACGGGGAGTATGCCGGGGTGGCCGTCGGCGACCTCCAGGCATTCGTCCGGTCCGTGGTCGTCGCCGCCGCCGCTGTAGCTGGACTTGCGCCATCCCGAGAGGGCCGACGCGTCCGGGATGTGCTTCTCAGCCTGCATGCTCGAATTCCTCCGCCAAAGCCTCGATCAGGTCGAGCGACTGTTGCGAGCACAGCGCCTCGCCCAGCACGAGCGCGTAAAGCCGCTGGTAGTCGGCGATGCTGGCCGGATCGTCCACGACCCGCCCCATCATCACGCCCTCAACGTACGCGACGGTTGGTTGGTCGTCGAACTCCATAAGCATGACCGACCCGTGCAAGAGTGCATGTGCGCCAACCGCGTGTGGCAGGACGTAGACCCTGGCCCGGCCGGAACGGATCAGCGAGGCGATGTGGCGCAGCTGGCGGGCCATCCCAGCAGGGCCACCAACTTGGCGGCGCAGCACGTTCTCGTCGAGGATCGCCCAGTACTCGGGCATCGCCGGGTCGTCCAGGATGCGGGCGCGCTTCATCCGGCTGGCGACGCGTTCCTCGATTTCAGCCTCCGTGTTGGTGGGGCGGGTCGCCCGCATCACCGCCCGCGCGTACTCCTCGGTCTGCAACAGCCCCGGCACCAGCGTTGCCGCGTAGTACTGGATCGTGGTCGCCTGCTTCTCCAGTTCCTGGGCCTGCGCGAAGTACGCCGCCACCGGCCCGTCGTCCAGCGTCGGCAGCCACCGGACGAAGAAGCCGCCCGTGTTCAGCACCTCGTCCAGGCGCGCCGCGTCCTCCGGGCTCGGCTTCCGTCGACCCGCCTCCCAGTGGGCGATGAGCGAGGGCGAGCAGATCACCAGCTCGCTCAGCGACAGCTGCGTGTGCCCGGCGGCTTCGCGCCGGACCCGCAGCTCCTCCCCGTACGCCTGCCTCGTCGGCGGCACCTGCCGCGTGGCCTTGCCGTTGCCGCGCTTCTTGCTGCTGCCCGCACCCATGTGACGACTCCCTTGTCAAGCCAGTGAGTTGCCTGACCTGTCCTGTCACGCGAGCCTACGGACGTTACGCGCACGCTGCGGCGATAACGGATGCACGCACGCCGCCGCGCGCCCCGTCGTGCACTACTCCGGCTCGCGCAGCTCCAGCACCGCCACGCCGTACGGCTCCAGCTCGACCGACTCGACCGCGTCCCCGCCGTCGAGAGCCGTCAGCCGGGCGCCTTCCGGCAGCGTCGGTTTGACCGAAAGCCGCTCGCGCGCCTGGCTGACCAGCCAGACGAAGGTCCGCCCGTCCTGGCGCACCAGGCGGTCCACCGCGACCCGGTCGTCGTCCACCGTGACCGGCCGCGCCACCCCGGCCTCGACTGCCAGCGCCCGGTACAGCGTGCTGGTGGCCTCCGGGTTGACGCGCGGGGTGACCGCGGCCATGTGCTCGATCGGGTAGGTGCTCAGCACGACGCTGCCCGCGCCCACCGCGCGCCGCAGCAGCGCGGGGCGGCCGTGGGCGTCGGTGGCGAGCACCTCCGCGTCCACCGGTTCGACCGGCAGGAACACGCGGCTGTGGCGTGTGCCGGCCGCCCGGAAGTTCAGCCGCGCCCCGGTCGGGAGGGAGCCGAGGGCGCGGCTGAACGTCCACGTGACCTCGTCGTCCTCGATCGGGTCGACGAGGCCGTACTCCAGCAGGTGCCGCACGCCGAAGAGCCGGTTGAGGTGCGCGTACCACGGGCCGCGCTGCTCCTCGTGGGCGCCGGGGGAGTACGACACGTAGACCGTGGCCCCGGCGCGGGCCAGCTCCTCCAGCCGGTACCAGGTGGGGGAGAGCAGCTGCTTGGCCGACGGCACCAGATACAGCCGGGCGCCCTCCGGCAGCGGCCCGTCGCTCTCGCGCACCAGCGCGGGCGGCGCGTCGGCCAGCCGGGCCGCGATCCACGCCTGGCGGCCGGTCTCCTGCACGTACTGCCGGTCCTCGGGCCGGGTGAACGGATAGACCGTGTCGAGGTAGGAGGAGATCACCAGCGCGGCGTCGCTGTCGGGGCGGCGGCAGCGGGCGAAGTCGACGCGGCGCAGCACCTCGGCGAAGGCGCGCAGCTCGCGCAGCGGTGCCTTGGGGCGGCCCTCGGCGTCCGTGATGCCGAAGTGCATCTCGAAGGCGTGGTGGCGGTACGGCGGCTGCTCGCGCAGCGCGTCGTAGTCGGCGTTGTTCCACGCCACCCAGCCGGTCGCGCCGGCCAGCAGGGAGTTGTGCAGCGCCTGCCGGTAGTAGCGGGCCGCGCCCTCGTCGGAGGCGAAGTCGGTGGTCAGGCCGAACTCCTCCAGGATCACGGGCCGCCCGAAGGTGCCGGTCAGCTCGCAGACCCAGGCCGCGGCGTGGTGCTGGCGTACGGCGTCGTCCTCCATGCGGTAGACGTGCGGGCCGAGGAAGTCGCACAGCGCGGCGGTGTCGGTGAGGCGGAAGCCGTTGTCGAAGCCGGAGTTCTCCAGTCCCCAGGCGCCGTCGCCCAGCGAGACCGGCTGGGTGCCCCCGGCGGCGCGCACGGCGTTCACCATCAGCTGTGCCCAGGCGGCGACGGCCTCGCGGGGCGCCTCGGGCTCGCCGGGCGGGGAGCCGTAGATCGGCATCTCGTTGGAGACCAGCCAGCCCGCCACCGCGGGGTGGCCCTTGAAACGCCGCACCATCTCGCCCGCGAACCACGCCTGACGGGCCACCAGCCACACGTCGGTGTACAGGTCGCGGCCGCCGCGCCACGCCGGGTCCCAGTTCTCGCCCGACATGTGGCCGACGAGGAACGTCGGCACCGTGGTCATGCCCAGCGCCTGGTGGCGGTCGAGGAAGTCGGCGTAGCGGGCGCACATCTCCTCGTCGACGCGGTCGGGCTCGGGGTGGAAGTCCGGCCAGTAGAAGAACGAGCGGGTCATGGTCAGCCCGTGGTCGCGCAGCGTGCGCAGTTCCTCGGCGACGACCTCGCCGTCGTAGGTCCGCCACATCAGCGGGCCGCCGGTGCGTGACCAGTAGTTGGCGCCGAGCCAGATCCGCGCGCGGCCGTCGCTGGCGAGCAGGGCAGAAGGGCGCTGCATCAAATCTCCCTCACAGGGCCAAGACAGGGGTCAGTGGTGCGCCGGCCGATGCGAACGGACGTGCCGCGCGTCCAGCAGTGAACTCGCTATACCGGTTAAGCGTCAAGGGCGCCCACCGGCGCGCAGGTGACGGCGTTATCGCCCTGCGGAGGCGGAGCGAGCCCGTGGCCTAAACCGGTTTATGAAGGGGCTTCTCCGATCACGACTCACGCGGCTCCGGAGTCAGCGCCGGTCGCGGGCGCTGCCGCGGTCGAGCCGCGCAGCCGCAGCGAGGGCGGCGGGTCCTCCAGGTCGCCCACGTCCGCGCCGCCCGCCGCCTGCCGCAGCCGCCGCGCCGCGCGGGCGCCGTACAGCGCGATGTCGCGGCTGAGCGCCGTCAGCGAAGGGCTGACCAGCTCGCACAGCGCCGAGTCGTCCCAGGCCACGACCGACAGCTCGGCCGGGACCTTGCATCCCAGGCCCTGGGCGGCGGTCAGCCCGGACAGCGCCATCACGTCGTTGTCGTAGACGATCGCGGTCGGCCGCCGCCCGGCCGGACCCGCCAGCAGCTCCTGCGTCGCCGACGCCCCGCTCTCCCCGCTGTAGTCCCCCTCCAGCGTCCGTCCGTCGATCCCCAGCCGGACCGTGAACTCCTCGAACGCCTCGGTGCGCACGCGCGTGTGCCGCAGGTGCGCCGGCCCCGAGACGCGGGCGACGCGGCGGTGCCCGAGCTCGGCCAGGTGCGTGACCACGGTGGACACCCCCGCCGCGTCGTCGCTCCACACCGTGGGCAGGCCGCCGGTGCCCATCGGCGCGCCGATGACGACCGTCGGCATGCCGAGCGACTCCAGCACCGGCACCCGGGCGTCGTCGACCTGCAGGTCGACGAGGAAGACCCCGTCCACCAGCCGCCGCGCCCACCAGTTCCGGTAGAGCGCGATCTCCGCCGCCTGGTCCTCGGCCATGGTCAGCAGCAGCGGCGTGGTGTCCCGGGCGAGCTCGGCCTGGATGCCCGAGATCAGCTGCATGAAGTACGGCTCGATGCCCAGGGTCCTGGCGGGCCGGTCGATGACCAGGCCGAACGAGCCGGCGCGCCCGTCGGACAGGGCGCGCGCCGCGCTGCTGGGCTGCCAGCCCAGCTCCTCGGCGATCGCCAGGATTCGGCGCCGCGTCGGCTCCGAGACCCCCGGCCTGCCGTTCAGGGCGAAGGACACGGCGGCCTTGGTGACCCCCGCGCGCCGGGCGATGTCCTGCATGGTCGGACGCTTCAACGGTTCTCCTCACGGCGTTTCCGATGCTGAATCACTAATCCGGTTCAGCCAGGCCCCGGTCCGCCCGCCGGCGTCAACGCGCCGAAGCGGCTACGACATGGTCATCGAATGACTGGCGGAAAGGCAATGCGGCGGCATTGACAACCCGATCGGTCCCGTTCCGATTTCCTGGCACAACGCGCGCGCCGGAGGCGCGCGGACAGCCCGGAACGACGCCGTGTGAACTCACCCGGGGCCATAACGGCGCGGTATCCGCCAGGTACCAGCCCGTCACCAGCGCGGCGCCGCAGGCCCGGGTGTCGGCACCGTGAGGCAGAATCGAGCCGATGAGTACTTACAGTGAGCGCGCCCACCGCCTGTCGGCCCGAGGCACGGTGCTGCGCACCATCGCC
Source organism: Streptomyces sp. 6N223 (assembly GCF_052246635.1). Lineage (NCBI taxonomy): Bacteria > Bacillati > Actinomycetota > Actinomycetes > Kitasatosporales > Streptomycetaceae > Streptomyces > Streptomyces sp. 6N223. Next base: position 18,767 of record NZ_JBQQCA010000034.1, on the reverse strand, counting down.
ACCCGCGAGCGCCGCTCACACCTCTCCGCTCCCCGCGTGCCCACCGTCGGCATCGACATCGGCGGCACCAAGGTGATGGCCGGCGTGGTCGACGCCGACGGCTCCGTGCTGGAGCGGCTGCGCGCCGAGACTCCCGACAAGTCCAAGAGCCCCAAGGTCGTCGAGGACATCATCGTCGAGCTGGTGCTCGACCTCTCCGACCGGCACGACGTGCACGCGGTGGGCGTCGGCGCCGCCGGATGGGTGGACACCGACCGCTCCCGCGTGCTGTTCGCGCCCCACCTCGCCTGGCGCAACGAGCCGCTGCGCGACGCGCTCGCGGCCCGCCTGGCCGTGCCGATCCTCGTCGACAACGACGCCAACTCCGCGGCCTGGGGGGAGTGGCGCTTCGGCGCGGGCCGCGGCGCCGACCACCTGGTGATGATCACGCTGGGCACCGGCATCGGCGGCGCCATACTGGAGGGCGGCAGCGTCAAGCGCGGCGCGTACGGCGTGGCGGGGGAGTTCGGCCACATGCAGGTCGTGCCCTCCGGGCACCGCTGCCCCTGCGGCAACCGCGGCTGCTGGGAGCAGTACAGCTCGGGCAACGCCCTGGTCCGCGAGGCCCGGGAGCTGGCCGCCGCCGACTCCCCCGTCGCGCAGCACATCCTCGAGCGCGTCGGAGGCAACGTCGCCGACATCACCGGCCCGCTCATCACCGGGCTGGCCCGCGAGGGCGACGCCATGTGCGTGGAGCTGCTCCAGGACATCGGGCAGTGGCTGGGCGTGGGCCTGGCCAACCTCGCCGCCGCCCTCGACCCCACCTGCTTCGTCATCGGCGGCGGCGTCAGCGACGCCGACGACCTCCTCATCGGCCCCGCACGCGAGGCGTTCCGCCGCCAGCTCACCGGCCGCGGGTACCGCCCGGAGGCCCGCATCGTCCGGGCCCACCTCGGCGCCGACGCGGGCATGGTCGGCGCCGCCGACCTCAGCCGCCTGGTGGCCCGCCGCTTCCGCCGGGCCAACCGCCGCCGCGCCGAGCGCCGCCGCCGCACGGGCCTGCGCACCGGATTCGAGCTTCGGCTGCCGCCGAGAGGACGGACGACCCGGCCATGACCACGACCACGCCCGCCGTGCCCCCCGCCACGCCGGCGGACGCCGACGTGGGCACCCCCCAGCTCCCGCCGCGCCGCCCGCGGCGCCGCTGGCTGACCGCCCTCACCATCGCCCTGCTGATCGCCATCCCCGCCGGGTACATCGTGCTCTCCGCGTACCAGAGCCGGGACAGCGGTGAGGAGAAGGGCCGCGCCGCCTCCGCCCGCACGCTGATCTACGAGTGGCCCAGCAAGGTGCAGCGCCGCATCTACGACGTGCCGGTCCCCGACGGCGTCACGTACGTCGGGCACTTCGAGACCAACACCTGGGAGCGCAGCACGCTGTATGTGCAGTTCCGGGCCGAGCCCGCGCAGCTCAGCTTCTTCCTGGAGGAGCTGGGCACCACCCGCGCCGAGCTGAACGAGGGCACCGTCACCATTCCCCGCGCCCAGGCCGACCAGGTCGGCTGGGTCCTGGACGACCCCTCCCGCGTCTACGCCGGCACCATCGTGCAGCAGTCGCCGGAGGAGCCCGAGGTAGCCGTCACCGTCGACGTCACCCACGAGGCACGCCCCCGGATCTACGTGGCCTCCACGGCGCATCCCTGACGGGCGCCCGGCGCGCCCACAGCAGCTACAGCAGTTCGGCCGCCAGCCGCTCGGCCGTCGCCTCCAGCAGCGGGCCCGCCTGGGCCACGCAGCGCTCCACGTCCGGTTCGAGGTCGGTCAGGGCGTACGCCGCGTCGATGCCGGCGCCCCGCAGCTCCGCCTCGCTCAGCGTCAGCCGCCCGCACACCGCCACCACCGGCCGGCCCGCCGCCCGCGCCGCCGCCGCCACGCCCGCCGGCGCCTTGCCGTGCAGCGTCTGCGCGTCCAGCGACCCCTCCCCGGTGATCACCAGGTCCGCCGGGCCCAGCGCCTTCGCGAAGTCCACGACCTCCAGCATCACCTCGATACCCGGCCGGAACGTGGCGTGGAGCCCGAGCAGCGCCGCGAAGCCGACGCCCCCGGCCGCCCCCGCCCCCGGCGCCTGCGCGCAGCGCCCCGCCCGCGCGCCCACCGACGCCTCCAGCACGTGCGCGAAGTGCTCCAGCGCCGCGTCCAGCGCCTCCGCGTCCACCGGATCGGCGCCCTTCTGCGGCCCGTAGACGTGGGCCGCGCCCTTCGGGCCCGTCAGGGGGTTGTCCACGTCGCTGGCGAGCACGACGTCGACGCTACGCAGCCGCTCGTCAAGACCCGACAGGTCGGCCGTGGCCAGCTCCCGCAGCGGCCCGCCGCCCAGCGCCACCGGGTCGCCGTCGTCGTCCAGCAGCTCCGCGCCGAGCGCGCTCAGCATCCCGGCGCCGCCGTCCGTCGTCGCCGAGCCGCCCACGCCCAGCACGATGGAGCGGGCCCCGGCGTCCAGCGCCGCCGCGATCAGCTCGCCCGTGCCGTAGCTCGTCGCGGTGAGGGGCGCGAAGGTGTGCGGCGGCAGCAGCGTCAGGCCCGAGGCCTGCGCCATCTCCACGACCGCCGTGCGCCCGCGCATCGCGAAGCGGGCCTGAACCGGTATCCCCAGCGGGCCGGTGACCTCGGCCTCGCGCGGCGCGTACCCGGCGGCGACGGCCGCGTCCACCGTGCCGTCCCCGCCGTCTGCGACCGGCCGCGCGACCACGGTCGCGCCCGGCCGGGCTCTGCGGATCCCGGCGGTGACGCGCTCGGCGACCTCGACCGCCGTCAGCGAGCCCTTGAACTTGTCCGCGGCGATCAGCACCCGCCTCGTCATCCCCGTGTCAGTCATCGTGTTCCGCCTCTGTGGTGGTCGGCTCGAACAGGCGTCGCACGGCCGACCCTATCCGGCCAGCCTGGCACGGGACCACGAACGCCGTCGTGCAGCCGCCACGCCGCCGCCACGCCGCCGCCACGCCGCCGTCATGCCGCCGCGCGCCGCAGCCGCCGCCACACCGCCTTGGCGGCGTTGTGGCCCTGCATGCCGTGCACGCCGGGCGCGGGCCAGGCCGCCGACGAGCACAGGAAGACCGCCGGGTGCGCTGTGGCGTACGGGTTCAGCGCCGGGCGCGGCCGGAACATCGTCTGCAGCCCGGAGAACGCGCCGCACGCGATGTCGCCGCCCACGTAGTTGGCGTTGCGCCGCGCCAGCTCCGGCGGCCCGGCCGTGGCGCGGGCCAGCACCAGGTCGCGGAAGCCGGGCGCGAAGCGCTCCAGCTGCCGCTCGATCGCGTCCGTCAGGTCCCCGTCCCAGCCCGAGGGCACGTGCCCGTACACCCACAGCACGTGCTTGCCCTCCGGGGCCCGGCTCGGGTCCGCGAGGGTCGGCTGCGAGGCGATCAGGAACGGCACCTCCGGGGCGCGCCCCGAGACCGCCGCCCGCAGCGCGGTGCTGATCTCCCCGCTCGTCGACCCCACGTGCACCGTGCCCGCCCGCCGCGCCTCCGGCGCCGTCCACGGCACCGGACCGTCCAGCGCGTAGTCGATCTTGAAGGCGGCGGCGCCGTAGCGGAAGCCGTCGAACGCCCGGCCCAGGCCCGCGATCCGCGCCAGCGCCGTGGGCGAGGTGTCGAAGAGGTACGCCCGCGCGGGCGGCAGCTCGTCCAGCCGTTTGACCTCCACGCCCGTGTGGATCTCCCCGCCCAGCTCCGTCAGGTACGCCGCGAGCGCGTCCGAGATCGCCTGCGAGCCGCCGCGCGGCACGGGCCAGCCGACCTCGTGCGCGGCGAGCGCGAAGACCAGCGCCACCGCGCTCGTCGCCGGGGTGGAGGTCGGCGCGATCACGTGCGCGGCCATGCCCGACAGCAGCGCGCGGGCGGGCTCGTCGCGGAAGCGGCGCGTCAGCCATGAGACGGGCGGCAGCCCCGTCAGCCCGAACCGCGCCAGCCGCACCGGGTCGCGCGGCAGCCCGTCCCACAGCACCTTCAGGAAGTCGGCGGACAGCGTCTCCCAGCGGCCCAGGTACGGCGCCACCAGCCGCCGGTACGCCCCGGCGTCGCGCGGCCCGAGCGACGCCGCCGTCTCCCCGGCCGACCTCGCCAGCACGGCGGCGCGGCCGTCCGGCAGCGGGTGCGCCATCGGCAGCTCGGCGTTCAGCCACGTGAGCCCGTACCGCGCGAGCGGCATGGCGTTGAACGCCGGGGAGCCCGCGCCCATCGGGTGGACGGCGGAGCAGGGGTCGTGGCGGAAGCCCGGCAGCGTCAGCTCCTCGGTGCGGGCCCCGCCGCCCACCGTCTCCCGCGCCTCGAACACCGACACGGACATGCCGCGCCGGGCCAGCTCGACGGCGGCGGTCAGGCCGTTCGGCCCGGCTCCCACCACGATCGCGTCGCGGACCGCTCCACGCATCGACGGCACTTGAGGCTCCCCTCACCGGTGAGGATCGGCGTAGTCGGCGAACTGTGCGCGTGCGGCGGATCAGGCCGCCGCACCGGGGCGGCCAGAACCCGACGCCAGCAAACCGAGAATACGCCGCGCGGTACCCGCGTCCCGCGCCGCCGTGAAGGGCAGCGCGTTGCCGCCCGCGATCCGCACCGGCCCGCCGGCGGCGGTCGCGTGCTCGCCGCCCGCCTCGGTCACCAGCAGCAGCCCGGCGGCGTGGTCCCAGGCCAGCTCCCAGGTGAACGCCACCGCGTCCAGCTCGCCGCCCGCGATCCGCAGGTACTCAAGACCCGCGGCCGTGCACGACCGGGGCGCCACCCCGTCCGTCCACAGTGCCCTGAGGGCCCGCTTCTGCGCCCCCGTGGTGTAGTCGGGGTGCGAGCACGCCACCCGCAGCACCGCGCCCGGCTCGGGCGAACCGGCCCGCAGCCGCTCGCCGTTGAGCCACGCCCCGCCGCCGCGCCGGGCGTGCGCGAACAGGCCGAGCGCGGGCGCGAGCGTCCACGAGCCCAGCAGCTCCCCCCGGTGCGCCAGCGCCACCAGGGTGGCGAAGCCCGTCTCGCCGCCGATGAAGGGGCGCGTACCGTCGATGGGGTCCACGATCCACACCGGCGCCGCGCCGCGCAGCGCGGCGTAGCTGTCCGGGTCCTCGTGCACCGTCTCCTCGCCGACCACCATCGAGCCGGGCAGCAACGCCGTCAGCGCGGTGGTCAGCCGCCGCTCCGCCGCCCGGTCGGCGATGGTCACCAGGTCGTGGGGCCCGCTCTTGTACGACACCTCGTGCGCGGCGAGTTGCTTCCAGCGCGGCATGATCTCCTCGGCCGCCGCCGCGCGCACCGCCTCCTCGACGGAGGCGGCCAGCCCTTCGTCGAGCACCCCTTCCGCGTTCAGCACTCATCCATCGAAACACGCGGAAACCCGGCGGCATCGGCCACGCCGAGTGAGCTGCGCCACGCCTGCGCCACGCCTACGCCATGCCCGCGCGCCGGAGTTCGCTGCTGACGGCGTAGTGGTGGCGCGGTGAGACCCGCTGCGCGGCGTCCAGCAGCAGCGGCGCCACCACCTCCGGCGCCTCGCCGGCCGCCAGTACCGCCTCCTCGGCGCTGCGCGCCTCGACCAGCGCCGCCAGCAGCGTGACCGCCTCCTCGGCGCGGCCCGCCCACCACAGCGCCGCGGCGACCGCCCCGACCTCCGCGGCCGGCCGGGCCGCGCCCTGGCGCAGCACCCGGCCGCAGTCCCGTCCCCGCCCGGCCGCGGCCAGCGCCTCGGCCACGGCGGCCAGGCCGCCCGGCGGCAGGGACGCCGCCTCCCACAGCAGCGTCGCCAGGTCCGAGGCCATGCCCGCGCGTTCCAACTCGGCCACCAGCCCCGGCAGCCGCTCGGCCGGCCCGCTCGCCGCCTCGCACAGCTCGACGTACGCCGCCCCGCTGTGCCCCTCGGCGCGCAGCCTCCGCACCCGCGCCGCCGTCTCGGCCGCCGCCCGCCGGTCCTCCTCGCTGAGGCGCACCTGCCGGTCGGACCGTGACTCCCGCAGCGCCCCCGCGAACCGAGACCCGCCCGGAGGCGGCGACCCCGCCGCCTCCGGCTCGGGCAAGGGCACGGGCCGCGCCTCCGCCACCGGCGCCGCCTCGTCGTCCAGCCCCGCGAACCGCGCCCCCCTCGGCTTGCGTCTGCCCTTGCCCCGCCCGGTCGCGGCGGGCTCCGCCGCCGCCCCGGCCCCGTCGGCGGGGCCGGGCCCGGCGCCCGCCTGCGGTGCGGCGTCGGCGTGTGCGGACGAGCCGAGCGCCGGGTTGCCGAGCGTCTCCTGCGCGTGCGGCGCGGCCGGGTCGGGCGCCGCGTCGCCGTACCCGGGAGCCGCCGGGAGGGCGTATGCCGCCGCCCCCGGGGCGGAGCCGCCAGGTGCCGCGCGGCCGTCCCCGGCCGGGCCGTTGGGGGGGAGGGCCGGATCGCCCCGTCCGTCGGACGCGGCGCGCGCCGCACCGTCGTCCTGTGTCCGCGCGGAGAACGCGCCGTGCGACGTCCGGCCGTTGACGGGCGTCGGCGCCGCGGCCGTCCCGGTCGGCCGCGAGCCCGCCGCGCCGCTCCGCGCGCCGCCGGGCGAGGTCGCGTCGCGCGCCGCGAGCCGGGCGCGCAGCTCGGCCTGGCGGGCCTGGTTGCGTTCCTCGTCGTCGCGGGCCCACAGGCGCAGCGCGGCCAGCCGCTCCGCCTCCTGGGCCTGGCCCGCGTGGCGGGCGTTGTGCTCGGCGGCGGCGAGCAGCCGCTCGCGGGCGTGCGCCTCCGCCTCGGCATCCCCCGCCGCTGCCAGGCGCCTCAGCAGCTCGTCCCGCCCGTCCGGCAGCGCGTCCCAGGCGCGGGCCGCGCCCTCGTACCGCTCTCTGATCCGCCAGCCGGTGCGTTCGGCGGCGGCGAAGCCGTGCAGCACGGCGTAGTCCTGCAGCAGGTCGGCGAGGGCGTCCCAGGGGGGCAGCTCCCGCCCCGACAGCCAGGCGTCCAGCTCCGCTCGGTGCCGACGGGCGAAGGCCGCGTACCAGCCGACCTCCGGATCGAGACCGGCGGCGACCGTCCGCAGCTCGTCGGTGAAGGCGGTCATGCGCGCCGCCAGTTCGCGTTCGGCCATGGATATGGGGGTGGACACATCCGCCATGACATCACTGAACCGGAGCCGTGTTACAGACTTTGTTACGGACAGGCTACGTGTGTTTTTCGTGCCACCTAATTTCGGCCTATGTCTTTTATCGAACGAGTCATCGTCGAATGCCGAGCACTGTTGAAAGTTTAAGTGTCACGAACATTCCTCATCGGCCAACGGCGTAACCTTGCATGCCCCGCGGATTGGCGGCGGCCGACAGCACCCCCGACTCCGGGTCGCGCGCCACCGCGCACAGCCGCCCCTCCGTCCACGCCCCACCCACCGCGACCTCGTGCCCGCGCCGCCGCAGCCCCGCCACGACCTCCTCCCCGACCCGCGATTCGACGGTCACCCCGCCAGGCACCATTCCGCGCGGATAAAAGGAGCTCGGAAAGCTGTCCTGGTGCCAGTTCGGCGCGTCGATCGCGCCCTGCAGATCGAGGCCGCCCCGCACCGGCGGGCGCAGCGCCACCGCCAGGAAGAAATGCGCCTGCCACTGGTCCTGTTGGTCGCCGCCCGGCGTGCCGCACGCCAGCACCGGCTCCCCGCCGCGCAGCGCCAGCGTGGGGGAGAGGGTGGTGCGCGGCCGGCGCCCCGGCACCAGCGAGGACGGCAGGCCCGGCTCCAGCCAGGCCATCTGCAGCCGCGTGCCGAGCGGAAAGCCGAGCCCCGCCACGACCGGCGAGGACTGCAGCCAGCCCCCGCTGGGCGTGGCGCTGATCATGTTCCCCCAGCGGTCGACCACGTCGACGTGACAGGTGTCGCCGCGCGTGTGTCCGTCGGCCGCGACCGTCGGCTCGCCGGTCCCCGTCCCGCTCCCGAATCCGGTCTCGGCCGCCCCGGGCGCGCCGCGCCCGGCGGCGGCCACGCGCCTGGCGTACGCCGCGAGCCGGGGCTCGCGCCCGCCCACCCGCCCCGGCCGCAGCTCCCGCGAGGCGGTGCCGCCGATCAACGCCCGCCGCGCCGCCGCGTACTCCTGCGACAGCAGCTCGCCGAGCGGCACCGACGCCGCCCCCTCCGCGTCCCCGTACCACGCCTCACGGTCCGCCATGGCAAGCTTGCTCCCCTCGATGAGGGTGTGCAGGCCCTCCGCCGTGCCCAGCGCGTCGGCGTCGAACCCGTCGTCCAGCAGCGCCAGTTGCTGCGGCAGCACCGGCCCCTGGCTCCACGCCCCCGCCTTGCACACCGTCCAGCCGCGCCAGTCGTACGTCACCGGGCCCTCGTACGCCGCCTCCCACCGCACCAGGTCGTCCCCGCCGAGCACCCCCGCGTGCCGCTCGCCCGAGGAGTCCATGGCGGGCCGGGTCGCGTGCGCCGCGATGGCCTCGCCGACGAACCCCTCGCGCCAGACGCGCCGCGCCGCCTCGATCGTCCCCTCCCGGCTCCGCCCCGCCGCCTCGGCCTCGGCCACCAACCGCCGCCAGGTGGCGGCCAGGTCGGGGTTCCGCAGCAGCGCGCCCCCGGCCGGGGCCCGCCCGCCCCGCAGGTACACCTCGGCCGACGAGGTCCACTCCGTGAGGAACAACTCCCGCACGGCCGCCACCGCCTGGCCGACGCCCTCCACCGCCGGGTGGCCGCGCTCGGCGTACCCGACGGCGTACCGCAGCACCTCCGCCAGGCTCTTCGTGCCGTGGTCGCGCAGCAGCACCAGCCAGGCGTCGAACGCCCCCGGCACCACCGCCGCCAGCGGCCCGGTGCCGGGCACCAGCTCCAGGCCGAGCGAGGCGAAGTGCCCGATCGTGGCGCCGGCGGGCGCAGGCCCCTGCCCGCACAGCACCCGCACCGCTCCCCCCGCGGGCGCGAGGATGATCGGCACGTCCCCGGCCGGCCCGTTGAGGTGCGGCTCCACGACGTGCAGCACGAAGCCGGCCGCGACGGCGGCGTCGAAGGCGTTCCCCCCGTCCTCCAGCACCGCCATCGCCGACTGCGAGGCCAGCCAGTGTGTGGAGGAGACCATGCCGAAGGTGCCCCGCAGGGTGGGACGGGTGGTGAACATGCCGGGGAGCCTAATCTGTCGCTATGACAACGGCCCCGCGCCCGATGCTGGCCCTCCTCTCCGGAGCCGGGATCTCCACCGACTCGGGCATACCGGACTACCGCGGCCCGAACGGCCTGTGGCGGCGCGACCCCGGGGCCGAGAAGCTGGTCACCTACGACTACTACATGAACGACCCGGACGTACGCCGCCGCTCGTGGCAGATGCGCCGGGACAGCCCGGCGTTCCGTGCCAGGCCCAACGCCGCCCACGAGGCCGTGGCCCGCCTGGAGCGCGCCGGGGTGCCGCTGCGCGTCATCACGCAGAACGTCGACGGCCTGCACCAGGCGGCCGGGCTGCCCGAGCGCAAGGTGCTCGAACTCCACGGCTCCGCGCGCACGGTGGTCTGCACGGCGTGCGAGGCCCGCTCGCCCATGGCCGAGGCGATCGCGCGCGTCGAGGCGGGCGAGCCCGATCCGCCCTGCCGCGCCTGCGGCGGCATCCTGAAGTCCGCGACCGTGATGTTCGGGGAGGCGCTCGACCCGGAGGTGCTGGGGGCCGCCGTGGCCGTCGCCCGCGCCTGCGAGGTCTTCGTCGCCGTCGGCACCAGCCTCCAGGTCCAGCCCGCCGCCTCCCTCGCCGGGCTGGCGGCCGAGCACGGCGCGCGGCTGATCATCGTCAACGCCGAGCCCACGCCGTACGACCCGCTGGCCGAGGAGGTCATCCGCGAGCCCATCGGGCGCTCGCTGCCCGCGCTGCTGGAGCGGCTGGTCGCGTCCGGCTAGTCGCGTCCGCCAGTTCCGTCCCGCCCGCTCCGTCCGGCCAGTCGCCTCCGGCCCAATCGCGTCCAGCTGGTCGCGGCACGCCTGTTGTGGTCATGGGAGCGCTCCCATTATCGTTCTGACCTTGGCTGGGAGGCCGAGCCGCGACACCCCCACACCTCCCTGGAGGACCCCATGGCCCTTTCCCCCACCCGCTGGCGCGCGCCCGCTTCGGCAGCCCTCGCCCTGACGCTGGCGGCGGCCGGCGCCTCCGCCGCGTTCGGCGAGTCCGGCGGGACCGACGCGACGGCGCAGCCCCGCCAGCAGCCGTCCTGCGCCGCCGACGGCTTCTGCGAGGACTTCGAGACCCAGACCGGCACCGAGCCGTCGGGCCGCTGGGCGTTCGAGGCGGCCGACTGCACCGGCACGGGCACGGTCGCCGTGGACAGCGAGGTCGCCCACGCGGGCACCAAGTCCATCCGCGTGGACGGCGGCGCCGGCTACTGCAACCACGCCTTCGTCGGCACCGCGCTCGACGACGTGGCCGTGGACTCCGGCCTCTACGTGCGCCTCTGGGTCCGGCACACCACGGAACTGCCCGCCCAGCACGTCACCTTCCTGGCGATGGAGGACGCGAACGGCCCCAGCCCTCAGAACGACCTGCGGATGGGCGGCCAGAACGCGGCCCTGCAGTGGAACCGCGAGTCCGACGACGCCACGCTCCCCGCGCAGAGTCCGGCGGGCGTCGAGCTCAGCGCGCCGCTGCCGGTCGACGAGTGGTCCTGCCTGGAGTACCAGCTCGACCCGGCCTCCGGGCAGTTGCAGACCTGGCTCAACGGCGAGAGCGTCGAGGGCCTGATCGTGGACGACACCCCCACCCAGGACGTCGACCAGCAGTGGATGAACGGCGGCGCCTGGAACCCCTCGCCCGTTGACCTCCGCCTCGGGTGGGAGAGCTACGGCGAGGGCGCCGACACCCTCTGGTTCGACGACATCGCCGTCGCCACCGCCCGCGTGGGCTGCTGAGGTGAGCGGGCGCGCCCGCGCCGAGGTGACGGCGTAACGCCGCGGCGGCGCGGCACGGCGCCGCGGCGGCGCGCACCCACCGGGCCGGCTCCTCCCCTCGCGACGTCTCGCGAAGGGGTCGGAACCGGCCCGGCGAGGCATGACCGCCCGGGACGCCCCCGGTACGTCTCGGGCCAGCCGCTCACACGGTCACCGAGCCTCCGCCGAGCCCGGCGGCGACGCAATACGCGATCGGTGTCCCGGACGCCCCACACACTGTCCGGGCAGGTCCACGAGGTGTCCGGATGTGTGTCCGGGACGGTGGAAGGATGGCGCGAACGTGGATTGATCTTCGCAATCGGCGCCGTGAGGATGGCCGCCGTGACCGAAGATCGCGAGGTGCGGCCCGAACTGGCGCGAGACGTCACGGAATTCGTCGCCCTGCTGCGGTGTCTGAAAGACGACGCGGGGCTGTCCTACCGCCGGCTGGAGGAGCGGGCGGCGCGCCGGGGGGAGGTGCTGGCGCGCAGCACCATCGCCGACGCGCTGCGGCGCCGCTCGCTGCCCCGCCCCGAGGTGCTGGCGGCGTTCGTCCGCGCCTGCGGCGTCGCGGACGGCGAGGTCCAGGCGTGGCTCGACGCCCGCGAACGCCTCGCCGCCGCCCCCGCCCCGGCGCCCGGTCGCGGCCCCGGGCCCGCCACCGACGCGGATCCCGCAGAGCCCGCAGAGCCCGCAGACGCCGCAGACGCCGAAGAGCCCGCGGGCACCGCCGATCCCACGGACTCCGCCGGACCACCGGGCTCTACGGCGGCGCCCCGGCGCCGCGCCGAGCCCGTGCACACCCTCAGGAGCTGCCGCTCGTGCAAGCTCCGCCTCCTGGGGTCCCTGAGTATCGTGCTGCTGCTGCTGACGCTGGGCGTTGTGGTCGTGCAGTGGGGGGACAACGAGGCGGCGGGAGCCGTCGGCATGGGCGACGCGGTGGCGTTCGACAACGGCTGGTTCGAGATACGCCCGGCGCGCACGCCGGAGCTGTGCCTGACGGAGGGCCGGGAGCGCAGCGGCCGCTACGAGTCGGCCATCGCCGCCCAGCGCCTCTGCGCCGAGGCGGCGCCGCCCCACACCTACCTGCGGGCGGTCGGCGACGGCTACTACCACATCGAGTGGCAGCACCCCGACCACGGCCGGGGCTGCCTGACCGTCCTGGACGGCGGCCCCGCCGACGACATGCTCGAACCCTGGGACGACTGCTCCGACGACCGCCCCGCGCAGCGCTTCCGCATCGAACTGGCCGACATGCCGCCCGTCGAGTCCTACCGCATCCGCCCGGAGTCCAGCGGCCTGTGCCTCACCGTCAGCGGCGGCGACACGCACTCCGGCGCCGAGGCCATCCAGGCGCCCTGCGACGAGGACGACCAGTCCCAGCGCTTCCTGATCATCCCCACCGGCCGCTGACCCGTTCGCCCAACGGTCCCCTGCCCGCTCGTCGTTATGCCGGCATTACGTCCCCTGCGCGAGCCTGAGAGGACTTCGGGCCGATGAGCCAGCCGACGAGGAGAGGGCGACGGGCGAGATGCGTGTGCTGATAGCCGAGGACGAACCGGACCTGGTGGAGATCCTCTCCGACGGCCTGCGCGCGCAGGGCATGGCGGTGGACGCCGCCCTGGACGGGGCCCGCGCGCTGGAACGACTCGCCGTCCACCGCTACGACGTGCTCGTCCTGGACCGCGACCTGCCCGTGGTGCACGGTGACGAGGTCTGTCGCGCGGTCGTCTCCGGCGGCGCCCGCACCCGGGTGCTGATGCTCACCGCCGCCCGCTCCCTCGACGACCGGGTGGCTGGGCTGAACCTCGGCGCCGACGACTACCTGGCCAAGCCCTTCGCCTTCGACGAGCTCGTCGCGCGCGTCAACGCCCTCGGCCGCCGCTCGCACCCGGCCGCCCCGCCCGTCCTCGTGCGCGGCGACCTCACCGTGGACAGCGCCCGCCGCCAGGCCGAGCGGGCGGGCCGGGTGCTGACGCTGACGAACAAGGAGTTCGGCGTGCTGCGCGTGCTGCTTGCCGCCGGCGGCGCCATGGTGCCCAGCGAGGAGCTGCTGGAGCGGGTGTGGGACGAGAACGCGGATCCGTTCACCAACACGGTCCGGGTGACGGTGATGCGGCTGCGGCGCAAGCTCGGCGACCCGCCGCTGATCGAGACCGTGCCCGGCGCCGGATACCGCATCCCCTGAGGACCACCGCCATGCGTACGCCGCGTACCCTGCCCCCCGCCACGCTCCGCTGGCGGCTCACCGCGCTCTACGGCGGGCTCTTCCTCGCCGCCGGGATCGTGCTGCTCGCCACGACCTACCTGCTGCTCTCCCGCCAGCTGGAGCACCGGGCCGTCCACGCGCCCGACCCGCCCGGGGAGGTGACTGCCGACGGGATGCGGGAGTGGCACGGGCTGGACGGGCTGGATGCGCTGGAGGAGCTCGGAGACGACCTGGGCCTCGACGTGGATCTCGACCTGGGGGACGGGGGCGGCGCCGGGGCCGGGGGCACGCCGGGCGGGGGCCAGCGCCTGGCCGTCGCGAACCTGCTGACCGACGCCCTGGACGGCCAGCGCAAGGAAGCCCTCAACGAGCTCCTCACCCAGTCGGCCATCGCGCTCGCCGTCGTGGCCGTCGTCGCCGGCGGCCTCGGCTGGGTCGTCGCCGGCCGCGCGCTGCGCCCGCTGCGCGACATCACCGCCACCGCCCGCCGCCTGTCCACCGACAACCTCGACGAGCGGATCGCCCTGAGCGGCCCGCCCGGCGAACTCACCGAGCTGGCCGACACCTTCGACGCCATGCTGGCGCGCCTGTCGGCGGCGTTCGACGCGCAGCGCCGTTTCGTCGCCAACGCCTCGCACGAGCTGCGCACGCCGCTGGCCGTGCAGCGTGCCGCGGTCGACGTGGCGCTCGCCGACCCCGACCCCACCGTGGAGTCCCTGACGGTCATGGCCACCCGGGTCCGGGCCGCGACCGAACGCCACGAGCGCGTCATCGGCAGCCTGCTGGCACTCGCGCGCAGCCAGACCGGAATCGAGCGGTACGAGGATGTGGACCTCGCCGCCGTCGCCGCCACGGCGTGGCCCGACGCGGCGGCGCGCGGCCTGCGTTTCACGCCCCGCCTGGACCCGGCGCCGCTGCGCGGAGACCGGATCCTGCTGGAGCGGCTGGCCGCCAACCTCGTCGACAACGGCGTCCGCTACAACGAGGACGGCGGCTGGCTGACCGTCGAGACCTCCAGCGACGCCGCCTCGGGCACGGTCACGCTGCGCGTGGCCAACTCCGGGCCGCGGGTGCCGCCGGAACGGGTGGCGGAGCTGTTCCAGCCGTTCCGGCGGCTGGGCGATGCCCGTACGGGCACCGGGCTCGGGCTGTCGATCGTCGCCGCGATCGCGCAGGCGCACCACGGCACCTGCGCCGCCCGCGCCCTGCCCGAGGGCGGGCTGGAGATCGCCGTGAGGCTCCCCCCTGCGCCCCTGACGGCGTGACTCCGCCCCGCCGCGCGGCCCGCGACGGGGGGACTACGCCGCCGACCCCTCCGCGTCCTGCTCCTCCTGGCCGTCCTGCTCGTCCTCCCCGTCGCCGCCGTGCTCGTCGAACCAGCGCGGCAGGTCCTCCAGCTCCGGCAGTTCCAGGTCCTCCGGCAGGCCCTCCAGCCCTCGCTCGATCTCCTCCCGTATCTCGCCGGGCTCGGGGGCCGGGTCGCCGATGTGGTGGGCGGTGCGTACGTCGCCCTCGCGGACGCCGCCGGCCATCACGGTGTCGCCGACCTCGATGCCGGACGCCTCCGCGTCCCCCTCCCCGCCCCCTTCCGTGTGGATCGCGGTGTCGTCGGTCAGCGTCCACTCCCAGGTGGTGCCGTCCGAGCTCTCCACCGTGACCGTGCCGTCGCCGCGCTCGACGACCTCGCCCTGCTGCTGCACGTGGTGGACGAGCTCGCCCGTCTCGGGGTCCTCGGTGACGGTCTCACCGTGCAGCATGTTGCCCCACGACAGCGCGAAGTGCGGCCCGTGGTGGTCCTCCCGCGATCCCTCCTCCTCGTCGTCCGCCGCCGTGCCGGCCGCGTACGCCCCCGCGCCTCCCGGCGTGACGGTCGTGGTGGCGTACGAGGTGGCCCCGAAGCCGACCAGCCCGCCGCAGACGACGGCGGCCGCGGTGACGGCCATGGTGCGTCCCATGCCTGAACTCCCTTCGTGTCCTTGTCCCAGTGGGTTGCGGCCATCCTGGGCGACGGGACATAACACGAGCGTCACACGGCGTGGCTCACGCGGCGGGGGAGCGGAGCCGGTGGCGAACCCACACGTTCGGCTCGACGTAGACCGCGTGGTCGTGGGCGGTGTCGCAGTGCACGGGCACCAGCGCGCCCGGCACCTCGACGTCGCCGTCGCGGTCGAAGGGCAGCCCGGTCCAGCGGCGCCAGTCGTCCAGCGAGCCGCCGATGGTCATCGACGCGGGCGCGATCTTCTCGATGACCCCGCCCGCCCTGACGTGCACCCGCAGCCACGCGTCGGCGGGCAGCCCGTCCGGGCGCCGCCGGCGTACGTAGTCCGCCATGGGGACGCGCGGCTGGAGGTGCTTGGCCGTGGGGCGCACCGGCGCCACCAGCGCCTCGTGCCCCTGCCTGCCGACCGCGTCCCGCAGCGCGGCCAGCATGCGGTGGGACAGCCCTCGCCCGAGGTAGTCGAGGTCGACGGTGATGTCGAGCGCGGCGGCGGTGGTGGCGCGGTGGCCGCGCCGCTTGTCGGCGAAGCCCCACACCATCACCCGGTCCCAGCCCTGGCCCGGCAGCTCCTCGCGGCCGGGCAGCTCGGCGTTGAAGGGCACGCTGCGCCCGCGCGCCACGACGCGGTCGCCGTCGGTGGCGACCACGCCGTGGTCCGGGAACTCCTCGGCGACCCGGTGGAACAGGCCGTTGCCGACCGGGTCATGCCCCATGAACTCCGGCCAGTCCTCGGCGATCTCGTAGACCCGCGCCAGCAGCCCCGGCCGTTCGGCGAAGGTCGTGATGGTGATGCCGTCGTCGTTGTCAGCCACGGGGAGGCATCCTGCCAGTCGGGAGCGCACAAGCGTTCGCGGCCGCCCGCGCGTCCGCGCGTCCGTCGCCGTGGCGCTCACCCCCACCGGAGCGAACGTCGCCGGGCGCGTCGGGTCATGCGGCGGTTGCGGATGCGGTCCACGACGGTGGTGCCGAGCTGCGCGTCGTTGAAGCGCGAGACCTGCCCTCCCGCGAGGTGGCACCGCAGACTCCACAACTCGGCCTGTGCCAGCTGCGGCAGTCGGGTGTGGGCCACTTCGACATGAGGATCTTCGTGCGCGCTGGCCGTAGTCAGGGGAGCCACTCGGAGACGTCGGTCGGGTGACGACCCGCTCGCCATTCGACGAGCACATCGGCCTCGGCCTCGTCGGCGGCGGTGACCACCAGGCCGCCGGCGATGGCGGTTCGGCTTGGCTCGATGGGGTGAATGTGTGGATCGAGGTTGACACCATGGTGTACTTCACGCGCCATGGGGCAGGAGCTACGGATGAGTGGTCACCCACGGCGAAAATACCGAGGGGTATGCCACGCCGCGTAGTCCCGGTTAGGGCAAATGAATTTTGCGCGCCCCTGAAGACAACGTGCGCCCCACGTGAAGAACTCGGCAAGTGCAATTCCTGTGCGCCCCTGACGCGCAATAGGGAAAGTATTCGTGATAACCTGCGGACCCGGATCAACCGAGCGTCGTTGGCAGGGTGTGGCCGAAGAGACAATCAAACGACAGAGGTCCGCATCCGGTCAGGATGTGGTGTGTCCCCATTGCGAGCGCTGAGGCTATCTCTGGATAAGCTGCTTGCCTCTCTCAGTCGGCTTGAGAGAGGAAATAGACGTGCGCTTGGCAGCGTCAGGGGCGCCTCGAGACGAGTGCCTCGTCTGTCTCCGCAGTTTCCACCAAGAGGAAGTGATGTTTGTCTTTCAACTTAATAGAGGAGCGTTCGGCCTCAGCTCTGGGCGCCCTCGGCCCCAGGCTCCAGGCCTGCCGCAGCATCCCGCGGGCGCCCGCCACCGGCGGCGCACCGTCCCCGTCGTGTGCGCGGCCGCCGATTTTCATTTTCAACCGGGGGGTGGCCTGTGCGAGCGCCCGGGGACGTCCCGCCCCCTGAGCGGCTGATCGCCCTCTGGCGGCTCGTGCCCGTCGTGCCTCGTCACGCCTAGTACCGGGCGCGCTCGGCGCCGTGTCTGAAAAGCGAATCAATCAGTATACGGGAAGCCCGTGCGCGGAGAGCGTCCCGGACGCCCCTGTCGGCAAATGCCACTTGTGCGCCGGGCGCAACTGGCTACGGTGTGACCTCGCCTCTTGGCGCGGTTGTCACGTGAAAGCTGAAAAATGAGAATGGTTGCTGTTATGTCCGAGATAGATACAAGGAGGCCGCTTGACCATATCGCCTTGTTGGATGTCGGTAAGGCCGCTCTAGGCTCTCAGGAGTTCATTGAAAGGATCATTAACGATGGCTGCCCGTCAGATTGTTTCTCGCCAGCCGAACCAGCGACTTGAGGCGTTGATCCAGGAGGCGGGGATCTCGAACGCCGGACTGGCTCGCCGAGTGAATATTCGGGGCAGCAAGCTCGGACTCGACCTTCGGCACGACAAGACCTCCGTAAGTCGGTGGGTGAGAGGCCAGCGACCGCGTGGCCGGACGGCCGTGATCATCGCGGAGGTGCTCAGCGAGAAACTCGACCGTACCGTGTCACTGGAAGAGATCGGCATGGCGTACGGCAAGAATCTGGCCAGCGGTGTCGGTCTGAAATTCGCGCCCGACCTGGCCGGCGCCGTCGAGATGACCTGCGAGCTGTGGTCCTGCGACGCCGATCCCCGGGGCCTGGTCTTCGGGCCCACCGTGGCGGTGTCCACCTTGATCGGCCCGAGCCGCGACTGGCTGATCACGGCTTGCGACGCGGAGGTCTCCCGGAAGGGCGGCTCGCAGGTGCGCGTCGCCGACGTGGAAGCGGTGCTGGAGACCACGCGGGCGCTGTCCGGCCTCGACCGCAGGTTCGGCAGCGGCCACATCCGCTCCGTCGCGGTGCACTACCTCAACAGTTTCGTCTCGGGGCTGCTCACGGGAACGTACTCCGAGAAGCTCGGCCGCCGCCTCTTCGCCGCCGTCGCACGGCTCACCAAGCTCGCCGGCTTCATGGCGGTGGACAGCGACCGGCCGAATCTGGCGCAGCGCTACTACATCCAGGCGCTGCGGCTGGCCCAGGCCGCCGGCGACCGCGCCTTCGGGGGATTCGTGCTGGCCGACGGCATGGGCCACGTCGCGCCGCATCTCGGCCATCCGCGCGAGGTGGTGCAGCTCGCCCTGGCCGCGCGCGGCGGCACCCGCGGCCAGGTAACCCCTGCCGTCGAGGCGCTGTTCCACGTGGCGGAGGCGCGCGGGCACGCCCTGCTCGGCGACGCCCAAGCCTGCGAGCAGAGCGCCGAACGGGCCATCGAGACGCTGGATGGGGTCCGCCCGGACGACGAGCCCGAGTGGATCGGGTACTTTGACACGGCGCACCTGGCCGACGGGCTGGCGCACTGCTTCCGCGACCTCGGCCGTCCGGCCGAGTCGGCGCGCTGGGCCGAGAGGGCGCTCGACAGCCTGCCGGAACGTTACGTTCGCCGCCGCACCATCGACCTGCTGCTGCTCGCCACCGCGCGGGTGAAGTCCGGTGAGGTGGCCGAGGGGTGTCACCACGCGTTGCGCGCGGTGGAGTTGCTCGGCGGACTGCGTTCTCACCTCGGCGCGGCGTATCTGAGGGACTTCCGCGAATGCCTGGAGCGCTGCAGCGACAGCGGAGCGAGGGGGGAGTTCGAGGACAGGCTGGCGGGCGCCGGCGTGATGTCGGGGAGTTGAGAGAGGGCTGAGGCCCGGGGGAGACGGCCGTGGGGGGGGGGGGGGGGGGTTCTGCCCC